>DASWJW010000219.1:0-18909 GCA_036396955.1 Planctomycetota bacterium
GCTTCCGAAACGACGCCTTGCATGGGCGCGAGGCCGAGCGCGCGGCCCCCGCCGGAGTCCGGAGCGCCTTCGGCGAAGCCGGTCGCGAGCAGAGGGATTTCCGGGCCCGGTCCGGCCCAGCTCGTGGGCCGTCCGCGCTCATCCGCCCTGAGGTCCTGGCGGTCGAGTCCCTTGGACACGACGACGGCCATCAGGAAGCCCACGAGCGCCAAGGCTCCGATCACGATTTGTTTTTCCAGTCGACCCATTCGTTCCCCCCGTCTCCGGGGCGCGAATATATGGGGGGAGTGAGGCGAATCCAATACTTGGTATGGGGTTACGGCGATATTTTCTGCAACGACTTGCTGGCAATGTGCTGCTAGTGGCGGCGGGCGACAAGCCGCGCACCACCGCTAGTGCCGCGCGTCGTCGCTCTCGCGCCGACTTTCGCCGCCGCCCTCCGCGGCTGGCGCATCCGGGCCCGCGTGGGGTTGCGCAAGTGTTTCGGCACCGGTGCGGGCCCGCGCCGCTTCCGCTTCGCCGCGCGGATTGTGGCGCGTGAACGGCCACAAACGGCGCAAACGCTGGGCGCGCAGGACCGAGCGCGCCTCGTGGGGCGAGAGTTCGTCCGGGGCGTAGCGCGCCAGGTGTTTGAGCACCGCCTGGCGGTCGATCCAAGCCAGCATGGGGCCCCAGAGCCGGCGCCCGAGCCAACCCGGTGCGAACGCGGCGCCGAAGTCGACCACCGCCACGCCACCTTCCTCGTCCAAGAGCAAATTCTGCCGCTGGCGGAGGTCGAGGTGGAAGACTCCGCGCGCGTGCATGGCCGCCACCGCGGCCAGCAGTCGATCCGCAGTCGTGCGACCTTCTTGCGCGAAGCGCTCCCTGTCGAGCGGCGTCCCGGCGAGCATCCGGCAGCGGAACCGCTCATGAGTGGGTTCGCCGAGGCACTCCGGAAAGCCCTCCAGACCGCGCAAACGCTGCAATGCGCGCACTTCCCTGCGCATCAGCCAGCGGCCGATCTGGCGTGGCAGCCAGGCGAGGTCGGCCACGCTCTTTTCCACGCAGACCCCTTCCGGGCCGCAGTCGGGACCCGCGACGCGCCAGACGGCGGGTTTCCAGCGCGAACCGCGGCTGAGCAGGACTCGTTGCTCGGCCGCCCCTTGTCCCGTTTCGTCCGCGGTCACCGGACTTCCGCCTAGCCCAGCAGCCCGTGCAGGGGCGACCAGCGCGGCGCGTACCAGACCGCGGTCATCACCAGCGCGAAGACCGGCCCCCAGGCCCATTCGTGATTCTCGCCGACGCGGCGCAGCGAGAACCGGCGGTCGTCGCCGCTGCGCCAAGGCCGCAAGCGAGGGAAGAAGTCGGGGACTTCCCGCGCCTGGATCGCGAGCTGAGCTCCGAACAGGGCCTCGAGCCGCGGATACTCGCGGCGCAGCTTGCGCGGCATGTAGTAGCCGAGGAAGGCCAGCGCCAACAGCAGCGAAACACCCCAGACGAGCCGGCCCGCCAGAGTCGCCGGGTTGCCGGCGGCGAGCGCGATGCCGACCAATGCGGCGAAGGATCCGAGATACGCCGGGTTGCGCGTGTGCGCGTAGGGGCCGGTGGTCACGAGAACGACGTTCTTCTCCAAGTGACCGAAAGCCCACACCCGCAGCCCCCAGGCCAGCGCAACCAGCACGCAGCCCACGGCGAAATAGGTCGGCCTTGGATCCGCCAGTCCCACCAGGGCGATGGCGGACACGAACACGGCGGCTTTTCGCCAGGTCGGACGCTTGGACGCGGTCATCGGTCTTGCGGCCTTGCGCGGCCGGGGAGATGATTGTCGGGCCGCAGTCGCAGCGATCAACCGGCATACATGGCTTCCTTCCTCGAACGCACTCCTTCGGCCCTGCTCCTGGCCGCTCTCGCGGCGCTCCCGCTGGCCTGTTCGGCCGGTGGCGGCTACGGCGGCGCCAATCCCGATGCCGAACTCCGCGCTGCGGTCGCCGGTGAAGGGATTTTTCCCGAAGTGCAGCCCGCGCGGGTCACTTTCAAGGACAACCGGACCGGGGTGACCATCGGCGTGCTCAACGAGTCCCACACCCAGCAGAGCGAATACTACAGCGCCGAGCGGAGCAGCCTGACCTACAAGGTGATTCCCGACCTCGACATGGGAGCCTTGCTCAAGCAGCTTACGGACCTCGGGTTCTTCACGGCGGCGCGGGTCGGCACGGCACGGGTCCCCGGAGCGCGCAACTCGGTGATGGTCGAACGCGGCGGTCAAAGCTGGCTCATGGCCTTCAACACCGCGGATTCGCCCGAGCACGTCCAGCTGGTCCAGCAGAGCGCGGCCGCCGTGCAGGCGATGTACAACTACCACCAGGCCTTCCAGGTGATCGAGAACCCGGAAGGCGCCGACTACTTCCAGGACGAGAAGGCCCGGATCGAGAGCAGCCCGCGGCGCCGACCGTGACGGCCGCGGGAGAGCCGGTGATCGTCGTCCCGGCGCGCCGGGCCTCGGCCCGCCTCCCCGACAAGCTGCTCCTCGCCGAATCCGGCCGTGCGGTGCTCGCGCACACGATCGAGCGCTGCCTGGCGGCGCAAGTGCCGGCCCGCGTGATCGCGGCGGTCGACGGTCCCGAACTGGCGGCGATCGCCGCGGCGGCCGGGGCCGAAGTGGAGTTCACCGACCCGGACCTGCCCTCGGGCACCGACCGGGTCCTCGCCGCGCTCGCCCGGCGGCCCGAAGCCCAGTGGATCGTCAACGTGCAGGGCGACGAGGCCGAGATCGAACCCGAAGCGATCGATGCGCTGTTCGGCGTCCTGGCGGCCGGAGGCACGGCTGCGACCCTGGCCGCGCCGTTTCCGGACGAGCTGGATCCGACCGATCCCGCGGCGGTGAAAGTGGTTGCGGACCTCCAGGGACGCGCGCTGTATTTCTCACGCTCGCTCGTGCCGTATCAAAGGAAACCCGGCGCCGCGGCGCCTAAGCTACACGTCGGCGTCTACGCCTTCACGCGATCGACGCTCGAACGCTTCGGCTCCCGCGTGCCCACCCCCCTAGAACTCGCCGAAGGCCTCGAGCAGCTCCGTCTGCTGGAACACGGGGAAAATCTCGCCGTGCTCGATTGGCCGCACGCCTTCGCCAGCATCAACACCCGCGCCGACTACGACGCCTTTCTCCGCAGGCAGTCCCAGCGCACATGACCAAGTACATCTTCGTGACCGGCGGCGTCGTGTCCTCGCTCGGCAAGGGCATCACCGCAGCCTCCATCGCCGTGCTGCTCGAACGGCGCGGCCTCAAGGTCTCCATCCAGAAGCTCGACCCGTACCTCAACGTCGACCCGGGGACCATGTCGCCGTTCCAGCACGGCGAGGTGTACGTGACCGAGGACGGCGCCGAGACCGACCTCGACCTGGGCCACTACGAACGCTTCAGCGGCGCTTCGATCAACCGCTACAGCAACGCCACCACGGGCTCGATCTACAGCGAAGTCATCCGCCGCGAACGCCGCGGCGACTACCTGGGCCGGACCGTGCAGGTGGTACCCCACGTCACCGACCACATCCAGGAGCTCATCAAGCTCGGCGCGCAGGCCGGCACCGACGTGGCGCTGATCGAGATCGGCGGCACCGTCGGCGACATCGAGTCGCTGCCCTTCCTCGAAGCCATCCGCCAATTCGCGCTGCGCGCGGGTCCGGACAATTCCTGCTTCATCCACTTGACCCTGCTGCCGTATCTGCGGGCCTCGGGCGAGATGAAGACCAAGCCGACCCAGCACTCGGTCGGCAAGCTGCGCGAGATCGGAATCCAGCCGGACATCCTGGTCTGCCGCTGCGAAAAGCCCATGGAACCGGGCATGCGCGACAAGATCTCGCTGTTCTGCAACGTGCTCCCGGAAGACGTGATCGAAGAAGCGGACGTCGACACCTCGATCTACGAAGTTCCGCTCAACCTGGTCCGCGAAGGCACGGAAACCGCCCTCGCGCGCCACTTGCGGCTCGATCCGGCGACGCCGACCGACTGGTCGGACTGGGAGGACCTGATCGAGCGCATCCGCGTGCCGCACGGCACCGTGGAGATCGCCGTGGTGGGCAAGTACATCGAACTCCACGACGCCTACAAGTCGATCTATGAAGCGCTTGGCCATGGCGGGGCGTTCCACCGCCACAAGGTCAAGCTGCGCAAGATCGCCGCGGAGGACCTCGCCGACGGCGAGACCGCGCTGCTCGCGGGCGTGGACGGCGTGCTGGTGCCGGGCGGCTTCGGCGAACGCGGGCTCGAAGGCAAGATCGCCACCGCGCGCTGGGCGCGCGAGACCGGCGTGCCCTACTTCGGCATCTGCTTCGGCATGCAGGCGATGGTGATCGAATATGCGCGCAACGTCGCCGGCCTGCAGGGCGCGAACTCGAGCGAAGTCGCTCCCAAGACGCCGCACCCCGTCATCGACATGATGCACGACCAGCGCGGCGTGACCGACATCGGCGGCACCATGCGGCTCGGCGCGTTCCCTTGCCAGATCCGCGAAGGCACGCGCGCAGCCGAGATCTACGGTCGCGACATGGTGCTCGAACGGCACCGGCACCGCTGGGAGTTCAACAACGGCTACCGCCGACAGCTCGAAGCCGCGGGCCTGCGCTGCGCCGGGATCTACCCCGCCCGCGACCTGGTCGAGATCGTCGAAGTGGCCGACCACCCCTTCTACTTGGGCGTGCAGTACCACCCCGAGTTCAAATCCAAGCCGCTCGGGCCGCATCCGCTCTTCCGCGCCTTCGTGGGCGCCGCCGTCGCGCGCGCGCGCGGCGAGGCTTCGCAACCGGGCTCCGCGGCCGCCAGGAACCGCGACGGCGACGCCGCGGACGAGCGCGGCGAACAAGCTCCTTCGGCCCGCAGCCTGAACGCCTGAGTCATGAGCCCCGAGACTTCTCCGCCGCAAGGCGACTTCCGCCTCTTCGTGCAGAAACTCGCCATGCAGGGCTTCTACTCCCTGGGCATGATCGAATTGCCCGGCCAGGAGCTTCCGGAACCCAATTTCCGGGTCTGCGAGGCCCCGTGATCGAAGACCTGATCCTGTTGCGCGACAAGACCGAGGGCAACCTCGCCGAAGGCGAGCGCGCCACGCTCGACAAGTTCCTGTCGGACTTGCAGTTCCAATACGTGAACCGCAAGAAGGCCGCGCCTTCGGACAGCGCCGCCGAAGCGGACTAGCGCCCGCAGCCGTTATCCTACCCGGCCATGGCCAAGTACCTGGTCACCTCGGCACTGCCCTACGCGAACGGCCCGCTGCATTTCGGCCACGTTGCGGGGGCCTACTTGCCGGCCGACGTCTACGTGCGCTATTTGCGGATGCACGGGCACGAAGTGCTCTACGTCTGCGGAACCGACGAATACGGCGTGGCGATCACGTTGCGCGCCGAGCAGCAGGGCGTGTCGTACCGCGAGTACGTCGACCGCTGGCACGGCGAAATCTGCGGCCTCTTCGACCGGCTCGGGGTCTCTTTTGACGTTTTCTCCGGCACTGCCCGCTGCCCGTACCACGTCGAGACGGCGCAACGCTTCTTCCGGGTGCTCGTCGCCGGCGGCTGGGTCCAGAAGCGCACCGAAGAACAGTGGTACTCGCCGGCGATGGACCGCTTCCTGCCCGACCGCTACCTGGTCGGCACCTGCCACGAGTGCGGCTTCGAGAAAGCCCGTGGCGACGAATGCCCGTCTTGCGGCACCTGGATCGACAGCCGCAGGCTCGGCAGTCCGACCAGCTCGCTGGACGGCTCCAAGCCGGTCTTGCGCGAGACCACGCACTGGTACCTCGATTTGCCGGCGCTGCACCGCTCCGGGCTGTCGACCTGGTACCGGGGCGGCGACGACACGCGCCCCCACGCGGCCTGGAAGACCAACGTCGACGGCCACCTCGCGGCGATGCTCAAGGACTTGCGCGAACGGCCGATCACCCGCGACCTGCCATGGGGCGTGCCCGTTCCCGAAGAGATGGAGGGCAGCGAAGGCAAGGTCCTGTACGTGTGGTTCGACGCCCCCATCGGCTACGTGTCGGCGACCATGGAATGGGCCGCGGCGCAAGGCGACGTCGAGCGCTGGCGCGAATGGTGGCAGGAGCCCGACACCAAGCTCGTGCACTTCATCGGCAAGGACAACATCGCGTTCCACGTGCTCGTGTTCCCTGCGGTCCTGATGGGCCAGGGAGACGCCTGGGAAGGCAAACGATTCGTGCTGCCGTGGGCGGTCCCGGCGAACGAGTTCTACAACCTGCAAGGCCGCAAGTTCAACACGTCCGAAGGCTGGTTCCTCGACCTCGAGCGCTTCTTCGAGCGTTACGACCCCGACACGACGCGCTTCCATCTCCTGCTGACGGCTCCGGAAACGGCGGACAGCGAATTCACCTGGGCGGGTTTTCAGAAAACCACGAACTCGATGCTGGCCGACAAGCTCGGCAATTTCGCCAGCCGGGTGCTCAAGTTCTGCGAGCGGCGCTTCGAGAACCGCGTTCCGGCGGCCACGGGCGCGCTGGACGACCACGAGACCCTGGCCGCCGCCGACCGGCATTTCGCCGAGATCGGCGAGTTCTTCTCGAGGCACGAGTTCAAGCGCGCCGCGCAGGCGCTCATGGCGGCTTGCAACGACCTGAACCAGTTCTTCGATCTGATGGCGCCCTGGAAGCTGGTCAAGAGCGAGGACGCAACCGATCAGGCCGCCTGCCGCAACACGCTCGAACGCTGCCTCGCCTACCTCGAACTGCTGTCACGCCGTTTCACTCCGTTCTGCCCGTCGTCGGCCGCGAAGCTGCGCGCCATGCTCGGTGAGGCGGCGGCCCACGTGGCGGCCGGATCCTGGGGTGGCGAGAACGCCGAGAACTCCCCCGGGCGGGTGCCCGAAGGTGTTCCGCTGGGAGTGGCGGAAGTCCTGTTCCGCAAGATCGACGACGAAACGGTCGCGGCCGAAGTCGAAGCCTTGCACCAGGCTGCTGACGCGGCCGGCTAGCTGGGCACCGTCACGTTCAGCTGCTCCTTCCAGGCCTTCGCCGGTCGGAAGGACACGGTGCGGCTCTCCTTGATCTGCAGGGGTTCGCCCGTCTGGGGGTTGCGGCCTTGGCGCGCCGCTCGTGAACGCGAGGTGAAGGTCCCGAAACCGGCGACCGCCACCGCGTCGTCGCGCTGCAGCCCATCGCGGACTCCAGCGAGGACGGTATTGACGATCTCTTCGGAGCCGGCCTTGGTGGTCTCCAGCTTCTCCGACACATAGTCGATCAGTTCGCGCTTGTTCATCCCACTCTCCCTTTGTCCTGGATTCCTATCGCGGTCCTTGCGGCCAGACGGCAGGCCTCGGCCAGAAAGAGGACAGGCCCCGGGACTACTTTGTCTCCCCGGGGCCTGGCCATGTCTTGTGTTTCGGCAGACAGGGCGGCGTTGCCGCCCAAATCCTGCAGGCACAGAGAGTTAGACCCTCCGCTCCAGCGCCGAATCGCTAGGCCGACTTCTTGGTGGCCTTGCGCTTGGTGGCCTTGCGCTTGGTGGCCTTGCGCTTGGTGGCCTTCTTCTTGGTCGCCTTGCGCTTCGTGGCCTTGCGCTTCGTAGCCTTGCGCTTGGTGGCCTTGCGCTTGGTGGCCTTTCTCTTCGTGGCCTTGCGTTTGGTGGCCTTTTTCTTGGTCGCCTTGCGTTTGGTGGCCTTCTTTTTTCTTGCAGCCATGTTGACTCCCTTTCTGGATCCAGATGGACGAGCCGCCGCCAAAACGGGCCGGTCGACTCGCACTTGGTAGTCAATTCGTCACAGCACCACTAAATGTTGACCCGGAAACCGAATTTATTTCAGTTTCCGGGTCAGTGGGACGACGCGCTTGCGGGTGCGGAGCTTACTTGCTGAACTCGCGGTTGCGTCCGCGCAGCGCTTTGACGAGCGGCACGGTCACTTCATGACCGTTCATGCGCACCGTGATCCGGCCGGACTTGATGACCGACGTCGCCAGACGCATCCGCTTGACCGTACCGTTGGGCAGCAGCACGCGGACCTTCTGGATGTTCGCCTTGAAGACGCGCTTGGTGTGGCCCGTCGTCTTGAGACCGACGCCACCCTTCTTCTTGGGGAGGCCGCGGCGGGCGATGTGCATTCCCGCAGAGGAGTGCTTTCCGGTTACTTCGCAGGTCCTGGACATGATCGTGGTACCCGATTTCGGGCCGCAAAGTCTAATTGGACCAACGGATGCGGTCAACGAAGCGCCTCCCCCCGTCCATTCCCTCCGGCCCTCCGCCTTGACGCTCCCCCGTCGGGCCGGGAAAATGGCAGTCCGAGCGAAGGCAGCGGGAGAGTCCGGAGGCTGGCGTCGAAAACGTGCCATCCGGACACCGAAGGGGCAAGCGGGGCCGTTCTCCGCGAAACTCTCAGGTGCAAGGGACCGCGGCTGGACGGACCTCTGGACGGGCGCGCGGTGGATTCGCACGACCTCGACAGGGCGGACCACGGGCCGAAGGGCCCGGCGACCCCACCGCCCGATGAGTTCCCCTGCCACCCTCCTTCGCACCGCCCTGCACGCTGCCCACCAGGCAGCGGGCGCCAAACTGGTCCCATTCGCGGGGTGGGACATGCCGCTCGACTACGGCTCGATCCTCACGGAGGCGCGCGCCGTGCGGACTTCGGCCGGCCTGTTCGACGTCTCCCACATGGCGCGGGTCTGGTTTCGCGGACCGCGGGCGGCCGCCGAACTCGACCATGCCCTGGGAGGCGCGATCGTCGACCTGCCAATGGACCGGGCGCGCTACACCCTGCTGCTCGACGAGCGCGGCGGGATCCTCGACGACCTGATCGTCTACCGCACCGGCGAAGAAGAATTCTTCACGGTCCTCAACGCCAGCAACCGCCAGGCGGACCTCGCCGCGCTGCGTGCGCGCATCGCGCACTCGCCCGTCGAGGACGTGACCGAGGATGGCAGCGGCATCCTCGCCTTGCAGGGTCCGCACTCTCGCGCGCAGCTCGCGGCCCTGGCCGGCGGCCGCGCGGATTTCTGCTCCGGCTTCCTCGACCTCGCCGAACTGACGATCTCCGGACTCGGCCGGCTTCGCGTGGCGCGCACCGGCTACACCGGCGAGCACGGCTACGAGCTCTTCCCCGGCCCGGGTCAGATGGAGCCGCTTTGGCAGCGGCTGGTCGAGGCCGGCGCCGTGCCGGTCGGCCTTGGCGCCCGCGACGTCCTGCGCCTCGAAGCCGGTCTGCCGCTCTACGGCCACGAGATCGACCAGGCCGTCAACCCATTCGAAGCCGGCCTCCGCTTTGGCGTGAAGGGCTGGAAGACCCGCGAGTTCGTCGGTGCCGAAGCCTTGCGCGCCGCCCCCGCGCCCGAGAGGGAGCTGATCGGGCTGACCGCGGAGAAGCGCGTGCCGCGGCAGGGCTATGAACTGCTCGGCGCCGGCGAGCCCGTGGGCAGCGTCTGCTCGGGGGTGTGGTCCGCCACGCTCGAGCGGCCCATCGCCACGGCCTGGTGCCGCAAGGACACCTCCGGCCCGCTGACCGTCCGCACCCGCGGCAAGGAATTCGCCGTGAAGGCGGTCCCGCTGCCCTTCGTTCCCCACCGTTCCCGCGACTAGTCCCCCGCCCCCCTCCGACCCGACCAATCGAATGCGTCCCAACGATCGCAAGTACGCCGACAGCCACGAATGGGCCAAGCAAGAGGGCGACCTCGTGCTGATCGGCATCACCGACTTCGCCGTCGAGCAGCTCGGCGAACTCGTTTTCCTCGACCTTCCCGCCGTGGGCCGCAAGCTCGCCAAGGGCGAATCCTTCGGCGAAGTCGAATCGGTCAAGGCCGTTTCCGACCTCTATGCCCCGCTCGGCGGAGAAGTCGTCGCGGTCAACGCTCCGCTTGCGGACGAACTCGACCCCCTCCAGAACGACCCCTTCGCTGGCGGCTGGCTGCTCAAGATCCGCCCCACCGACGCCAGCGCCGAACTCGGCGCCCTGCACGACGCCGAGAGCTACGAGAAGCAAGTCGCGGCGGCCCACTAGCCCGCAAGCCCGACCCCGCAGCCATGCCCTACGTACAGAACACCGACGCCGACCGCCGCGCGATGCTCGCCGAGATCGGCGTGCGCGCGATGGACGATCTCTTCGAGCCCATCCCCGCCGCGCTGCGGCTGCGCGAGCCGCTGCCGCTCGACCCGGGCATGACCGAGACCGACCTCATCGCGCACCTCGGCCGCATCGGCTCGTGGAACCGCCCGGCCGGCGGCCGGCCGTGCTTTCTGGGCGGCGGTGTCTACGACCACGACTGGCCGTCGCTGGTCGACCACCTGCAGGGCCGCAGCGAGTTCCTCACGGCGTACACGCCCTACCAGCCCGAGTGCTCGCAAGGCACGCTGCAATGGATCTTCGAATTCCAGTCGATGATCGCCGAGATCTGCGGCATGGACAACGCGAACGCCTCCATGTACGACGGCGCGTCGGCCTGCGCCGAAGCCGCGCTGCTCGCCCTGGCGGCGACGGGCCGCAAGAAAGTGGTCGTTTCCGCCGGCCTGCACCCGCATTCGATGGCGGTCATCCGCACCTACCTGGAGCACCAGGGCAGCGCGATCGTCGAGGCGCCGCTGCGCGACGGCGTGACCGACTGGGGCGACCTCGTCGACGCCGGGACCGCCGCGGTCCTGGTGCAGCAGCCCAACTTCCTGGGCCTGGTCGAGGATCTCGACGCGCCGGCCGCCGCCGCGCACGCCGTGGAGGCGCTGGCGGTCGCGTCGATCTATCCCGTCGCCATGGGCCTGCTGCGCTCGCCGGGTGCCGCCGGCTTCGACGTGGTCGTGGGCGACGGCCAGTCGCTCGGCGTGCCGATGGGCCTCGGCGGCCCCTCCTTCGGCTTCTTCGCCAGCCGCGACAAGTTCGTCCGCCGTCTCCCCGGCCGGCTGGTCGGCGCGTCGGTCGACCGCCGCGGCCGCCGGGCCTACACGCTTACTTTCCAGACCCGCGAGCAGCACATCCGCCGCGAGAAGGCGACCTCGAACATCTGCACCAACAACGCGTTGATCGCGCTGCGCGGTTGCCTGCACATGGCCGCGCTCGGGCCGCAAGGGCTCGAAGAAGTCGCGTGCCTCTCCCGCCAGCGCGCCCTCGAGATGACCGCGCAGCTCACGGCCGGCGACGCGATCCAAGAAGCGTTCCCCGGCCAGCCCTGGTTCAACGAGGTGCCGCTGCGGCTGAGCGGCGGCGAGATCGCCGTCCTCAAGCTCAAGACCGCGCTCGCCAAGGCCGGCATCGCCGGCGTGCTGCCGATGAGCCGTTTCTACCCGGGCGACCCCGCGATGAAGGGCGTGTTCACGCTCGCCTGCACGGAGCGCACGACCCCCGAGTCCATCCGCCAGCTCGCTTCGGTGGCCGCGGACACCTTCCGCATGGAGATGGCGCTGTGAACGACCTCCCTACCCCTGTCCTCTTCGAATCCTCGCGGCCGGGCCGCCGCTGCACCCGCTACGCGGGCGCCGATCGCGGACGCGCGGTCGCCGGCCTGCCCGCCGGCGAACTGCGCGACGCCCCGCCTGCGCTGCCCCAGGTCGGCGAACTCGACCTGGTCCGCCACTACACCCGGCTGTCGCAGAAGAACTACGCGATCTCGACCAACTTCTATCCGCTGGGTTCGTGCACCATGAAGTACAACCCGCTGGTGCACGAAAAGATCGCCGGCTGGAACGAATTCGCCGGTCTGCATCCCTTTCAGGACGAAGGCGAGATCCAGGGCGCGCTCGGCCTGATGTACGAACTGCAGCAGACCCTGGCGGTCTGCACCGGGCTCCCGCAGGTGACCCTGCACCCGGCCGCCGGCGCCCATGGCGAGCTGACCGCGCTGATGGTCCTGCGCGCCTGGCTCGACGAGCGCGGCGAGACTTCGCGGCGCAAGATCCTCATTCCCGACTCGGCGCACGGCACCAACCCCGCTTCGTGCACGCTGGCCGGATTCGACGTCGTGACCATCAAGTCGGACGCCCGCGGCCTGTGCGCCGTCGGCGACCTGCGCGCGCACCTGGGCCCCGACACGGCCGGCCTGATGATCACCAACCCCAACACTCTGGGGCTGTTCGAGGAGAACATCCGCGAGATCTGCGACGCGGTGCACGAAGCCGGCGGCAAGGTCTACATGGACGGCGCCAACTTCAACGCCATCGTGGGCGTGGCGCGGCCGGCCGATTTCGGGGTGGACATGATGCACCTCAACCTGCATAAGACCTTCAGCACGCCGCACGGCGGCGGCGGGCCGGGAGCGGGTCCGATCTGCGTGACCGAGGAACTCGGGCCGTACCTGCCCGTGCCGCGGATCGTCGAAGAAGAAGACGGCTACCGACTCGACGAGTCCGAGCCGCGCTCGATCGGCCGCCTGCGGGGCTTCCACGGCAACTTCCTGGTGCTCTTGCGCGCGTACGCCTACGTGAAACGGCTGGGCGCCGAAGGCCTGCGCCGGGTCGCCGAGAACGCGGTCCTCAACGCCAACTACCTGCGGGTCAAGGTCGGCAAGAGCTGGCGCGTGCCCTACGACCGCATCTGCACGCACGAGTTCGTCGCGCGACCCACTCGCGAGATGCGCGAGCAGGGCGTCCGCACGCTGGACGTCGCCAAGCGGCTGATCGAACTCGGCTACCATCCGCCGACGGTGTACTTCCCGCTGGTGGTGCCCGAAGCGATCATGATCGAGCCGACCGAGACCGAGTCCAAGGAGACCCTCGACGCCTTCGCGGACGCCATGGCCCAGATCGCCGCCGAGGCGCTGGCGGGCGGCGAGGAACTCAAGGCGGCGCCGCGCAACACGCCGGTCGAGCGGGTCGACGAGGCGCGGGCCGTAAAGGATCCGCAGCTCTGCTTCCGTTGCTCCTAGGGCGCCGGCTCGAGGACCCGCCGCTGCCGGGCGCCGTGAACATGGCGCGCGACGAGTTGCTGCTCGAGCTGCAGCGCGCGCCCACGCTGCGTTTCTACCGCTGGGCACAGCCAACGCTGTCGTTGGGCTACTTCCAGCCGGCGGCAGGTCTGCCGCTCGAAGCGGTGCGCGCCCGCGGGGGCGAGGTGGTGCGGCGCCGCACCGGCGGCAAAGCGATCCTCCACGAACATGAACTCACCTACTCGTTGTGCGCTCCCGAGACCGGGCGCCTCGCCGGCGGGCCCGGTTGCGCCATTGCGCGGGTCCACGACGCCCTTGGCCTGGCGCTGTCGGGCCTTGCCGGCACTCCGGTAACCCGCCGCGGCGAGCGCCTGCTGGCGAGCGACCGGCCCGGAAGCCCTTGGTGCTTCGAGGACTCGTCGGCCCTCGACCTAGTGCTCGACGACCGCAAGCTGCTCGGCAGCGCCGCGCGGCGGCGCGGCGGCTGGATCCTGCTGCACGGCAGCCTGGTCCTGAAGGCACCGGCGGAAACTCCGGACATCGCGGCGCTCGGCCCCGCTCCCGGGAGCGACTTGACACCGCTTCTCGCTGCGGCGCTGGAGGAGTTCCTGGGTCTTGCCCTGGAACCGGCCCGCTGGCCGCAGGCGGACGCCGCCGCTGCGGCCGCCGCCGCCGCCGGGCGCGAGGCCGACCGGACGGCCGCCGTTTCCGCGCGGTAGGGGCCGCGACAGTTTCCGAGTCCGGGGAATCGCCCGCCGCAGGCCTCCGGAAAGGCTCTTGCGGGAACCAAACGCTGGTTCACCTCATCGGGACTCAACGGGACCTCAGCCCCTCACCCAAGTTCCCTTTGGCCGCCCGACACGAAAAAGGGCAGAAAGCGTCTTTCTAGGGTAGGCTTCCCGAGCATCAGTCCGGCCATGGGGCCCGGACGGCTCTCCAGTAGGCGCCCCTCCTCTCCCGACGGCGCACGTCATCCTCGCCGGCTTTCGTCGCCGACCCAGAAAACCATGATTCGGACGCACCTTACTCCCCTTGCGCCCCGCTCCCGCCGCCACGGCGGCAGTTTCCGCGTGGGCGCCGCTCTGTTGCTTGCAAGCGTGGCGGTTCTCGCTTCTTGCGCGCACCCCAACCGCCCCGGCAAGCCCAAGAGCGGCGCGGCGCCGTCTTGCAGCGCGACGCTCGGCTCGAATTGTGTCGCACCGGGCGGCATCCTCGTCGTCGACTACACGGTTGTCGCGGGCGCGGCCCGCACGAGCTTCGAAGTCGTGATCCGCGAAATCGCCACCGGCAACCGCACCGTGGCCGACGCGGGGGTGGTCCAGCGCAAGCGCAACTTCCGCAAGCGCCTGCTGGTCGACACGACCGGCTTGGCCCTCGGCGCGCACGAGGTCCTGATCGAATCGAAGAGCAAGATCAAGACGGTGACCTGCCCGCCCCAGGGCTTCACCATCGACCCCGGCTGCCCCAATGTGCCGCCCACTTGCTTTGGCGACCTTTGCCTGCTGTCCGTGGCGGTCGGCGACCTGGTGCCGATCAGCTTCTCCGCTTTCGACCCCGACGACATCGCGATCGTGACCCTCGTGCTGCGCGACGCCGGCGGCGGCGAAACCGTGATCGCCCACCCCCTGTTCGAGAACGACGGCCCGCTCTCGGTGACGCTCGATTCGAGCCTCTGGCCGCTCGGCGACTTCGACCTGGTCGCCAAGATCGTCGACGCCAAGATCGCCTCGAACGAGTGCACCCTCGCGCGGATCAACGTCTGCATCGGCAACGGCGACTGCCCGCCGCTTTGCGAAATCCGTGAGCCGGCGAGCAACGTCTGCATCCTGTCGGGTGCCGGATCCATCAGCGCGGTCTACTGCGCCGTCGACCGCGACAGCGTGGCCGAACTGAAGCTGTACCTGGACGTGGACGGCGACTTCCTGACAGTCGCCGACCAGTTCCTGCTCGATCCTCCGGGCACGATCCTCGAGAACAACCAGATCCTGGTGCCGATCTCGATTCCGGTCGCCGGCTACCCCGACGGCACCTACCACCTGATTGGGCACATCAGCGACGGCGTGTTCGAAGAAATCTGCGTGGCCCCCGGCCTGGTGACCATCCACCCGACCTGCACCACGCCGCCGGCTCTGACCATCACCAACCCCGCATTCGGCGACACGGTGAACGTCCATCTCGGCGACCCCTTCACCATCGAGTGGGAAGCTTTCGATCCTGACTCCGTGGCGCTGGTCTACCTCTACATGGACCTGGACGGCGATCCGCTGACCTTGGGCGACCAGTACCTGGTCCCCGGCAGCCCCTTCCTCGAAGTCGACGGTCCCGACTCGGTGACCATTCCCGATTCGAGCGTCTTCCCGGGCGCTGCGGGCAGCTACACGGTCTTTGGTGTGATCGACGACGGCGTCAACCCGCCGGTCACGGCCTTCGGCGGGATGATCAACATCACCACCACGCGGCCGCCGACGATCACCATCCTCGAGCCCTCGATCGACATCAGCGTCGAGCAGTGCGACATGTTCGTCGTCGAATGGATCGACGACGACGACGATGACGATGCGGCGATCCGCATCTACCTCGAGGACGTGGTCACCTTCGTCCAGTACGACGTTTTCAACGGCATCGACACCAACGGCGTCCTGCGCAGCGTGACCGTCGATCCCGCGACGATCCCGGTGGGCACCTACTGCGTGAAGGGCACGGCCTTCGACGGCGTCGACACCGCCATGAGCACCGCTCCCGGCAAGGTCACGATCGAACTCTGCGACTGCTCGCCGACCGGCCAGGGTCTGGGCATGAGCGAGGACGACGAGATCCGCAAGGGCCTGGACGTCCTGGCCGACTGCTCGGTCGTGATGGCCGGCGGTTTCAAGGGCCTCGGCACTTTCGGCGCCTTCACCTTGACCTCCCAGAAGGACGAAGACGCGTGGGCCGCCAAGACCGACGCCTCCGGCTCCGTCATCTGGGTGCGCCAGGGGCAGAGCCCCAACGAGGCCAAGCACTTCGGCGTCGCCGCGATGCCCGATGGCGGCCTGGTCGCCACCGGCGAGTTCGTCGGCAGCATCACCTACGACAAGGGCGGGGCCAACGAGACGACCCTGCTGGGCGTGGAAGGCGACGACGTGCCGCTCGCGCGCTACTACCCCGATGGCCGCCTGGCCTGGGCCGTGGCCGCGGTCGGCGCCGACAAGGACGAGGGCTACTCCGTCGAAGGCATGAGCGACAGCTCGGTGGTCGTGGTCGGATTCTTCAGGAAGGACCTGGTCTTCGGCAGCGGTGCCGCCAAGGTGACCTTGACCGCCAACAAGGACCGCGATGCCTACATCGCCCGCTACGCATCGGACGGCACCCTGATGTGGGCGCGCCGGATGGGCGGACCCAAGGACGACGAGGCCTACCACGTCAAGGAGGCTCCCGACGGTTCCATCGTGGTGACCGGCCGCTTCCGCGAATCGATCACCTTCGCCGGTCCCGGAGGCCGCACTCTCACCGGCAAGAAGTACGACGACGTGTTCGTGGCGCGCTACTTGGCCGACGGCACGCTGTCGTGGGCGATCTCCGCCGGCGGCGACAAGGTCGACTTCGGCATGGGCGTGGCGGTTCGCGACGACAACTTCGTCGGCGTGAGCGGTTTCTTCGAGGGCTCGGCGACCTTCGGCACCGGTGCCGCGGCGGTCACCCTGACTTCGCAGAGCAAGGTCGACGCCTTTGTCGCGCTCTACGATCCCGCCGGCGTGCTGGTGTGGGCGGTTTCGGTCGGCGGCTCCGACGAGCAGATCGCTCGCTCCTTGTCATTCCACCCCGCAAGCGGCGACATCTATGCCGCGGGCGTGTTCAAGAAGGCCATCAACTTCAACGCCGGCGGCGCCAACTCCATCTCCTACACCGGGGACAAGCAGAACGACGCCTGGGTCGCTCGCTTCGACGCGGCTACCGGTGAAGCCCTGTGGGCGAGCCGGGGACCTGGCGGCTACAAGGTCGACTACAAGAAGGGTTTCGGCGCGCATGACGTGGGCGTCTTCCCCAACGGATCGGTGGCGATCGTCGGCACCTTCAAGGACGAGGCGATTCTCGGCGAGGGCGGACCCAACGAGACGCGGCTTGACGCCGGCAAGGAAGAGGACATCTACTTCGCGCGCTTCCGGCCCGACGGCGGCTTCTAGGCCAGATCCCTCCGGCCCCATCCTGGAGCCCGGGACTTCGCGTCCCGGGCTCCAGTTCTTTTTTGCCGCAGGCACGGGGCGATCCCTCTCTCGATTCGAAGAAAAGTTCCGAGTGCGGACCGAGAAATCATCGGAACCAACTATCCCATAGTGACTTATGACACTTTAGCAATTTCTTCAATTTGCAACTTCCTGGGGTACCCTTCGTGCAACTCGCCTTTACTCCCGAAGGCGAACACCCTTTTCCATCCAAGAGTCATGAGTCTCAACTCCCGTATCTCCACCGTCGACAGCTGGTCCGGCCAGCCGGTCGCCGGCTATCAGGAGCAGAACGCGGACGCCGCCAAGAAGGCGTTGCGCCGGACTGCTTTCCTGGTGCCGATCGTCGCCTCCTTAGTCATGGCCGCTTGTGGCGGCAGCGCCGGCACCGGCTCCGGTCCGCGCACCAGCTCGAACCACGCTCCGAATGCGTCGGTCCTCGAGCCTTCCGGACCCGAAATCGTCAGCCGCGGCGGCAGCCTGGGCGTGCGCTTTCAGGCGAGCGACCGTGACCGCCTCGACCAGGTCGCTCTGAATTTCTACCTCGACCTCGACGCCGATCTCGCGACCAAGGCGGATCGCGTGCTGGTCGCCGGTCCCTTCGCCGACCAGCGCGGCGCCATCCAGGAAGCCCTCCTGGATCTCTCCGGATTCGCGGAAGGCAGCTACCTCCTCTATCTCGAGGCCAACGACGGCCGCAGCCGCCCGGTGACCGCTCTCGCCGGCGGCGCGATCGAGATCGCCAATCTGTCGTGGGCGCAGAGCGCGGGCGGCAAGAAGAAGGACCGCGCGACCGCACTCGCCCTGGCCCCCGACGGCAGCACCTACGTCGCCGGCTACTTCTCCGGTCAAGCTGCGTTCGGCGCTCCCGGCATCGACGAGATCGTCCTCGACTCCGGCGACAAGGACGACGTGTTCCTCGCCAACTACCGCGCCGACGGATCGCTGGCATGGGTCGCCCAGGCCGGCGGCGAAGGCAAGGACCGTGCGCTCACGCTCGAAGCGCTCGCCGACGGCGGCGCCATCGTGAGCGGCTACTACGAGAAGACGGCAACTTTCGGCGCCTTCGAGCTGCCCAAGAGCGACAAGAGCGACCTGTTCCTCGCCCGCTACGACGCCTACGGCAACGTGATGTGGGCAATCGCCGCCGGCGGCGAGAAGAAGGACGAAGGCGTCGCGCTCGCGGAAATGCCCGACGGCCGCATCCTGCTCGCGGGCTCCTACGAGAAGACCGCCGCCTTCGGCGACGTGGAATTGCCGTACGCCGACGAGAAAGACATCTTCCTGGCCTGCTTCGATGCCGACGGCGAACTCGACTGGCTGACTTCGGCCAGCGGCACCAAGAAAGAACAGGCCGTAGCCCTCACCGTCCTTCCCGACGGCCTGATCTTCCTGGCCGGCCAATTCGAGCAGGAACTGACTTTCGGCGCCGGCGAAGTCATGGAGACCACCCTGTGGTCCGCGGACAAGGAAGACGTCTTCCTGGCCTGCTTCCAGCCCGACGGATCTCTCGACTGGGCGACCAGCGCGCAAGGCGAAGGCGATCAGGAAGCGACCGACCTGACGGCGCTCGCCAACGGCGACGTCGTGATGGTCGGCAACCTCAAGGACTCAGCGATCTTCGGCGCCGGGCAGCCCAACGAGCTGATGCTGGCCTCCAGCGGCAAGTCCGACGCGTTCTACGTCTGCTACTCCCGCGACGGCGGCCTGGTCTGGGCGTCGCGCACCGGCGACATCGAAGACGACCAGGCCCGCGCGGTGATCGCCAAGGCCGACGGCTCGCTGGCGGTCGCCGGCACCTTCCGCGGAGCGGTCGCTTTCGGCGCCGGCTCGGCAAACGAGACATTGCTCACCGAGGACGGCGCCAACGACGGTTATCTGATGTCGATGGA
>DASWJW010000220.1:0-2730 GCA_036396955.1 Planctomycetota bacterium
AAGCGCTCGAGACTCTCCCGGCATCTTTGGGTCTTCGCCCTCTTTCGGAACTACGTAAGAGGAATCACTCGGAAGGCGCCGGAAGTGACTTCTGCCATGGCGCTGGGAGTCGCGCAAAGGAAGTACGGATGGAGCGAAGTCTTGCGATGGCGCGCCGAATACTTTTTTCGCTTCGGCACCCATGGAAAGGGGCCAGATTCGGGCTTCCTTAGCGCAGCAGCGCCTGCACGCCCGGGTGGTCGGCGGCGAGGCGGGTGGCGCGGTACAGCGCCTTGGGCGGAGCGTTGCCGGCGTGGTCGGGCGGTTTGACTTCGCCGCCGAGGTCGTTGCGGTAGTCCCACACGACTTCGCCCGCGCGCGTGACTTCGAATACGTGGCCGCTGGCGCCCGAACAGATCAGCGTGTTGCCGTTCTCGAGCCGCTGGGCGCCCGAGATGAACGCCGAGAAGAAATTGGCGGCGTCCTTGTACGTCCACGCGGCCTCGGCCGGCCCATACGGCTCGCCGGCGGCGCGCGTGAAGCCCGTTTTCGCATCGAAGGGCAGCACCAGTTCCTCGACGCTCGAGTAGCTGCCGTCCGGCCGCCCGCCGCCGTTGTTGAAGACCAGCACGCGCAGGTCGCCGCCGGCCGCGTACGGCAGGAAGGTCGGGTTGTGCTGGTAGCGGAGCCACTGGTCGGACGCGGCGCCCGCGCCGTAGTTCTGCGGATTGCCAAAGCGCCACAAGACGTCGCCGCCCTTCCCCCACCGCCCGCCGCTCGAGGTCGCGGCCTGCGCGGTGGTGGTCGAATGGTCGATCAGGTAGATCTCGCACAGCTCGGGGCTGCTCAACAAGATCAGGTCGAGTTCGGCGAGGTAGTCGACGGAGTTGGTGTGCATCCAGTCGCCGCTGCGGTCGCGCTGCGGCGGCAGCGGCCCGACCGGTCGCACTGCTTCCTTCTCACCGCCTGCGTAGCCAAGCGCCGCCATCTGCTCTTCGCGGTCCTCGCGCGCCTGCCGGTCTTCCTCGCTCTCTTCTTCCGGCGGCGAGAAGTTCAGGTTGATGTCGAAGCGGCCCGGGCGCTGCGGCTCGGCGCCGCGCGCCAGGTGATCCCAAGAGTGCCACTCCCACACGATCTTGCCGCCCTCGGGCAGCACGGGCTCGACTTCGTACACCGCGTCGGGCCACAGGCCGGCCTTGCCGACGCCGCGGGGGTCGCGGCCGCGCGCAAGCGCTTCTTCGGCGCTCTTGCGCTCCCACGCGATCATCAGCACGTTGCCGTTGGGAAGCGGCTCCACGTCGTGGTGCTGCACGCGCATCTCGCTGGCGAGGCTGTAGTGCCACACGACGCTGCCGTCCGGCGCCAGCCGCTGCACGCGCCCGCCGATGCCGCCGCCGCGGAACTTGGGGTTCACGTCCTCGCGGCCCGCGCGCAGCAAGGTGCCGTCGGCCAGCAGGTACTGGTGGCCGCCCGGCGCGGAGTCGGCCCGCCATTCGTGCACGGGCTTGCCGTCCATGTCGAGCAGGTACACCATCGTCGAGTTGAGCGGCGCGATCATGGTGTAGCCGTCGAAGGCGCCGTCCTTCCGCAGCACCACGCCGGTGCCCGCTTCGGGGTCCGCCTCGCCGGGCGACATGAAGCCGGCCGGGTCCGGCGGGCCGCCGGCGTCGGGGCCGCCGGCGTCGGGGCCGGCCGCCGCCGGGACTTCCGCCGCCGGGACTTCCGCCGCGGTGCCTCCCGCGGCGGCGTCGCCGCAGGCCAGCGGCAGCAACGGAGCCGCGAACAGCAGAAAACCCTTCACCAGAGAGGACCGGGGACGGACAGGCGCGTGTGCATGCCCCGATCGTACGCGGTCCCCTCCGGCGCAGATCGCAGCGCTAGCGGTCGCCGTCCTTGCGCGCCTTCTCGCGATCCAGGCCAGCGCTCAGCTCGTTGATTTTCGTCAAGTATTCGACGATCCGCTGCTCGAGCATGGCCTGCCGCTGGCTGCTCTCGGCCAGTTGCGCGTTCAGCCGCTCGATGGCGGCCTCGAATTCCCTCGTCCGCGAGGACTCGAAGTCGCGGGGGTCGGACCGCTCTTGCTCGCGCGCGTCCGCGCGCTGCGTTGCTTCCATGTTCAGGTGCGACAGCACCTCCTCGAGCTCGTTGTTCTCGGCATGCCGCATGTGCAGTCGTTCTTCCTGCACACTCATGCGGTCGTGGAGTTCGACCATCTGCACTTGCGCCGCCTCGAGTTGCGCGAGGATCTCCTCGGAATCGGGGTGCGCCGCGAGCCCCTGTTCGAGCTGGTGCATCTGGTCGCCTTGATAGTCCGCGCGCCGGCGCAGCATGCCCAATTCGCGCTCGCCCAGTTGCAGCTCGCGCTGACCGCGCTCCAGCTCGGTCATGATGGCGCGTGCCTGGGCCTCGGCCTGGTCCGCACGCCGGGTCGGGTCAAGATTGGCGCTGCCACGATTCCGTTCTTGCCGGACCCGGTCCTGGGCCTCCCGTTCGCGGCGCTCGGGCTCCCGGCGGTTGGCCTCGGCCCCGCGGTCGAAGGACTCGGTGCGCCCTTGCGGCCGCGACGTGCCCTGGCGCTGCTGGTCGCGCAGCATCTGCACCACTTCGTGGAGCATCTGGGTGGTCTGTTCCTGCTGCGAGGCAAGAGCGGACATGACGCGTTCGAGACGGGCGACCCGAGCTTCGAGACCGGGGTCCTGCTGGACGCCGCGCGTGGTGAAGCCCTTCAGTTCGAAGTCGAGGGGCTCCTGT
>DASWJW010000221.1:0-7161 GCA_036396955.1 Planctomycetota bacterium
GGTCTCGAGCCGCGCCCGAGCGGCGAGGACGCCGCGGTCGCGGGCCACCACTTTCGAGAATGCCTGCGCGGCGTCGCGTTCCTTGCCGTTCGCCGCCAGCGCCCGGCCGCGCCAGAGTTCGGCTTCGACTGCGTTGGGAAAGTCCGCGTGCGCCTGCACGAGCCGCGTGAGCGCGCTTTCGGCGTCCTCGAAGCGCTCGACCTGGCAATAGGCGATTCCGAGGCGGAACAAGGCCTTGGGCATCGTCTCGTGCCTCGGGAAGTCCGCACGCAAGGTCTCGAGCGGCGGCAGGGCGTCCGCGAAGCGGCCTTGGCGGAACAGGGTCTCGCCGAGCAGGAACAGGCCCTCGCCGCGCAAGGGACTGGCGGCGTGACCGTCGACGAGGGCGCGGAAAGCGCGCTCGGCGGCTGCGAGGTCTTCGCTGGACAAGCGGCAGAAGCCTTCCTTGTAGAGCGCGCGGTCGACCACCGGGCTGCCGGGAGTCGCCGCCGCGATGCTGTAGAGCTCGGCGGCCTTGACGAGCTCACCCGCCTCGAAGCGGGCTTCCCCGACGAAGAACCACGCCTCGGCGACCGCGGGGTCTGCGGCGGCGTTGCGCCGGGCGGCGCGCGCCTGGGCTTCGGCCTGTTCGACCTCGCCCTGGTCGAGCGAGACGTACACCTGCTCCACCAGCAGCCCGGAAGCCACGCTGCGGTCTTTCACGCGCCGCAATTCCTCCTGCAGAAGGGTCTGCGCTTCGGCGTGGCGCTCCGCGGCGCTCAGCGCCGCCACCACCACGCGCGCGGTCTCGAGCCGCGCGGTCTCGTCCTTGGCTCGCTGCGCATAGGCTTTCCACGCCGCCACAGCCTGGTCGGGCCGGCCGGCGTCCTTTTCGGACCAGACCAGCAGTTCGAGGCTCGCCAAGGTGAGTTCCGCGTCGATCCCCTTCATCGCCAGGCCGGCACGGAGCTGTTCGCAGGCTTCCTTGGGCTCGCCGTTCTCGCGCAGGGCCCACGCCAGGCCGTAGGCGGCGGCCGGCGCCGGGTCGGTTCCGGGGTAGCGCGCCAGGAGTCCGCGATAGCTCGCCATCGCGGCCTTCGCATCCCCTTCGGCATGTTGCAGATCGGCGAGCTCGAGCAAGCCTTGCGGCGCCAGGTCGTGGTCCGGGGACTCGGTGACCAGCATGCGCAGCAGCGCAATGGCGTCGGCCGGCCCGATCAGCCGCGAAGTACGCAGCAATGCCTCGGGACGGTGTTCGCCTTCGCGGTGGCGCTGCAAATAGGTGCGCCAAGCCTGCACGGCGCCCGCCGGATCGTCCGCGACTTCGCGGGCACGACCGGCCATGAAGCCGGCCTCTTCGGCTTCCGCGGCGTCGGGGAAGCGGCCCGCGACCTGCGCGAACAGCGGAGCTGCGGCCGCCGGGTCGTCGAGCAAGTAGCGGCACCAGCCGCGGCGCGACAA
This sequence comes from Planctomycetota bacterium, assembly GCA_036396955.1. Taxonomy (GTDB): domain Bacteria; phylum Planctomycetota; class UBA1135; order UBA1135; family UBA1135; genus DASWJW01. Next base: position 1,441 of record DASWJW010000221.1, read on the forward strand.
GATGCGCGCGGCGCGCGCCTGGTCCTCGACCTCGAATTTCTCGGCTTGCAGGAAGGCCTGCTCGGCTTCGGCGTACTTCTCGAGCGCCAGTTCGGCCTCGCCCAGCGTCAACCAGGCGTGCCCCGTGTAGGCGCTGTCCGGATACTTCTCGAGGAGCTGCCGGGAAAGGGACGCAGCTTCGCGATGCCGGGACTGGTTGAGGCTGGCGATGCCGGCGGCGTGCAGCGCGTAGTCGGAACCCGAACCGCCGTAGGAGCCCACGGCTTCGTCCAGGCGGCCGAGTTCGAACAAGAGGTCGCCGCGCAGGACGCGCAAGCGCTCTTGCAGGTCCGCGTCGGCACGGCCGGCCAGCGCGCGGTCCACGGCGGCGATGGCCTGTTCCTTTTCGCCGGTGCCGGACAGGGCCTGGGCGCGCCAGTACAAGACTTCGGCGCCGTCGCCGGCCGCTTGCGCGGTGAGCGGCACGAGCGCAGCCCGCGAATCCCCCGCCTTGAGCAAGTGGACGCCTTGCTGCAACAGGGCTTCGGCCAGGTACGGGCTCGTCGGGTGGCGCTCGACCAGCGTGGCGAACTCGCGCGCCGCGGCCGGGTGGTCTTCCAGTTCCGCCAGCGCGAAACCGGCGCCGCGCAACGCGGCGTCCGCGAACTCGCCGCTCTTCACCTGACGGTAGTCCACGAGCGCTTCCTTTGCGCGGCCGACTTCCAGATGGGCTTCCCCGGCCAGGAAATGCATTTCGGGCACCAGTTCGTCGCGCGGGTTGGCGGCAACGAAGGCGCCGATGCGCTGCACGGCGTCGTCGCTGTGGCCTTGACGGAACGCGCACCAGGCGGCTCCGTAGAGCGAATCCTTGGCGTAGACGCCCTCGGCGTCCTTGTCGAGCACCTCGAGATAACGCTTCTCGGCGTCGTCGAAGCGGCCCTGGCGGAACGCGGCCTCCCCCAACAGGAAAGTCGCCGGGACTTTCAGGTAGTCCTTGTCGAGCTTGAGCACCAGGCCGAGTGCTAGTTCGGCGTCGGCGTACTGGGCGAGATCGAGCTGGCACTGGCCGGCGCGGAACGCCGATTCGGCACGGAACTCGAAAGCGGTACGGGCAGCCAGCGCGGTGTAATTGGCCGCCGCCGGGCCGATTTCGCCGAGTTCGTAGCGGGCGTTAGCCAGCCGGTAGCGGGCGAGGCTTGCCTTGGGGTGGCGCGGAAACTCCTCCAGGAAGCCCTCGGCCTCCTTGGCGGCGAGATCGTGCAGCCCCTTCTCGGCAAGGCCGACGAGGAAGTTGTAGCGGTCGTCCGCGGGGTCCTGGACCGGTGCCAGGATGCCGAGGATGAGGAGCAAGACGGGAGCCATGTCCATTCCTGATTGGTGAGGGGACCGGGAGTCTTGCGTCACCCAAACGTATTTCGAATACGCCTACGTCGGCAGGCCGTTGCGGCCTGAGTTCCGGGGCGGGGTTCCTGCTTCCGCCGGGTTTGGCAAGGGTGTCCCTGTCGCCAAAGTGTCGCCCAAGAACAAGGTTCTCGCCCAAGAAATGATACGCCCGGCCGCGAACGGGGAATTCGTCCGTAAACGGCTTACCTATAGAAGCTTGCAATCGATGGCCCGGACCGGAAGGGGAAGCTCGACCAAGCCAGACCGAAAATACGGGGAGCGGACGAGCGCCCCCGCACTCAATTGCGGCTCGGCGCTATTTGTTCCGGGACGTCCGCCGAGTCGCGTCGAGGGCGCCGCGGATCGCGGCCTCATCGAAACCGACTCCCCGGTAGACCACCCGGCCGTCGGGCCCGAGCACGTAGTTGGTCGGGTAGGCGAGCACGCCGAAAGCCTCCGAGATCTCGGCGACGTCCTGCTGGATCGCCCGCAGGGTGAAGCCGTTCTCGCCCCAGTAGTCGGCGATGACCTGCTTGGAATCGCTGACGTTGACGCAAAGGACCAGCACTTCGTCGCCGCGGTCGGTCTGGAGCTCTGACCAGAGTTCCTGGAGATGCGGCATCTCCTCGCGGCAGCCGCCTCAGTGGTAGAACCAGAAATTGAGCAGCACGGTGCGCCCGCGGAAGGACTCGAGCGGGTAGCGGGCGCCGTCCATGCCCGTGAGCACCACTTCCGGAGCGGCATCGCCGACGGCGAGCAAGCCGGCTTCGAAGTCGACGAAGGTGTCCTCGACGAGCTCCAAGCCTGCCGGAATGCTCGCGGCGAAATCGGCCGGATCGGCCGCGGCGGACCACTCGCAGCGCGTGAACAAGTATTCCTGCTCCAAGACCTCGTCGCCGAAACGGGCCGTGAACTCGGCCGCGACCAGGCGGTCGTCGTGGTCGATCCAGAGCGTGGTCGTCTGCTCCGCGCTCTCGATCCGTAGCACCTCCACCAAGGGCAAAGGCGGATCGGATTCAATCCGGGTCACCTTCACGCTGGCAGGCGCGTCGACCCCGGCCCAGGCCTGCACCGGGTAGAGCGGCAGCATTCCGGTCAAGACCGCCAAGTCCCTGCCGTATTCGAACGCTCTGCCGTTGGACCGGTCGAGCGCGGCCACGCGGGTGCCGTCCGCCACCAATTCGAAGTTCGGAGCGTCGTTCTGCTCCACGTTCATCGCACCGTGCAGCGGCTTGGCCGCCCGAAGGCTGCCGCGGAACTTCCTCCAGGTGCCGTCTTGCTTGCTGATGGCCTCGAACCGCAGGTCGACGGCGACGGCTTCGGACCAGGTCGCAACGAGGGCCTGGAAACGCGCCATGCCGGGGTCCAGCGGCGGCGGCGCTTGCGGCGCTTGGAGCGGAGCCAGGACGAGGATCAGCGCTTCGAACATGCGTGGATCTCCATTGCCCTTCACTCTAGCCGACAAGACCGGCGGCCGCGGCGAGCGCCACTATCCTGCCCCGCCGGTCGGCGTCGACCACCCCTTGCTGCATGCCCGTCCGCGTCCTTCCCGCGACCGAACCCGTCCCGCGCGAATGGTCCGCCGCGCCGGGGAGCCGGCTCCGGGCCACGCTCGGGGTCCCGTTCGCGGCGCTCTGGGTCTTCGGCGTGGGGACCCTCGCAATCCTCCACAGCTACTTGATGCCGGCCCAATTCCGGCGCAACGCCCACCGCTGGCTGCGCGCCTGGGGGCGAGGAGTGCTGACGCTCACGAGGATCTGCGTCGAAACGCACGGGCTCGAGCGCATCGCGGCGCCCGGGCCGCGGATCCTCGCGTTCAACCATGTCAGCGTGCTCGACCTGTTCGTGCTGACCGCGATCTGGCACGAAGGCACCAAAGTGCTCTACAAGAAGGAATTCCACCGCATACCCGTCATAGGACGCGGCATGCGCGTGCTCGGTTTTCTCGCCGTCGACCGCAGCGACCCCGCGGCCGCGCGCGCGAGCATCGACGCGGCGGCCGAACTCATCCGCGAACAGGGCGCGACCGTGCTCCTCGCTCCCGAAGGCACGCGCTCGCGCACGGGCGACTTGCAGGAATTCAAGATGGGTCCCTTCCACCTGGCTGCCGCCACGCACGTTCCGCTGGTTCCGGTGATCATGCGCGGCATCGAGCCGATCCTGCCGGGGAACGCATGGCTGCCGCGCGCCGGCACGGTGCGCATCGACTTCTTGCCGCCAGTGGCCACCGACGACTGGTTTGCCGGCACGGTCCGTTTGCACGCAGCCCGGCTGCGCGCGGATTTCCTTCAATACCTGCCGGCGGCACCCGGCACCAGAGGCCGTGCGCCCGCCTAGCGGCTGCCGGTGCGGTCGTTCCACACGATCGCACGCGCCGCGTCCCCGATGATACGCAATGGCTGGCCGCCGGGCACGCAGTTGTAGACGTCGAAATCGGTCACGCCTTCGGCGCGCAGGACTTCTTCGTCGATCAAGGCCCGGCCGCTGCAGTCCGCGGCGGAACGCGCCAGGATCGCGCAAGCAGCGTCGGCGAGGATCTCGGGCTTGCGCCACTGCGCGCGCGTCCCCAGCTGGTGGTGGATCGTGGCCTGGGATTCGATCGCCGTCGCCGGCCAGAGCGCGTTGGCGGCGACGCCGTGCGCGCGCACTTCTTCCGCGAGGCCCATCGCGAGCATGGTCATGCCGAACTTGGAAATCATGTACGCGACCTTGTTCGGCAGCACGCGCAGGTCGACCGGCGGCGACATCACCAGGACGTGCCCGGAACCGCGTTCGATCATGTGCGGCAGCACCGCGTGCGCGCACAAGAATGCGGCGCGGGCGTTGACCTCCATCACCAGATCGAAGCGCTTGGCCGGCGTTTCGGCGACGGAGCGCCACCAGAGCGCGCCGGCGTTGTGGATCATGAAGTCGATCCGGCCGAATCGCTCGAGGGTACGGTCGACCATGGCCTGGATGTCGGCTTCGTCGCGGACGTTGGTCCGCACGGCGAGCGCGCTGCCGCCGACCGCCTCGATGTCGCGGACCGTATCGTGGATCGATCCGGGCAGCGAGTCCTTGGACTCCACGCTCTTCGCGGCGACTGCGACCGCCGCGCCGGCCTGCGCGAGACGCAGCGCGAGGCTGCGGCCGATTCCGCGGCTCGCGCCGGTGACCACGGCGACCTTGTCGTGGAAGTCCGGCAGAATGAACGGCGCGCCGGTCATGCGGGACGCACGCGGACTGCGCCCTCGGTCATGCGGAACAGCGAGTCGAGCAGGCCCGCCAGCGAATAGACCTTTTCGGAGAGCACCCAGCTGGTGACGACCTCGTCGAGCGCACCGAAGACGAAACGGCGCGCGAGCCGCACGTCGAGCTGCGGGTCGAAGTCGCCGCACTCCATCCCTTCGCGCAGCACGCGCTCGATGCCGCCGAAGTACTCGAGCAGCGTCGGCCGGAAGCCGGTGCGGATCAAGGGGTGCAATTCGCGCGCGTGGATCTGGAACACCCGCGCCAGATCCCGGTCGCGCTCGAAGAATTCGAGGTGCAAGCGGATCATCTCGCGCAGGCGGGCCATTCCCGCAGGCTGCTGGGCGAGTTCGACGGCGAGGTCGCGGCAGTGCTTGCCGACGTAGCGGTTGACCATCTCGATCAACAGCTCTTCCTTGCGGGCGAAGTAGATGTAGATCGTGCCGGCCGCGATTCCGGCCTCCTTGGCCACGTCCGCGACCGAACTGCGGTGGTAGCCCTGGCTCGCGAAGACCTTGATCGCGGCACGCAGGATGCCCTCCTCCTTGTCTCGGAACTTCTTGTCCTTCTCGGTCATTTGCACGGTCGGAAATCGCTACTCCGGATGGACTTGGGGCCACTGTCGTGAATTTGCCCGCAACCTGAACGCCCGTTCAGGATCCCCCGTCCGCAAGCGGATGTCAACGCCCGGAGCGAGCTTCTTCTTCGTCGCGGAGCACGCGGCGCAGCAGCTTCATCATCGCGCTCTTGGGCAGCGCGTCCCGGAATTCGATCGCGCGCGGGATCTTGTAGGCGGCAAGGCGTTCGCGGCACCACGCGTCGAGTTCTTCGGCGCTGACGTGCTTTCCGGGGGCCAGCACCACGAAAGACTTGACCGTCTCGCCGCGCTTGGCGTCGGGCAGCCCGATGGTGCACGCTTCGAACACCGCCGGATGCGACACGAGCACGTCGTCGATCTCGTCCGGATAGATGTTGTAGCCCGAGGCGAGGATCATGTCCTTCTTGCGGCCGACGATCCAGAAATAGCCGTCCTCGTCCATCCGCGCGAGGTCGCCCGTGTAGATCCAGCCGTTGCGGATGGTCTTGGCGGTTTCTTCGGGCTTGTTCCAGTAGCCCTTCATCACCTGCGGA
>DASWJW010000222.1:0-15375 GCA_036396955.1 Planctomycetota bacterium
TTGGACATTGGATCCGGGCGATTGGGACGCAGGAGCCTACAATTCTCTTCCCCGGCCGCCGAAATCCCGCCGCCGATCGCATGCCCAGCGCCGTCACCGCATCTTCCCGCGCTCGCCGCGCTGCAGCGCTCCAGCCTTCGGCGACCCTGGCGATGGTCGCGCGTGCGAGCGCGCTGCGCGCCGCCGGCGAAGAGATCTTCGAGCTGACGGCCGGAGAGCCCGACTTCCGCCCGCCCGCGGCGGCCGAAGAAGCCGCGATCGCTGCCATCCATGCCGGCCTGGGCCGCTACACCCAGGCCGCAGGGCTGCCGGAACTGCGCGCCGCGGCGGCCCGCCACATCGCCGCGGACCACCGCCTCGAGTATGCCGCGAACGAAGTGGTGGTGACCCCCGGCGCCAAACTTGGGATCTGCCAGGCACTGATGCTCCTGGTGGACCCCGGCGAACGCGTGCTGATCCCCAGCCCGTTCTGGACCTCGTATCCCGAGATGGTCCGCATCGCCGAGGGCGTTCCGGTCCTCGTGCCCTGCGACGCCGGCAACCTGCCCCGCGTCGCCGACCTGGACGCGGCCTGCACGCTGGGGACCGTCGCCCTGATGCTCAACACCCCGGGCAACCCCACGGGCGCCGTCTATCCTCGGGAACGGCTCGCCGAAATCGGCGCTTGGGCGGTCGAACGCGGCCTTTGGCTGATCAGCGACGAGATCTACGCTTCGCTCGTCTACGGGAATGCGCAGCACGTCTCCCCCATCGCCGCGGCACCCGGCTTGCGCGACCGCGCGATCTTCGTCGGTGGAATGAGCAAGGCCTATGCCATGACCGGCTGGCGGATGGGCTTCGTGGCGGCCCCCGCGGCGGTGGCGCGCGGCATCGCCGACCTGCAGAGCCAGCTCGCGTCTTCGCCGCCGGCGATTTCCCAATACGCATCGCTGGCCGCGCTCGAACACGGCGGCGCGGAACGCGCCGCCATGCGCCAGGCCTTCGAAGCGCGCCGCGACCTGGTTGTGCGCGCCATCGGCCAGATGCCCGCGCTCGCGTGCGCCGAGCCCCAGGGCGCTTTCTACGCGTTTCCGCGCCTGCGTCCGGAATGGCAGGGGCGCCGCGATCCGGTCTCCGGACGCACGATCGCCACCGGGGACGATTTCGCCGAACTGCTGCTCGAGCTCGACCGCGTGGTCACCATCGGCGGCTCCGCCTTCGGCGATCCGACGGCGTTCCGCATCTCGTTCGCAGCCGCCGACGCCGTGCTGGTCGAAGCGTTGCAGCGAATTGCCGCGCGCCTCGAAACGCTCGCATGACGCGCATGGCGCGTCGACCCTGCGGCCTCCCCGGCGGATCTAGTCGGCGGATCTAGTCGACGAAGGGATAACCGCGGTTCTCGAGCGTCACCTGCCAGTTGAGCTTGCCCGCGGGCACTTTCTGCAGGAACGGCGAGACGATGTCGGGGCAGGCCATGGTGGCCTGCTTGCGGTCCAGCGCCAGGAAGCGGTCGAGTTCCCGCAAGTACAGATCGAGCACCAGCACGTTGTCGCGCTCGGTAGCGCGGACCAGGTCGAGCTTCTCTCCGGCGAGTCCGGTGAGCGCGGCGAGGTCGGCGCCTTCGCCGGCGCCGAATTCGAACTCCTGGTGGTGGAAACTAGCCTTCAGGCCACTGTCGCGGACCTCTTCGAGCAGTTCCTCGGCCTTGAATTTGGAGCCGTGGAAGCCCCAGATCAGGTTCTCCTTGGCGTCCATGGAGAACGCCCACAGGTCCGAATCGGCGCGTTCGACGCCGCGGAGGCTCCGCTGCAACCCCGAAACCGAGTTGCTGCCGATCAGGCTCAAGGCGGTCAGACGCAAGTCCTCGACCTTGTAGCCGAGCTTCTTGAGCGGGCGCGTGAGCGGGCGCACGACCTTCTCCGCGCTGGCTTCGCCGCTGCGCACCCCGAACACGACGCGCTCGCGGTTGGCGAGACCTCTCACCGGCTTGCCGACTAGCTTGAGCCCCATCTCACCGGAAAGGTAGGCCTCCATGTCCTCGATCGCATTGCCCTTGAAATCGCCTTCGATCCCCAAGAAGAACAGCGATTCGCTCGCCACCAGGGGCAAGGTGTCGCGGTCGCCAAACACCGGCCGCGCGGCCAGCGTCGGGTTCGACAGTCCCGAACCGTAGGCCGGGAGGAGAAGCAGGAGGGTGGGGACCAGCACCAGTCGTCGCATTCTTCGGTGGCCAAGCACACCATGCGCCCGGCGTTCAAGAACAAGGGGGAGAGCCGGGCCGGGCGGACCATGGGGTACGCGCCGGATTTCTAGACGGAGAAGAATAGGGAACGAGCCGGGTCGCGTTTCCAAATTTCTCGCCGAGGGATTTCCCCGGTCGCCCCAAGTAGTCTTGAATTGGCGACTTACGCGCATGCGCCGGCGTGTTCCCCGCGACCGCGCCGGTCCAGGACGTTGGTCGCCCCCGGAAACTCGCCGGCGCAGAGCTCGGCGAGGGCCTCTAGAGCGCGCAGGTCGTTCGTGAGGGCGAAGACGTAGAACTTCCACAGGCGCCCGTACGAGCGCTCGAGCTCGGCCAGCCGCGGGACCTCCGCCGCACGCTCCGAAAGCGGAGCCAGCCCGTCGCTGCCCGGCCAGCGCACCCGCACGCGGGCCTGCTTGAGCTGCATGGCGGCCGAAGGACAGTAGAGCAGCACGGGAACGTCGTGGCCGACGGCGAAGCGCACGCCCTCGCCCAGCCGGTCTTCGACCCTGCGTCGTTCCGCGGCGCTGCCCGCTCCGAAGAAGCGCTTCACGAGCTGCGGCTGCGCCACGGCATTGGCATACGCAGGGTAGACCGCGACCCGCTTCGGCAAGCGCCGCGTGCGGAAGCACTCGACGAACAAGCGCATGCGCTCGCGCGCGTGCGGGTCGGCGACGCGGACCCTCGAGAGCATGTCGAAGAGCCCCGCGTCGGTCGCCGTCCGGAGTCGTTCGAGGTCGAGCGCGCCGTGCAGCAGAGCGAGCTCCACCGCCTTGGCCACCAGCGCGCCGGCGGCGATCTTGGCGTGGTGGTAATAGACTCGCTCGGTGAAATGCAGGCGCATTTCGAGGCAGCGCAAGACTTCGCTCAACAAGTCTTCGCGCAAGTAGCCGCGCTTGACCAGGTCGACGTAGATGCAGCGCGCGGCCCGGTCGACCCGGAACATCGCCAGAATTCGCGGATCCACCTGCAGGCGCAGTCCGGTGAACAGCGCGTCGCGCTGCAGGTAGTCGAGCAGGTCGGCGTCGAGCGGGCCGGCGACCAGTTCACGCCAGTGCGCGGGCGGCTGCTGCGCCGCGGGCACCGCCGCCGGCGCAAGCACGCCGAGCACCTCATCCCTGACCCCGGTCGCCGCGAGCGCCCGGCCGAGCCCGGTTTCGTCGGAGAGCATGTGCGCGAAGCGCTCGGGGACGTCGTGGCGCGGCAGCAGGCCGGTCTGGTCTTCGATGTTGTGGCCGAAGGGAAGGTGCGTCGAGTCGTGGACCAGCGCCGCGAGCCGCACGATGCGCACTTCCTGCTCGTCGTAGCCGAGCAGGTCGGGCCCGCCGGCGCGCGCGCGGCCGGCGTTCACCTCCGCGGCGATGCGGCCGGCCAGGTGCGCCGTGCCGATCGAATGCTCGAAACGACTGTGCTGCGCGCCCGGATAGACCAGATAGGCCGTGCCGAGCTGCCGCACGTCGCGCAGCCTCTGCATTTCAGGCGTGTCGAGGATCCGCAGCTCCTCGCGCGTGAGGCCCACGTCTCCGTGCACGGGATCGCGGACGACGTGCTCGAAACGCAGCACGGCTAACCCCGCGGGCGGCCGGGCGCCTTGCGGGACGCCGGCGGCTTGGCGCGTGCCGCACGCTTGCCGGCGGCATGGGCCGCGTCGCGCTCGCCGCGGGCGATCAGCACCAGCGCGTCGCGCTCGGCGACCGTGAGCGGGCGCAGGCCGGCGCGGGGGACGCCGCGCAGACCGATCTCGCCGATCCGGACCCGCTTGAGCCCCTTGACGCGGATGCCGAGCCGCGCCAGGAGCCGCCGCACTTCGCGGTTGCGCCCTTCGCGCAGCACGACCTCCAGGCTGCTGGTCTGGCGGCCGCGGCGCACCAGGCGCACGCGTTCGGGAACGACCTTGCCGTCGGAGAGGTGCACGCCTTGGCGCATCTTGGCGACCGCCTCGCTCGGCATGTCGCCGATGACCTGCACCATGTAGGTCTTGGGCACGCCGTAGCGCGGGTGCGCGATCAAGTTGGCGAAGTCGCCGTCGTTGGTGAGCAGGATCAAGCCCTCGGAATCCTCGTCGAGCCGGCCAATCGGGTAGACGCGAGACGGCACCAGCGGTTCGATCAAGTCGCGCAAGCGGCGGCGCTGCTCGCGCGGATCGTCGGTGCAAATCACCCCTTTCGGCTTGTTGAAGGCGTAATAGAGCCGCGCGACTTCGCGAACGCGCGAGTCCTGCACCATGATCTCGTCGCCCGGCTGCACGCGGTAACCCGGTTCCAGCAAGGTCTTGCCGTTCACGGTCACGCTGCCGCCCTGCACGAGCTCGTCGGCCTTGCGGCGCGACGCGACGCCGCGCTCGGCGAGCCAGCGGTTGAGTCGCACGCCACGCGAGTCGTCGACGCCGGGATCGCCGCCGACGCCTTCGCGCGCGCCGGAGACTCCGGGTGCCGACGCGACGAAGCCGTGCGCCTGGCGGCGGCGGCGATTGCTGACCTGGACTCTGCGTTTCGCCATCGACTTGCCCTATTGCGCGATGCCCTCGAGAAGTTCGAGGCCTGCGGCCCCGGGAAGCACTCGCACCGGCCCGAGGCGGCCGGGAAGCAGCACGACGTCGCCGAAACCGATCTCGCGCGGCTCGAAGGAGCCGTCGAGGGACCCGATGCGGCCGTTGCCCGCCACCACGGCGAGCACGCGGGCGCGCCCCGCGGCCGCGTGCGTCGTCGGAGCGAGCACGCGCACGGCCTGAAGCTCGAAGTACGGGCAGGCCGCGAGCGGCGCCACCGCGGCGCCGTCCGCCGGAGCGCCGAAGGACGCGCGCCGGGCAACGCCCGGACCGAGCCCGTAGTCGACCGCTCGCAGGGCTTCCGCCAAGTGCGTCTCGCGCGGCTCGCCGGCGAGTCCCACGCGGTCCCAGTCGTACATCCGGTAGGTGACGTCGCTGGTCTGCTGCACCTCGCAGAGGATCACGCCGCCGCGGATCGCGTGGGTCATTCCCGCGGGGACGAACACGCAGTCGCCCGGCGCGACCGGCAGAGAATGCAGGTGCGCCTCGACCCGCCGGTCGCCGGCCTCGGCGGCGAAAGTACCGGGTTCGGTGCCCGGAGCCAGGCCGCAGATCACCGTGGCCCCCGGCTCGCCGTCGAGCACGTACCACGCCTCGGTCTTGCCGACTCCGGTCGGCGACAGCGCGCCGTCGGGCGGGTGGACCTGCACCGAGAGGTCGGTGGCGGCGTCGATGAACTTCACCAGCAAGGGAAAGCGGCCGTCGTGCGTCGGCCGGGACTCCCCGAGCAGCTGGTCGGCATGCGCCTCCATCAGACTGCGCAAGGACGAACCGGCCCAGCGGCCGCCGCGGACGCGCGTCTCTTCGCCGGGGTAGTCGGACAACTCCCAGGTCTCCCCGAGCGGGCCGGCGAAGGGTGGCTCCACGCCGAGGCGAGCCGCCAGCTTGTGCCCGCCCCACACCTTCTCCTTGAGCAGGCGCTCGAAGAGCAGCGGCTCTTCGGGACGCGGGGGGGTGGCCGTCACCCCGCAATTGTAGACGCTGCGCGGCGCTCCGACGGCGGCGCCGCTCAATCGAAGAACGGCAGCCAGCCGCGCGGCAAGCGCAGGCGCCGGCGCCGAGCGGTCCGCCGCGCAGGCCGCGACCGGGCGAGCTCCCCCACGTCGAGCGTGTGCGTGGCGCGCGTCGATTCTCCGAGCGCCCGCATGTGGGCTTTCCACAAGCCGCCGTGGGCCGGCTGGACTCCATACAGGCGCTGCACCACCAGGTGCGCGGACTCGTGGACCAGCACGTGGCGCATCTGGCCCGGATGGCGCGCGAGCAGGCGCGGATTGAGCTCGACCTTCATGTCCTCGAAGACCGCCCGTCCAAGCGTGGTGCGAAGGCGGGGATTCCACTCGATCCGGATCACGGCGCGCAGGTCCTCGGCCTTCCACAGAACGAGCGCCGCGTCGAGAACTTCGCGCATCCGCTCCTGCGGCCAGGCCGCTTCGAGCGTCTGGATCGCCCGATCGGTCGCCGCGGTGCCCGCCATGCCCCCAGGATCGCCCAAGGCGCCCGCGTGCGCAATGCACGCCTTGCGGGGCTGCGCCGCCGCCGGATACCGTGCTGGGAACGGCCTCGGCGCCGCTCCCTGCGTGTTCCGCGATCTCAACGTCCTGCTCCGCACCCTCGTCCTGGCCGGCGCCATCGGCCTGGCGGCCTGGTGGACCCTGTTCCTGAAAGGCAAGATCGACGCCAACCAGCGCGAGATCGAAGCGCGCGACGCCCAGATCGTGGAGCTTCAAGGAGACGTTGCGGAACGCGACGAGCGCATCGAGGAACTGCAGGTCGCGTTGCAGCTGCTCAAGACCGACCACCGGATCGCACGCCTGCAGGTCCTCGACCAGACCGAGGACCCCGACCGGCCCGGCCAGATGCGCAGCACGCTGCGCTTCACCGAGCTGTCTCACGACGGCGTGCCGCTGGGACCGTCGCAAGAAATGACGATCGAAGGCCGGCTGGCCTACGTGGACGCGCTGGTGATCAAGTTCGAAGACCGGCTCGTGCAGGAAGGCGACTACTTGCGCGGCACCTCGGTCTGCATTTTCCGGCGGATCTTCGGCGAGAATCAAGAGCCCTCCGAAGGCGTGCCGCTCGACACGGTCGGCATGCGCCCGCGCGGCTACTCGGCGGAAGAGGCGCCGAGCGAGTTCCACGAACAGCTGTGGCGGAATTTCTGGGAGTACGCGAACGATCCGGTGTCCGCGCAAGCCTTTGGAGTGCGCGCCATGCAAGGCGAGGCGCCGTTCATCGAACTGCGTCCCGGCCGCAGCTACCGCATCGAATTGCGCGCCTCGGACGGCTTGACCATCCGGCCCGAAACACCGCCTCGCTAGACCCGGCGGCCGCCCACCCAGGTCGTTTCGACCGCCGTCGCGGCGGCGTCGATCACCACCAGATCGGCGCGCAAGCCTGCAGCCAGGCGCCCGCAGTCCCCCACGAGCGCACCCGGGACCTCGCAGCCCCCGCGCACCGCTTGCGCCCAAGTGAGGTCGCCGGCCGCAACGCGTTGCAAGAGCATTTCGGGCAGCGGATCGAGCGTCCCGGCGAGCCCGCCGCGTGCGTTGCGTGCCGCGGGGCCTTCCCGGTGCAGACGTTGTCCGCCCGCGCGGAACTCCTCTGCGGCAAGTCCGGCGTGGCTGAGGTTGTCGCTCTGGAACATCAGGCGGTGGCGCAACGTCGGCTGCGCCGCCAGCATGCCGAGCGCTTCGGCCACCACGTGCTGGCCGTCGGGGATCACTCCGACCCACTGCGCACGCCCGGCGAACGTGAAGCCGATCGGCCCGGGTGCGCGCACGTGCAGCGGCGGCATGCGGTTGCCAAGGTGCGTGATCGCAACCGGTCCGCCGGCCGCGAGCGCCACGCAGTCCGCCCAGCTCGCGGCGGAGTGCCCGATGGACGGCCGCACGCCGGCAGCACGCAGAACGGCGGCGGCCTCGATGGCGCCGGGAAGCTCCGGGGCGATCGTGCTCATGCGCAACCAGCCGCCGCAAGCGTCGAGAAAGCGCCGCGCGGCGGCCGCGTCCGGGCGCGCGATGCCGGCGCGCGGCAAGGCGCCGCGCATGCCGGGTGCGACGAAGATGCCTTCGACGTGCCACCCGAGCAGTCGGGCGCGCGGACCGCCGCCGGCCGCCTTGAGGCCGTTCCAGGCCTTGACCGCGCGCCGGAGCACGGGCAGCGGAGCCGGATAGAAACCGCCGTATGCCGAAGTCACGCCGGCGGCGGCCATGCCGCGCGCCATGCGCGCGAGCGCCGCAGCGCCACCGTCCACGCAGCCGACGCCGCCGAAACCATGGGCGAGCGTATCGACGAATCCAGGCAGGACGCGCGCGTCCCCTAGATCGAGAAGCGTTCCAGAGTGCGCACGCGGCGGGGCACCGGCTGCCACGCGCTCCAAGCGGCCGCGCGACCAGGTGAGCCAGCCGCGCCGGAATCGGCCACCGAGCCACAAACGGCCGACGATGCCGCGTTCACTCGCCATCGCCCGCTCCTGCCGCCCGGTCTTCGTGCCACCAATACAAGCTGGTGGAACCATAGTCGCGCCGCTCCAGGCCGGGAAGGCGCTCGCGTTCGGCCAGCGTGAGAATTCCCTTGGGCGTGTGGACCACGGCGCAGCCGCGTTTCCCCAGGCGCGCGGCAAGCGCGCAGAACAGCTCCCAGACTTCGGCGCGGCCCGCACCGCGGAATGCGGCGTACGGCGGATCGAAGAACACCAGCGCGGGCTCGGGCGCGGCGTCGCGCAGGAAGCGGCGGGCGTCGATCCGCCGCAGGTCCAATCGCTCCGCCATGCCCAGTTCGGCCGCGCTCTCGCGCAGCCGTGCCGCTGCGCGGGGATGACGCTCGACGGCAACCACGAGCGCCGCCCCGCGGGAGAGCGCCTCGAAGCCGAGGATTCCGCTACCCGCGTAGACGTCCCAAACGGTCGCGCCGGGGATCAGGTCGCGCAGATGATCCATCAACGCCTGCCGCGCGCGCTCCACCAGGGGGCGCGTCGACGCGACGTCCGGCACCTTGAGGCGCCGGCCGCGGTGCTCGCCACCGGTGATTCGCAGCATGGCTATCGCCGCGGCGGCTCGCCGGCCCGGGTGGCGGACCGCACGCGGCGCGGCGAGAATAGCCGCCGGATGCCGCGCCTACACGTCAACGTCGATCACGTGGCCACGGTCCGCCAGGCGCGCCGCGAGCGCAACCCGGACCCGGTGGCCGCAGCGCTGCTCTGCGAGCTGGCCGGAGCGCGCGGCATCACCGTGCACCTGCGCGAAGACCGCCGCCACATTCAGGACCGCGACTTGCGGGTGCTGCGCGAAACGGTCCGCACGCTCCTCAACATGGAATTCGGGCTCACCGAGGAGATGCTCGCCATCGCCTGCGAAGTGGTTCCCGACGAAGTCTGCATCGTGCCCGAGAACCGAGCCGAGTTGACCACCGAGGGCGGCCTCGACGCAGCGGCCAAGGAGGCCGAACTCGCGCGCGCAACGCCGCGCCTGCAAGCGGCCGGCATCCGCGTGGGCGCGTTCATCGACCCGCTGCCGGAGCCGATCGAGGCTTGCGCCAGGGCCGGAGTCGACCACGTGGAATTCCATACCGGCAGCTATGCCAATGCGCGCGGCGGCCGCGAGCACGCCAATGCGATCAAGCGGCTCGAGACCGCCTGCCGCTACGCACACGAGCTCGGCCTGGGAGTCAATGCGGGACACGGTCTCGACTACGAGAACGTCGGACTCGTCGCCGCGCTGCCGCACGTCGAGGCGCTGAACATCGGGCATTCGATCGTCGCCCGTGCCGTCCTGGTCGGCATGGAACAGGCGGTGCGGGAAATGAGCGACCGCATCCTGGCCTCGGCTCCGGAGGCGTGAGCCGCCGCACCCTGTTCGTCAACGCGCGCTTCCTGGCCGAACCGATCACCGGCCTGCAGCGCTGCGGCCGCGAACTCCTGCGCGCACTCGACCCCATCCTGGCCGCGGACCCGGGCGCCCCGCAGGTCGAATTGCTCGCGCCGCGCCTGCCCGCGAAGGACCCCGGTTACCGACACCTGCAGCTGCGGCGCGCCGGACCGCTCCAATCGCACGCCTGGGAGCAGATCTCCCTGCCCGCGCGCGCCCGCGGAGGAGCGCTGCTCAATCTCAAGAACACCGCGCCGGTTCGCCACCCGTGCATGGCGGTGATGATCCACGACCTGCAGGTCTATGCGCGGCCGGAAACGCACACCAAGTCCTTCGTGCGGCTGTACCGCTGGATCCTGCCACGCGCCGTGCGCAATGCACGGGTCGTGCTGGCGCCTTCGGAACACACGGCCGCCGAAATCGAGCGCTGGCTTGGATACCCGCGCGAGCGCGTGGTCGTGATTCCAGAAGGCCACGAGCACTTGTTGCGCGAAACGGCCGATCCGTCGATCCTGGAACGGCACCGGATCGAGCCGGGCAGCTACCTGCTCGCGGTGAGCAGCCTCAATCCCAACAAGAATTTCGCCGCGGTGCTGCGCGCTCTGGAGCACGCGGACCTCCTCGACTTGCCCTTGGTGATCGCCGGCGGGAGCAATCCGCGGGTCTTTGAAAGCGGCGGCGGTGCGGACCTGCCGCCGGGCGCGGTGCAAGTCGGCCGCGTCGACGATGCCGGGTTGCGCGCTCTCTACGAAAACGCACTCGGCTTCGTGTTCCCCTCGTTCTACGAAGGCTTCGGCCTGCCACCGCTCGAAGCGATGGCGCTCGGCTGTCCGGTGGTCTGCAGCGCCACCAGCTCCTTGCCCGAAGTCGGCGGCGATGCGGTGCTCTATTGCGACCCGGCCGACGACGCCGACATCGCCCGGCAACTCGTGCGCCTGGTCAACGATGCGGCCCTCCGCAGCGAACTCGCCGCGAAGGGCCGTTTGCGGGCCGCGTCGTTCCGCTGGCACGACGGCGCGCAATCGCTGTGGAACGCCGTGCGGCCGCTGCTCGACCTGCCCGCTACTTGATCTCGTTGACCCGGGCGTCCTCGGGAACCATGTAGACGAAACGGTTCATGTCCAGCTCGCTGCGCTCGGGCATGCGCACGTTGGTGTAGCGGTAGTGGATGAAAAGGCTTTCGTCGCCTTCGACCCGCACCGAGATGGGCACGACTGTCTTCTCGTTGAGCATCACGATCAGGCGCTTGAACTCGAAGCCCATGAAGCGTTCGCCGAGCTTGTACTTGGCGTCCTCGCGCAGCTTGCCGTGGATCGTGACCTTGCCGTCGGCGACTTCCACTTTGGTGAACTCGACCATGTTGGCGATGTCGCGCACTTGGGCGAAGGGGTGGATTTCGCCGCCGCCGAAGCCGAAGTCACCCAGGCTCGCGAGCCTGCGCATGTTGGCGATGGTGGTGTGGTTGACGAGGGGGATCTTGAGGAAGCTGTCGCGCCCCTCCAACCACAGCGTTTCGCCGTCTCCGACCATGGTCATGCTCTGCTTGCGCGGGTCCGTCTGGCCCTCGAACAAGCTGGAAAGCGTCTGGTACGCGTAGAAATGGTTCGGGTCGGCGTAGACGAATTCGCCGACGCCTTCCATGCTCTGGCCCGCGTACGCGCCGCGCATGGTCTGGTCGATTTCGACCGGACGGCCGATGTGCTGGGACATCCGGTCGAGCCAGGCTTCGGCCTCGAGGACGACCTTGGGTTTGACCGAGCGACGGATGACCGGCGGATCGTCCTGGGCGGCGACGGGAGAGGCGGCCGCGAACAGGACGGCGACGGTGGCGAGTGCGATTCTCATCGGATTGGGGCGCGCGGCGGTTTTGCGTGGACTGTGGGACGCGTCCGCGGACGCGGAAGGTCCTAGAACTCCTCGACGGCCTCGAGTTGGGCGTCGAGCATCATCTGGATCATCGGCGTGATGTCCATCACGAATACGCCCTCGGGGGCCGTGTACAGGAACCGGTCGTCCGCAATGGTTTCGGGGAACACGAGCTTGCTCGTCGAGAAGTGCATCTTCTCGCCGTTCGCGCCCTTGACCGCCAGCGACTTGGGGAAGCCGGTCGCCGAATGCAGGTCGAGAACCATGCCGAGAGCTTCTTCACCCATCTGCGGGATGACGCTGCTGTCGAGATTGGTCTTGAACCGGCGCACGCCGTCGAGCTTCTCTTCTTGGATGCTGAGGCCGTCGAGCATCTTGAGGGCCTCTTCGGGCTTCCAGTCGCCGGCCGTCATGCCGCCGCCCATCTGCGAGGCGATGAGCTTCTGGACGTTGTCGAAGAGCGACATGGAGATCTTCATCACCTGGGTGCCTTGGCCGCCCGAGGCGTCTTCGGCCTCGATGAAGAGGTCGGTGCCGTCGGCGACGAGCTTGAGGGCGACCGCCTGGGTCTCGCCGAACTGTTCGCCGGAACCGGAGAACGTCAGCGCGAACTTGCGGGGGTTGGCGAATGCCATGTGGCCTTGGCCCTTGAAGGCGTTGCCTTCGGCCTCGACGACGACCGCCATGTCGAATTCGAACGCCTTCTTGGAGACGGCCTTGAGTTGCTCGGCGATTTGGGTGAACTTGGCGGAGTTCTCGGGTTCTTGGGCCACCGCGGGAGTGGCGAAACTGAGGACACCGAGAAGCAGCAGGGTGTTGCGAAGCATGAATCGATTGGGTTGGGGCGGGAATGCGCCGGGCATTCTAGACCGGACCAGGGGCCTACGAGGGAATCCAGCCACCTATCGGCATTTTCGAGGCGTTTCTGGACCCTCTTCCAGCATGGCTCAGAGCAGTCCCCAGAGCTGCGAGAGCCAGATCCCGGCCTGGAACGCACCCAAGGCGGCTTTTCCGGTGCGGCCGATGAGCACCCCGAGCAACGCTCCTTGGCCCGCTCGAAGTCCGTCCACCGCTCCGCGGGATCCGAAGATCACCTCGAAGAGAACTGCACCCGCGAAAGCGCCGACGCCTGCGCCCAAGAGCGAGCCCAGGAGCGGCCCACCGAAGGGCAATCCGAGGACGGCACCTAACAGACTTCCCAAGAACGCGCCGAGCATGCCGCTGCGGCCTGCACCGTAACGAGCGGCCATGCCCATGCCGGCGCCGAACTCGAGCAGTTCCGCGGCGGCGGCGGAGGCGGCAACGACGGCGAGCACCGTCCAACCGTCGCCTCGGAGCGGGCCGCTCGCCGCGAGCAGCACGAGCACCCAATTCCCCGGCAGTCCGATCGGGATGAGCAACAGCGCCGCCAAACCGGCACCCGTCAAGCCGAGCCGAAGGAGAAGGTCGAGCGCGAAGTCCACGGAAGGGTCTTGGGAATGCCAAGTCGGCCGATACTGCCATTTAGGCAGTTTCGGCGACTAGATTTTCCGCGGCAGAGAGTCTAGATCCCATGGCATGATCCTTGCGAGTACGTGCCGATGCTGAACCCCGAAATCTGGACCGAAAAGACCCGGCTGGCCCTCCAGGCGGCGGAAGGCGTCGTGCGCTCCCGCAAGCACCGGGCCATCGCGCCCGCCCACGTGCTGGTGGCGCTCGTCGAGCAGCCGGAAGGGCTGACGCCCGCGCTCCTCTCCAAGGCGGGAGTGGCGCCGGCCCTGGCGCTCCGCCACGCCGACGACGTGCTCGGCAAGCTGCCGCGCGTCGAAAGCACCGACCCGGTCCAGCTCGACCCGGCCACGGCGCGGATGCTCGAGGCCGCCGACGCGGCCCGCAAGGACCAGGGCGACGACTACTTGTCGACCGAGCACGTCCTGCTGGCGATCGTCGCGAGCGACGGCCCCCTCGGCGAGGCCTTGCGCGGCTCGGGCGCGACGCCCGCCGTGCTGCGCGAGGCGTTGCGCGAGCTACGCGGCAGCCGCCGCGTCACCGACCCGGACCCCGAGTCGAAGGACGACGCGCTCGGCCGCTTCGCCATGGATCTCACCGCCCGCGCACGGGAAGGCAAGGTCGACCCGGTGATCGGCCGCGACGAGGAGATCCGCCGCGTGATGCAGATCCTTTCGCGCCGGACCAAGAACAACCCGGTGCTCATCGGCGAGCCCGGCGTGGGCAAGACCGCGGTGGTGGAGGGCCTGGCGATGCGCATCGTCGCCGGCGACGTCCCCACCGGTCTGGAAGGCAAGCGCCTGCTGGCTCTCGACATGGGCTCGTTGCTCGCCGGCGCCAAGTACCGCGGCGAGTTCGAAGAGCGGCTCAAGGCGGTGCTCAACGAAGTGCAGGAGGCCGCCGGCGAAGTGATCCTCTTCATCGACGAGCTGCACACGGTCGTCGGCGCCGGCGCGGCCGAGGGCGCCGTCGACGCCGCAAACCTGCTCAAGCCCGCGCTCGCGCGCGGCGAGCTGCGCTGCGTCGGGGCGACCACGCTCGACGAGTACCGCAAGTACATCGAGAAGGACGCGGCGCTCGAGCGGCGCTTCCAGCCGGTGCGCGTGAACGAGCCCAGCGAGATCGAAACCATCGCGATCCTGCGCGGCCTGCAGGAGCGCTACGAGGTCCACCACGGCGTCAAGATCACCGACGCGGCGCTGGTCGCGGCGGCGCGGCTCACGCTGCGCTACCTTCCCGACCGCCGCCTGCCCGACAAGGCGATCGACGCAGTCGACGAAGCCGCCAGCCGCTTGCGGCTCGAACTCGACTCGCTGCCCGGCGACCTCGACGCGCTGGAACGCAGGATCCGCCAGCACCAGATCGAACGCATCGCGCTCGAGGCCGAAGCCGGCCCCGACGCCAAGGCGAAGGTCGCCAAGCTCGACAAGTCGATCGGCGCGCTCGAGGAAGAAGCGAAGGCGCTCCGCGCGCGCTGGCAGAACGAGAAGCAGGTGCTCGACCGCATCGGCGGACTCAAGAAGGAGATCGAGGACCTGCGGACCCGCAGCGAGCAGCTCGAGCGCCGCGGCGATCTCGAAGCCGTCGGCCGGATCCGCTACAGCGAGATCCCCGAGCGCGAGGCGCAGATCGCCGCCGCCGAACACGAGCTGACCGAACTGCAGGGCGAGCACCCGCTGCTGCGCGAAGTCGTCGGCCCCGAGGAAATCGCCCAGGTGGTCGCGGCATGGACAGGCATCCCCGTCGACCGCCTGGTCGAAGCCGAACGCAAGAAGCTCCTGCAGCTCGAAGGCCGGCTGCGCGACCGCGTGATCGGCCAAGGGCACGCTCTGACCGCGGTCGCCGAAGTCGTCCGCCGCGCGCGCGCCGGCTTGCAGGATGAGAACCGCCCGCTCGGCAGCTTCGTGTTCCTGGGGCCGACCGGCGTCGGCAAGACCGAACTCGCCAAGGCGCTCGCGGCCGAGCTCTTCGGCGACGAGAAGTCCATGATCCGGCTCGACATGTCCGAGTACCAGGAGAAGCACACGGTGTCGCGGCTCGTCGGCGCGCCGCCCGGCTACGTCGGCCACGACGAAGGCGGCCAGCTCACCGAGGCCGTGCGCCGGCATCCGTACGCGGTGGTGCTCTTCGACGAGATCGAAAAAGCCCACCCCGACGTGTTCCACACGCTGCTGCAGATCCTGGACGACGGCCGGCTCACCGACAGCCAGGGGCGCACCGTGGACTTCCGCAACACCATCTTGGTGATGACTTCCAACCTGGGCGGTTCGCTCGGCGGCCACATCGGTTACGAGCGCGGCGAACCGACGGCCCAGCAGAGCACCGAGTACGAAGCGCGCTACCGCGCCGCTCTCCAGGAGCACTTCCGGCCGGAGTTCCTCAATCGC
>DASWJW010000223.1:0-8247 GCA_036396955.1 Planctomycetota bacterium
ACAAGGCCTTCGCGGCCAAGGTCGAGCGCGCCGAAGTGCGTGCCGGCGCCGAGCTGCTCGGCGTGGAGCTCGCGGACCACGTCGCTTTCGTGATCGGCGCGCTGCGCCCGTACGCCGAAGAGCTCGGCCTGCAGGGCCGGCCGGCTTGACCGCACCCGGCCTTGCGGAACGGAAAGAGGGCGCCGGTCTTGCGACCGGCGCCCTCGATTGCCGACGGAGCCATGGCTCCGTCGCGCGCTTGCGTGCCTACTGCACCGTTTCCACGGCGACGTTCGACTTGATCGAGTCGACGTTGCCGACGCCGCGGCGGACCACCGCCTGCATGTAGATCGGGACCTGCGGCGCGTTGTTGGGAACGTTGGCGATCAGCGCGGCCACTCCGCCGTTCGAGGTCGCGGTGCCCGCGATCTTGACCGGGTCGAGAATGTCCAGGCAGAGGCCGCCCAGCTGCCCGAAGCAAGAGCCCGCGCCCTGTCCGGTGGTGCTGTAGAGGAAGTACACCGTTTCCCCGTCGAGCGCGTTCTTCGCCGTGAGCGTGGCCGCCTGGCCGCGCACCAGCGAAGTCGTCTCGAGGCTGAAACCTGCCGCGACGTCCCAGCGGCCGGCCCAGGTGCGCCAGCTGCCGGTGCGGTATTCGAGGTGGCTCCAGAAGGTGCCCGGCGAGGCCGGATCTTCTTCGACGCCCGAGTAGTCGCCCCAGCGGCTGCCGGTCTCCGGCGAGGTGCTGATCTGCATCTGCACGCCCGGGTCGGTCTGGCCGGCCGGATCGCCGGCCTTGCGCTGCGTGTGGTAGATGCCGATGAACTGGCTTGGCGACGACCGGTTGTAGGAGATCGTCATGTTGCCCGCGGCGTCGACGTTGACGTCGCCGAACCAGGAGTCGACGTTAGTGCCTTCGTTCACCCGGCCGTTGTCGGCCAGGATCGGATTGAGACCGCTGTTCGGCCAGCCGCGCAGGTCGATCTTGTACCACTCGACCTTGGCCGCGCCGTCGCCGCCGTTGACGTTGTGCGTCACGTACAGGAAGCCGTTGCGCACCACGCCGTTCTTGATTCGGTGGTCGATCGTGTCGGCCTGGTTGGAGGTGCCGGACTGCTGCGCGTCGGGCGGGTTCGAGAAGCTGCCGACGTTCAGGTTGTAGCTGACCAAGCTGGGGCTGGAGCCGGCGTTCTTGATCGCCCGGATGCCAAGGTTGGGCGAGCCGGGGCTGTAGCTGCTCACCAGGTATGCAGTGGAGCCACCGTCGTAGTTGCGGGTGGCGCCCATCGAGATCTGGCTGGTGCTGGTGGTGAAGCTGGTGCGGTTCATCGCTCCGCCGACCAGCATCGGCGCCTTCTCAAGCACGTGGATCTTGTTGCCCGTCGGGTTCGAGAAGCAGTCAGCCGCGACGATGTACGCGTCGCCGGTCATGCCGAGGTTGTCGAAGTCGAGGAAGCCGCAGATCGAGTTGACGTTGACGCGGTACTTGTGCCACGCGCCGTTGGGGTTGTCGTCGTCGGAGACCGCGATGTCGAAGTAGTCGTCGCCGTTGCTGGCGTGCTCGGCGGCGGCGATCACGAAGCGTCCGGCCTGCTCGTCGTACAGCGCGACCGGGTCGAACACGAAACCGCTGGTGTTGAAGAACGGCTCGAGGTTGGTGCTGAAGGTCTGGTTGCCCGCCTTGTCGTAGAACTTCATCGCCACGTTCACGACCACCACCAGGTGGTTCGGGCCGACCGCGAGGTCGGGGTCGGGCGGGGTCCAGCCGGTGCTGGCGAAGGCTTCGAAGCCGAAGTCCGGGCCCGCGGGCGGG
Source organism: Planctomycetota bacterium (assembly GCA_036396955.1). GTDB lineage: Bacteria > Planctomycetota > UBA1135 > UBA1135 > UBA1135 > DASWJW01. The sequence goes on from DASWJW010000223.1 coordinate 1,793, forward strand.
GAGGCCGGCAGGTAGGAGTCGTCCACCCAGTTCGGATCCCAGTCGGGGGGCGCCATATCGCGCACGTCCCGCCAGGTGATGCCGTTGAGAGCCGCGAGCGGCTCGACCGCCGGAGGTGCTGCCGGGTTCAGGTCCTGCGGGGCGAACATCGTGACCGAGACGGCGCGGCCGTCCTTGCCCGAGTTGCCGCTCCAGGCGAACGCGACCTGGCCGAGCGCCGACCAGACCGCATGGCGGGAGTTGAGGCCCACCTGCATGTCCTGCTGGCCGTGGTCGAATTGGTTGATGCGCCAGGGCTGGCCGGTCGGGCTGCCGTCGGCGGCGAAGAGCTGGCCCATCACCGACACGAAACGGGTCGGCTCCTTCATGGGATCTTCGGTCACCTTTTCCTGGTGGTGGTTCCAGGCGACCACGAAGCGGCCGTCGGGGGCCATCGTCACCGTGCCGCCGTTCTGGTAGCCGGTGTCGCAGGCGGGGACCTGCACGGTCGCGCCGAGCGCCTTGCCCGCGGCGTCGAAGCGGCGCGCGCTGACGCGGTAGCCGTCGTCCTCGAGCGTCATCCACGCGGCGGCGAACTGGTCGCCGCGGTCGGAGTCGAGGCTCGCCTCGATGTGGCTCTGCTCGTTGCTCTCGCTCAACGCGAACTCGCGCGCGACGGGACGGCCCTCGCGATCGAACACGCGGCCGACCACGTTGCCGTGGTTGGGCGCGCTGAAGCGCGTCCAGACGGTCGCGAAACGGCCTTCGCCGAGCGCCACGACGCTGGCCAGCGACTCGTTGCCTTCTTCGCCGGTGCCGAGCCGGAACTCGCCGCCGAGGGCCTTGCCGTCGGCGTCGAAGAGCCGCGCGAACGCGGCGTGGCGGCCGAGGTGGTCCGAAACCCAGGTGACCAGGATGCGGCCGTCGGTGCCGACGGCGAGCGCGGGGTTGGCCTGGTCGCCTTCCACGGTCTCGTTGACCGGGATCTCCTCGCAGACGGGGCCGAAGCGCTCGATCGCGTTGCCGTCGCCATCGTGCTCGGACACGGTGCCGAGACGCCGCAGGAAGATGCCGCCGTACTGGCCGTCCTGACCGGCGACGGAAGTCCACGCGACCCAGGCGCTGCCGTCCGTCGCAAAGCCGACCGCCGGCTCGGACTGGGCGCCCGGCATGAAGTGGTTGACGTGGATCTCGGTGCCGAGCGGGCGGCCGAGCGGATCGAGGAGTTGGGCGAAGACCCCGAAAGTCCCCGCTTCTTGACGCCGGCTGTCCCACGCGACCAGGACCCGGCCGTCGGGAGCGATGTCCAGACTGGCGTTCTCCTGGCGTTGGTATGCAAAAGTGTTGGCTTGCGTCTCGATGACGCGATGCGCCGCGAAGGGTCCTTGGTCGGTGCCGTCTGCGTTCTGCGCAAAAGCTCCGGCGGCCAGGACTCCGGCCGCCGCCATCAGCAGCGTGGGTCGATGGATGAAAGACATCAGTCTCCTCGGGAATCGGGGTGGAATTCGGCAGCTCAGGCAAGCCGCCGGCGAACAGGGAACTCAGGGCCTGGCGGCGGGGCAAGGGAGCGCGCCCACGCAACCGGGGAGGTTCCAGCCACCATACCAGAGGCCCGATGCCCGGTTATGCCGGGAAACTACCGCACATCCGCGACGCGCGGAGTGCTCGGCTGCCAAAGGCCGTTGGGGCGCCGAGCGGCGGCCTGCAGCCAGACCCGGAGGCCACGGGCGCTGCCCGGCACGCCGACCGGGAGGCGCGCCTCGCCGGCCCCGTCCGCGCTCGCCGAACCCGCGAAAACGACGGGGCTTGCGAGGTCGGAACGGATTCCGAGGCTCGGAAAGACCGCGTCGCCGAAGCCGTTGCGGCTGAAGTGGAAACGCACTTGGGCGCCGGGATCCGCACCCTGCACCACCAGATCGGTCCCTTGGCCCGCGACCAGCGCGGGCGCGAGCAGCTTGGGCCGGGGGTCGGCCAGGAAGGCTCGCACCACGCCGCCCGGCGTCAGGCTCGGCACGCCGACCAGCCAGTCTTCGAAACCGTCGCCGTCGAGATCGCCGCCGCCGGCGACGGCCTCGCCGAAAAAGATCACCTGCGACTCGCCGGTCTGCGCATACAGGCGCGCGAAATCGACTCCCGAATAGATCTGCACCTTGCCCGAACCGAGACCGTTGCCCGCCCCGTAGTTGCCGGCGCCCGGCAAACCGGCGATCACGTCGGCTGAGCCGTCGCAATTCACGTCGCCGAGGGCCAGGACGGATCCGAAGCGGTCGGCGATGCCGGTGTGGTCCAGGTGGAAGCGCAAGGTTCCGTCGGCGCCAGAATACAATTCGACTGCGCCCGGAGACTCGGGCTTGCCGGGCGAGTTGTACGAGGAGCCGACCACGAAGTCGGGCACGCCGTCGAAATCGGCGTCGCGCCCGCCGGCGACCGCCCAGCCCAGCATCACGTCGCCCGAACCGCCCTGGAGCACGCGGAGTTGCGCGCCGGTGCGGCCGGAGAAGATCTGCAGGCGGCCCGCATCGCGCTTGCTGCCCACGTCGTAGCGCGGGCTGCCGACCGCGAAGTCGTCGCAGCCGTCGCGGTCGACGTCGCCGACGAAGGCGAGCGAGTGACCGAAGCGCTGCCAGGACTGCTCGCCGTGCAGCAAGTGCAGGAGGCTGCCGTCGACGCCCGAGTACACGTAGACGCTGCCCGATCCGGGGCCGCGGACGTCGTTGTCGGGAGCGCCGACGATCACGTCGGCGTGGCCGTCGGCATTGGCGTCGCCGTCGCCGGCGACCGCTGCGGCGAAGAGGTCGTGGTCGGAAGAACTCGCGAACGCGTGCAGCGGCAGGCCGGTGGCTCCCGACCAGATGCCCGCCCAGCCGCTCGGAAAGCCGAACCGGTTGTCGCGCGCGGCGGCGGCCAGCACGTCGGGGATGCCGTCGCCATCGACGTCGCCCGCGCGCGCGAGGCTCGCGCCGAGCCGCTCGGCCTGGCCGCCGGCGAGCTGGAACAGCAGCGCGCCGTTGCTCCCGGAACGGACTTCGACCAGGCCAGTCGATGCGGCGCCGACGTCGGCCCAGGGCGCGCCGAGCGCGATCTCCGAGCGCCCGTCGCCGTCGAGATCGCCGAGGAGCGCGACGGCGCTGCCCATCTTGTCGCCGAGAACTCCAGGAAACTCGAAGGCCAGCGTCTGCGCTGCGAGGGGGGCCGAGAAGGCGGCGCCAAGAACCAGGCACGCGAGCACGCGCAGTCCGGTCGCGGAAAGGGGGGTGGAGATGCGAAGCAACATGGAGGGCAAGAGGCGGGGCCGGCAGAGCGCGACGGAAGGGGGAGACCCCCGCGCGAGACCTACGAGGCCGAGTATACGGAGGGCCCTGGCAGGACTCGCGGCATGCCTGCGCCGGTCTCTTGGCCAGGCGCACCGTGCGGGAGCGAACGGTTCACCCATCAGGAGCGGTCCCTGACCCCCTGCGGAAAGCTCCTCCCGGTGGAACGTGGTTTGCCATGATGAGGGCGACCCGCGCCTGCAGGGCCACCCTCGGCATGGCTCCGCGGGCGGATCTTGTCCCATCGACGACTCCATGCGAAGCCTCTCCACCCTCCCCCGCTGTCTGACCTTCGCGCTGCTTTGCGCTTTCGCGCTTCCCGCATGCCTCGGCGGAGGCGGCGGGGGTTTGTCCAAGTCGGAGAACAAGTCGGCTGGCGCGTTCGTGGCGACCGGCTGGAACATCCGCAGCGGCACGGTCTGGGAATTGAACAAGCCGATCCGGATCGAGTTCAACCACCCGCTTGATCGGAATTCGGTCAACTTGCGGTCGATCCTGATCCGCCCCGTGAGCGCCGCGATCCAAGGCAAGCCGGTCACCGGCGCGTTCGAGTTCGAGGCCGGCAGCGGCGACACGGTGCTGATCTTCCGCCCGGCCTGTCCGACCAGCGAGAAGAACGACAACGGCGGCTTCGTCCCCGGCGGCTACACCTATGAGATCTCGCTGCCGACCCAGGCCAACTTCGGCTCGAGCGTTCTGCGCGACACGGGGGGGCATTCGCTGACCGGCGGCTTCCAGGTCGCCTTCCGCACGCCCGTGCCGCCGTCCGAGTCCTTGTTCGTCGACTTCCAGCCCGGTCCCCCGGGCATCGTCGAGGTCACGTACCCGCAAGGGCTCAACTTCTTCACCGCTCCGGATCCTTTCATCTCGATCCGTTTCGACCAGCCGATCGACGGGCGCGCGAGCAATCTCAACACGGCTCGCTTGTACTTCCGATACTCCGACGAGGAAATCGGCGGCGGCGGCCCGACGTTCTCGGCAAACAACCTGCTGCCGGGGCGGCTGATCCTTGCGCAGAACTGCATCGGCGGCGGCGCGACGGTCCTGTTCCAGGTGAGCGGCCTGCTGGCGCCGAACCGCTTGCTGCGGCTGTACATGACCAACAAGTTCGCCGACCTCGCCGGCCAGACGAACTCGATCGACCTCACCTGGCCGATCGACCACGCCACGCCGACGCTGGCGGCGATCTACCAGGATCCGTCCTGGAACGAGACCGACGAAACGATCGACGAATTCTCCGATGGTTTCGAGACCGCGGCGCTTATCGATCTCGACGCGCCGCTGCCGCTGCCGCCGGCGACCGTGGCGGGCGGCGTGGTTTCGGCGGCGTTCGACTTCGCCGGCGCGTTCGTCCCCGCCGACGCCGACTTCGTGATCGACGATCCCTTCCTCGAGATCTTCACCGACGGCACCACGGTCTTCACCGACTCGAACAACCGCAACTTCACGATCGTGAACGGCGTGATGAACTGCGACGACTTCACGATCACGCAGAACTCGACGTTGCGCGCCCGCGGCCGCAATCCGCTGGTGATCTATGCCAGCGGCACCGTTGAGATCAACGGCACCCTGGACGGCAGCGGCAACACTTCGCACTGGCCGACCGCGCTCAACTCGCCGCAATTCCCCGAAGGCGGCGCCATCGGCGAACTCGGCGGCGGCGACGGCGGCACTTCTTCGCAGATCACGATCTCCGAAACGCCCCGCGGCGAGGCCGGCGACGGCCCCTTCGGCCAATTCGGCGGCGGCGGCGGCGGCGGCGAGGGCGGCGTAAACCAGAACGAAAACACCAGCAGCTTGACCCGCGCGCACGCCGTCCACCTGGTGGCGGCCGGGGGCGCCGGCGGCAACTTCGCCCGCACGGCCAACGAATCGATCCTCTGGAAGAAGTGGTCGGGTCTGCAGAATCCGACCACGTTCGACAACCTCGGCCCCGACCACGACGAGGGGCGGCACCCGGAATACAACAGCGACGACTACGTCGGTGCCGTGCCGGCCCGGGGCGTGGTGCGCGGCGGCGAAGCGGGTGCCCGCGGCTCCTCGTACGCATCTCTCGACGGGTTCAACAACAACCCGCACGGTCTGTACGGGATGGAGGACGTGAGCGTCGACACGGTGGCCTACGACGGCAAGACCTCGAACGCCAACGACATCTGCGTCATCTGGATCGATCCGATCAGCGACGGCATCGGACCGGACCTGAACAACGCCGAGTGGGTCGACGGCCACCCGACCGCGGGTCCCGATCCCGGCTCGCCCAACCTCTCGCCGTTCGCCGGCGACGTGCTCGGCACGGCCAACGACTTCTGGGGCCGGCGCCTGAGCAACGACGGCAGCGTGGTCGTCGGCGAACTCCTGTCGCCGTGGGCCGGCTACGGCGGGGGCGCCAGCGGCGATTCCCAGGCCATGCGGCGATTCAACACGACCACGGGAGTCCGCGATCCGCTGGCCGACATCTACCCGGACCGGCCCTGGCAGGTCATCGGCGGTCCGCGGACCGCGATCTACCGCAAGGGCGCTCCCGGCGGCGGCGGCGGCGGGCAGCTCCTGATCATGGCGATCGGCGAGATCAAGTTCGGCCGGCTCGGCGAAGTGCATGTCGACGGCGGCGGCGGCCACGGCGGCGAGTCGGTGATCTACGAGGACTTGCAGGTCTCCGGCTCGGGCGGCGGCTCGGGCGGCCACCTGGTGCTGCACAGCGCGACCGGCATCGATCTGTCGCTCTACGACGTGGGCGGCGATCCCAACAATCCGGTTGCGGTCGACAAGATCACGGCGATCGGCGGCCGGCGCGGCTGGTGCTCGTCCGAAATGAACAATTGCCGCCGCCGCGACGGCAACATGGACTACATGATGGGGCGCGGCGGCGCCGGCTCGAACGGCGTGATCCAATTCCACGTTCCCGATCCCGGCGCGGACATCAAGTGGCCGCAGGCGGTCAGGACCGCTTGGAACAATTACATCCACGCCGGCGGCGCGACCAACATCGACCGCGTCGAAGAGTTGCTGGCCACGTTCACGGCGCCGGGCGCCTACGCGCTGATCCCGTTCTACGCGGGCACTTCAACGGTGTGGAGCAAGTGGATCGACACCGGGCTCGCCGGTCTGCGCGCTCCGCTCGGCACCGGCGACTACCCGCACTGGCTCAACGGCCTGTTGAGTTTC
>DASWJW010000224.1:0-27541 GCA_036396955.1 Planctomycetota bacterium
CCCGCCCGGGCCGCGAATTCCCACTGGGCCTCGGTCGGCAGCCGCAGCCCGAGCCGCTGGCAATAGCTGGTGGCCTGGAACCAGGTGAGGTTCTCGACCGGATGGCGGCCGTCGACAGCGCTGCCGGGGAGCGCGCGGACCTCGGAGGGATTGGTCTCCATCCAGCGGATCCACTGTCCCTGCGTGGTCTCGAACTTGGAGAGGAAGAACGGCTCCAGGTTCTTCCGGTAAGAGAGCTTCTTCTCGTCCTCCGTCAGGCTCGTGCCGGTCTCGTCCCGGATCGAGAAACCGGGGTCGCCTGGGATCAGCACCAGAACGATGCCCGAGTCGTCGGTGAGCCGATACCGATTTGCGGCCGGGTCGAAGAGCGGGCGCTCGCCGCTCGAGAGGTGCCAGAACTCGTAGAGGCCCGATTCGGGGTCCAAGCGCAGGGGCACCAGGCCGGGCTGCGGTTCGATCTGCAGGCCTCCGTACTTCGACTCCGGGTCCGCGATCGCGGCGATGGCGGCCTCCCACGCTGCCGTGTGCTCCACAAGCGAGAGCTGGCGCAGGTCGCGAGCCAGCTTCACGCGATCCTGGACGATGGGCTCGAGCTCGCGGAGACGGTGGAGTTTGGAGAAGAAGCGCTGGCGGTCGAGATCGCCCAGCGAAGTGGGTGCGGTGGGCTCAGCTTCGTCCGCCGGACCGTCCCAGCGCCCGAGCAAGGCCCGCACCCGTGCGAGCCAGGCTTGCGCGACTGGAACCAGATCCTCGTTCACGGGAAACAGCTCGGCCTCCTGATCCACCAGCACCGGCGCGCTCATCATGTCCAGGAGGTCGCGCTTGCGGATCAGGAACACGACCGTCAGCACCGCAATCACCAGCACCGCGGTGGCGAGCGTCGCGGTCAGCGCCTGGTTGCGGCGGATGGCGAGCGACAGCACGTAGCCGAGCGCCGGCGCGCGCGCGGCGATCGGCCGGTTCTTCAGGAACGCGTCGAGGTCGCGCGCCATTTCCTCGGCGGTCTGGTAGCGCAGCCGCGGGTCTTTCTGCGTCGCCTTGGCGACGATCATCGCGACGTCGCTCGGCACCGCCGACGCGGCTTTCCGCACCGCGACCGGGGATTCGCGCAACACCTGCTCGACCAGGCGCGCGGTCGTCTCGCCGTCGAAGAAGCTGTGGTCGGTCATCAGCTCGTAGAGCGTGGCGCCGAGCGCGTAGACGTCGGCGCGCCGGTCCACCGACACCAGGCTACGCTGCAGCTGCTCGGGCGCCATGTAGCGCAGGGTGCCCAGGATGTGGTCCCGGCTCCCCGTCAAGCTCGCGGTGGCGTTGGAGACCGCGGCGAGGCCGAGGTCCATGATCACCGCGCGCTGTTCGGGGTGGGTGACCATGATGTTGCCCGGCTTGACGTCGCGGTGCACGATGCCGCGTTCGTGCAGGTCGTGCAGGCCGAGCGCGGCGTCGCGGAACAGCCGCGCGAGCTGGCGGTAGCGGCTGCCGGCGAAACGCGGGTCGGGCGGCGGCTTGGAGACGTCTTCCAAGTGCTCGAACAAGTCCTTCTGCTGCTTCTGGATCGACTCGAAGGCCGTCGAAACCGCGTGGCTGAGGTCGGAATCGCTGGCGAGCGCGCCGGTGATCGCGGCGAGGTCGACGCCCTCCACGTACTCCATCGCGTAGTACTACGCGCCGTGGGCGTGGCCCGAAGCGAGCACCTTGACCACGTTGGGGTGTTCGCAGTGCGAGAGCAGGTCGATCTCGCGCTGGAAACGCGTGAGCGCGGTCAAGTCCTCGGCCTGGTCGGCCTGGTCGGCCTTGAGCACCTTGAGCGCGACCAGGCGGTTCAAGCTCTCCTGCCGTGCCAGGTAGACCGTGCCCATGCCGCCGTGCCCGAGCTTGCCGACCAGCGTGAAGTCGCCGAAACGGTCGCTGGAGTCCGCTTGCGCCGTTTCCGGGGCTTCTTCCGCAGGAGTGGAAAAGTACGCGTACAGCTCCGCGAGCAGGTCCGGCCGCAGCTTGGTGAGTTCGCTGCCCCGCAAGAGGTCGCCGGACGCGTAGTCGAGGAATTCGGCGCGCTTGCCCAGGCCGTTGAAGAAGTAGATGGTCTCGCGTTCCTTGTCGCCGCCTTCGACGTAGAGCAGCCAAGGGTGGAGATCGTGCCACGAGTCGCCGCGCCGCAAGTACAGGCGCTCGGGCAGCAAGTGCGCGGGCACCGGCGTGCCTTGCGGGTCGTCGACCACCGGTTCGAGTCCGAACAAGTGCAAGGCGCGCGCGCGGTGGCCGCCTTTGGGCTCGAGCTGCACCGACTCCACGTACAGGAAATCCGCGTCGGGGCGGAAGAAGAAACCCTCGCGCCATGCCGCCACGAGCCCGGCCTCGAGCCGCGGCACCGCAGCTTCGTAGAAGCTTCGACTGCGTGTCGCGCCGTGACCGATCGTGCGGTTGCGGTAGGCGGACAGCGCTTCGAGCAAGCGCCTGGCGTTCACCGTCTCGGGCGCGGCGCGCTTGCCGATGCCGACTTTGGTGAGCAGCCCGAAGAGCTCCAGCAGGTCGTGGTCCCGGCGCGGACTCTCGGCGGGTCCGAGTGCTTGCACCCAGACGCCGAGCGATGCGCGCGCGAGTAGCCCGGGGTCGGCCGGCGGCCTCGCCGCCACGGCGAGCCGCACCGAGACCTCGAGCGCGTAATAGGCGTTGTCGTGCCGTTCCTTGGCCGACTTGGCGTTGCGGCTGCGCAGCAGCAGCGTCGCCACCGGAAGTGGCAGGGCGGCATAGAGCGCGTTGGGGTCTCTCGAACTCACTGGCGCAAAGCACCCGAATAGTGGGCAATGGCGAGCGGCGGAGCACCGCCGCATCTTGCAGCATAGCGGCGGCCCGAGCGGCCGGGTTCGCCGCACATTCGGGCGGAAGGGACCCCCCAACGGCCGCGGTGCGGCAATACTGGCGCTCGGGCGTCGGCGCCCACCCGGATTGGACGATCCATTAGCCCGCGTTCATGTGCAGCTTCCCCAGTTCCGCGCTCTTCCTCTTGCTGGCCGCCATGCCGGCCGTGTCCTGCGCCGCCGCGGAACGCGGGACCGACACCGGCCCCGAAGCGTTCATCGCCGAGCACTACGCGCGGCTCACGGGCGGAGCCGACTGGGAGGTCCTGGAAGAAGACTTCGTTCCAGAAGCGCAGATCGTGCGCCACGATGCCGACAATCCCGGCGAGTTGATCCACACCAGCGTGAAAGAGTTCTTCGCGCGGATGGGCCCGGTGATCGACGGCATGCAGTCGTTCCGGATCGAGCCGCTCGGCATGCGCTCGCTGGTCTACGACCGCACCGCTTCGGTCACCGCCTACGTCCAGGTCACCAGCGTGGCCGCCGACGGCGCCGCCGGCGGTTTCACCGCCGTCGACCAGTTCTCGCTCGCGCTCGGGGCGGACGGCGCCTGGCGCATCACGCACCTGCTCTACCAGCGCGAAGTCGACGGCTGGCCGCCGCCGCGCGGGATGTCCGAGGCGAGTTTCCTCGAAGGTGAGAGCGCACCCACGCGACGGATCGGCTTCGGCCTGTCGGTGAGCAACTAGGGCGGCTCTGATTCGTCCCGGCGCGCGGAGCCGGGGCTGGAAACCGTCGGTTCAAGGCGCGAAGCGCGGGCCGCAGCCACAGCCAAGATGAGGCGACGTCGAACCGGTCGGTTTCGGCCTCGGAAACGCCGTGCGGGATGGATCCGTGCTTCCCTGGCCGCGCGCCGGCTGCGCGCGCGTCACTCGGCGGCGCCGAGACTGGCGATCAGCGAGCCGCTGGCGCGGCCGGTGGCGCCGATCGCCCACAGGCCGGAGCGGCCGGCTTCGCGCAGCCAGGTGCGCAAGGCCTCTTCGGTCGCCAGCAGGTCCTGGAAGCGCGCGCCGTGCAGTTTCTGCGAGACCGCCTGCTGGGTGATACCGAGCTGCCGCGCGACCGCGGCCTGACGGCCGAGCGCGCGATAGGTGCGGACGGCCGCCGAGCGCGCGGCGGTCCACTCGGAAGTCAGCACGCCGTGCAAGCGGGCGCAGGCTTCGGCCATGGCGCAGTCCGCGGCGCCGCGGCCGCGCAGGCCGATGCGGAACCAGCCGGCATCGCGGTCTTCGTCGAGCAAGCGCGCGGCCTTGATGTGCGCGCGCTCGGCGGCTTCGCCCGCGGCGTCCCGCGTCGCCTCGATGGACGCGACCGCCACGCGCACGCGGGCCGGCCAGACCGTTTCGCGCAAGGACACGGCGATGTCGAAAGCGCATTCGGTGCGGCGCAGCAGCGCGGTCCAGCGCGGTTCGCCGGCCTGCAGCGGCTCGAGCCAGTCCGACTCGAAGCGCAAGCGCAGCGCCGGCAGGGCGTCGCGGAGCGCGGCGCGCGACCTGGCGCGCACGCTGCTGTTCGCGTCGTCCACGACAGCCGCGAGGGCGATCCGGCCGGCAGGACTCATAGGGCACCATCCTAGGCGTCGCCCGCACCGAATTCGACGGCGCCGGCGCGGCGCGACGAGAATAGGAGTCCGCTTTCCAGATCCACCGGCCTCCAAAACGCGCCGGGACTAGAATCGGCTCCATGCTGCATCGCGCCCTGGCCGTGTTCTCTCTCGCCGCCCTGGCGGCCTTCGCTTTGCCCGCCTGCGGCGAGACGACCGATTCCCCGCAGACCCCGGCTGCCGGCGAGCAGGCGGAACTCTGCTGCGGCGGCGCGTGCGGAACACCCCAGGGCTACTGCTGCACGGGTGTCTGCTGCCCGGACTTGCCGATCTACGACCTCGCCGAAGGCGACGGCGGGGTTCGGGAAGGCGAAGGCGGCTAGCGGCGCGTCAAGGCGCGTTGCGCGTACCCGCGGCCGGCAACCCCAGCCCGACCTCGGCCAGGAAGGCCTGAGCCTCGCGCTCGCGCAGCGCGGCCGGCAAGCGCGCGGGTTCGAGCAGGCGGCCAGCTGCGGCCAGCGCGCGCGCGGCTTGCTTGAGACGCCCGCAGACGGCCCGCGCCGTCGTGCCGCCGGCGGCCATCCGCCGGGCGTACTCGTGCATCCAAACGGCGATGTCCCCGCGGGTGCGCGCGCGCGGCGTGCGGCCGGCGCGGGTGTCCGCCCAGTCGGCGAAGATCCACGGGTTGGCGAGCGCCCCGCGGCCGACCATCACGCCCGCGCAGCCCGTTTCGGCGAACATGCGGTCGATCGCCGTCGGCGAATCGGCGTTGCCGTTGCCGATCACCGGGATCGCGACGGCCTGCACGGCGCGGTGGATCCGCGACCAGGTTGCCGGATCCTGGTAGTGGTCGGTGCGCAAGCGCGCGTGCACCGTGAGCGCGGCGGCGCCGGCGGCCTCGGCGCGCTGCGCGAGTTCCTCCAGGTCGCGGTCGTGGTCGACGCCCGCGCGGATCTTGACCGTCACCGGCAGCGGGCACGCGGCGACCGCGGCACGGATCAGCGCTTCGAATTGCGGCGGGTCGGCCAGCAGCGCCGAGCCGGCGCAGTGCTGGAACACGCGCGGCGCGGGGCAGCCGAAGTTGAGGTCGAGGAAGTCGGCGCCGGCCTGTCCGGCGAGGGCCGCGGTGGCCGCCAGCGGCCCGGCTTCGCGCGCCATCAGTTGCAGCCCGAGCGCGGCTTCGGGCCGCCGCGGCCCGAGCGCCGCGCGCAGCTGCTTGAGCCGGATCGGCGTCTGCGTGACACGCTGGAATTCGGTGCAAGCCGCACCCACGCAGCCGACCGGGCCCGACTCCAGGACCAGGCTGCGGAACGAGGGGTCGGTCACGCCTTCCATCGGCGCGAGCAGGAGCGGAGGAGCGAGGACGAGGTCCGCGCTCAAGCGCAGCGCGGGCAGTCCGCCGCCGGTCACCGCGGGGGCGGCGCCGGCCGCTCGAGGATCTCGATGTCGTAGCCGTCCGGATCCTTGACGAATACGTAGCGTGAGCGCGACTCGGGCTTGCTGCGCCGGAACCACCAGGAGCGCCGCTCGATCTCGGCGACCACCGGCGCCAGGTCGTCGACGTGGAAGGCCAGGTGTCCGAATTGGTTGCCCAGTTCGTACTCGCGGCCGTCGTGGTTCCAGGTCAGCTCGATCTGGTGGTGCCCGGACTCGTCCTCGAGGAACAGCAGCGTCGCCTCGTCGCCGATGGGGCTGCGGCGGACCTCGCGCAGGCCCAGAAAATCCCGGTAGAAGCTCAGGCTGCGCTCCAGGTCGCGGACGCGGAGCATGGTGTGGGCGAGGCGCATCCAGCGAATTCTAGGCCCTCGGCGCCGGGCCGATGGACGCCCGGGGGGAGCGGAGGCCATAGTGGGCGCGATGTCCGTGCGCGCGCTTCCCGTCCTGCTTGCCGGCCTCGCGCTCGGCGCCTGCGCCGCGCCAGCCGCCCAGCCCGACCGTGATATCGATCCGGGCTTCCGCGCCGTGCAGTCGGGCGAACGGCTCGCGCCTCTGGCGCGATTCTTGGGGGACTGGGAAGGGACCAGCGAGAACCTGCGCGGCAACTTCACGGTCGCGCGGCGGCTTTCCTGGCTGGTGCCCGACTCCTGGCTGCTCGAGCAGAGCCGCGTCATCGACCCCGATTCGGGCGAAGAGCTGTTCCGCACCGCGCTCCTCTACAGCTGGGACGCCGCGACCGGCTCGTTGCGCAGCGAGACTCTCCAGCCGGGCGGGACGAGCGACGTCGCCTGGCTCGCGATCGACGCGGCTGCCGGGCAGCGCACCTTGCACGCCGTGCCCGGCGGGCCGGCGATCGGAGCTTTTCGGACCCTGCGCTTCACGGGCGGCGTGTGGAGCGCTGCGGTGTTCGTTCCCGACGAGACCATGCCCGACGGCTGGCGCGAGGTCGAGCGCCTGGACTTCAAGCGCCGCGCCCCATGATCCCCCTCGTCCGTTGAGCCTCTTCGACCTCGACCTCCGTGTTGTGGTGATCACCGGCGCGAGCCGCGGGATCGGCGCCGGCCTCGCCGCCGACTTCCACGCCCGCGGCATCCGCCTGGGCGTGTGCGCCCGCGGCCCTTGTCCGCTGGCGGGCGCGCCCCGCGTGCTCGCTCGCAGCGTCGACGTGGCCGACCCGGCCGCCGTCGAGCAGTTCGCCGCGGAAGTCGCGGTCGAATTCGGCGCCATCGACCTGTGGATCAACAACGCGGGCGTGCTCGCGCCCGTCGGCCCGTTGCGCGAGATCGACCCCGCGGCCTTCCACGCGCACGTAGCGGTGAACCTGCACGGGGTCTTCCACGGCAGCCGGACTTTTGCGCGGCACCGCCGCCTGCAAGGCGGCGGGGGAGTGCTGATCAACGTCTCGTCCGGCGCCGCCTGGCACGGCTACTCCGGCTGGTCGCCGTACTGCGCGTCGAAAGCCGGCGTGGACCGCTTGAGCGAATGCCTTGCGCTCGAAGAGGCCGCCGTGGGCCTGCGCGTGCACGCGGTCGCCCCCGGCGTGATCGACACCGCCATGCAGGAATTGATTCGCGCGAGCAATCCGGCCGATTTTCCCGACGTCGGCAAGTTCCTGGAGATGAAGGCGCTGGGGAGTTTCAATTCGATCCCCTTCGTGGCGCAGAAGTTCCTCGAGATCGCCTTCGACGGCGACCAGCGGCCTGCCGAAGTGGTTCTGCGGCTGCCGATGGAGTCCGAAGCGATGTCCTAGCTTTTCGTGTGAATTCCGCTGCGTTTGCGGGTTCCGTACGGGGGTTTTCGCTTGCCCGGGCCCGATTCGTGGAACCGATCTCCTTGCGAAATCGTCGCTGGAAGGTTGGAGTCCATCTCCGGCCGGAGTTCCCCCTCCCCCCGTTTCGCGAACCTCGTTCCCTCGTGCAAGGAGACGCACACCGATGAAAATCAAAACCGCCAGCGGCGCGATGGCGCTCGCCGCCTTCCTGTTTCTCAACGCCCCGGACACTTCGGGTCCGTACACGGACTCCCAAGGCCAGACCTGGGACCAGCTCCCCAAGCTGTCGGACTATCCCGACGCCGCGACCTTCGACGCCTTGTTCGCCCATGAGCTGTTCACGACCGTCGACGGCAACCAATTCCAGATCGACCGTCCTTGGACTCCCCAGGAACTCGCCTACAACGAATTCCTCGCCGGCATGACCGACCTCTCCGGCGGCAACAGCGGCGGCGGTCTCCGCGCGACCGTCAACTGCAACCACCCGGCCGACGAGGAGTACATCGCCTCGTTCCCGAACATTCCGGCCGTCAGGGCTTTCGCCATCGGCGTGGTGAACATCGCCGACGCCTCCATGAACGCCCAGTGGGGCATCAACTTGGTGCCGCGCAAGGGCTGCCTCTGGGATTCGAACGACAGCGCCGACATCGTCCAGCTGCTCGACGAAGCCTACCGCGAGTGCGGCGGACTCGCCGGCCAGGACTTGATGATGGCCTTCAGCAACGATCCGACACCGGGCGGTGCGATCGGCGTCGGCTACATCGGTCTGCCGCGGAACCTGGTCAAGAAGTACAGTACGCAGACCACGCAAGGCGCGATCGCCGAGCACGAGACAGGCCACAACTACACGCTGCAGCACTGCTGCGACGGCAACTGCATCATGCAGGCGGTGCTCGACTTGGGAGCCTTGGGCAACTTCCACAGCTACCAGGAGAACTGCAGCGGTCAGAACCACTCGGCGGTGATGAACGCGCAGCGCAACCGCTACTGATCCAACGGTCGCGAGCGCGTCCGTTTCGATGGGCGCGCCAGCCGAGGGCGGAAGGTGCCACGCGTCTTCCGCCCTCGGTCTTTTGACCCCGCAAGCCGCCCGCATCCGCATGACCCCTCCCAGGCGAATCGCCATTTGCTTCCTCGCTCTGTCGGCGGCGGCCTGCGGTGGATCGGAGCCGGAGCCGAAGCCGCCCGCCGCCGAACGGATGCTCTGGTCGACCCCCGACGCGCCGGTCGGCTATCGCTTCGAAGTCGCAGGCCGGACGACGCACGCAGACGTGATCGCCGGTTACGTCGAACCGCTCTGGAACGACTTTTGGCTGGAAAACGGCTACCGCGACGAGTCCGCCGAAGACTTCGAGAGAGCGCTTGGCGAGTTCCACCAAGACGCGGCCGGCCGCTTCGAAGGCCTGGTGCGCGCAGTGATCCTGCTGCAGGAGGCGCAACGCCGCCGGCCCCAGGTCGACCGCGGCGATTTCGAGGCGTTCCACCGCGCATTCATGGCCGAGAACGGCGCCGTTGCCGAGGCCTTGCGCAAACGCATCGGGGAAGAACGGCTAACGGCGCACGTCGAGCGGCGCTGGTGGCTGTTCCAGCTCGAGCGCGATTTTGAATCCGAACTGGCGGCCCCGCCCGAAAACGAACTGCTCGACCTGTACGCCAAGTCGCTGCAGCGCGCCGCGGAATCCGGCGGCGCGATCGAAGCGGCGCCCGCATTCTCGGAAGCGCGCCGGCCGATCGAGGCGCTGTGGCGCCGCTTGCGCCGCGACGAAGCCATCGAAGCGTGGCTCGACACGGTGCGGCCCGGGATCGAAGCCACGCTCTGGCTCCCGGACGGCACCGAAGTGCCGCTGCGGGCGGGCTAGAAAGCCATTCCCACGCTGACGATCACCTGCAGCGCCTGCTCGCCGGTGCGGGTCGCGGGATTCCAGCCGAAGTCGAGGCGCAAGGCGCCGACGGGCAGCAGGTAGCGCGCGCCCGCGCCCAGGCCGAGCCGCCAGTCGCTGAACCAGTCGGCCGGCTCGAGCGCGGCGTTGCCCCAGTCGGCGAAGACCGCGCCCCACAGGTTGCCGGTCATCTTGCGGCGCATTTCGACGTTGAGGACGTTGAAGACTTCGCCGCCGAGCGGCCGGCCGTTGCGGGTGAGCGGTCCGAGCCGCGACTCGCGGAAGCTGCGCACCGTGTCTTCGCCCCCGTTGAAGAAGCGTTCCTGCAGCGGAATGGCGTTGGTCTCCCCGACCGGTGCGATCCAGCCCGAGCGGAAAGCGGTGGCGAGCACGAGTTCGCCGGCTT
Source organism: Planctomycetota bacterium (assembly GCA_036396955.1). GTDB lineage: Bacteria > Planctomycetota > UBA1135 > UBA1135 > UBA1135 > DASWJW01. The sequence continues at coordinate 9,896 of DASWJW010000224.1, forward strand.
CGTCGAGCTGCATGTAGCGGGCGAGGGACAAGCGCAGACGCGTGTACTCGAGCTCGCCGCCCAGCGCACGGGCGGCGTACTCCATCCGCAAGCTGCCGAGGGCGCCGGTGCTCGGGTTGAAGTAGTCGTTGCGGCTGTCGTAGCGCGGCTCCAGCGCGACGCTGGCGATGCGCAGGTTCTCGACCGGCGCGCGGGCGGCGGACTTGAATTCAACCCCGCTCACGCTCGAGCGGCGCAGCTGGTAGCCGCCCGAAAGCGAGAAGTTGCGCGTCAGCGCGCGTTTAAGATCCGCGCCGGCGCCCAATTCCTGGAGCGTGAAGCTAGGCTCCTTGCGGCGGCGGTAGAAGACCGGCACGTCGAGTTCGACCCGCGAGCCGAGGAACCAGGGATCGGTGAAGCCCGCGAGCGCCGATGCGCCCACCAAGGAGGCGTCGAGCTCGGTGCGGATCGCGCGGCCCGTGCCGAAGATGTTGCGGTCGCGGTAGGAGAGCTCGGCGCGGAAGCGTTCGTACGAACCGTAGCCCGGTTCGAATTCGAGCGAACGCGCGGGCGCTTCTTCGACCTCCACGACCAGCGTCCGTTCCTCGCCGTCGCCTTCCAGCCGGAACGCGATCCGAGTGAACAGTCCGGTCTTGAACAGGTCGAGGAACGAAGTGCGCTCCACGCGGCGGTTGTACCAGTCGCCGGTCTGGAGCCGCACGCGCGAGCGCACGAAGCTCGCGCGGGTGCGGTCGATGCCTTGGACGCGCACCGCGGCGATGCGGATGCGCGGACCCGGAACCACCTTCACCGTCAAGGTCACGGCGCCGGTCGCGGCATCCATGGCGCGTTCGACCGAAGCCTTGGCGACCGCCCAGCCCTGGTTGGCGAGTTCTTCTTCCACCCGCGCCTGCAGCTCGACTTCGCGGCGGGGGAAGAAGGGCTTGCCGAGGAAACCGGCGGCCGCCGCGGCGAGTGCGGGCTGCACCAGCTCCGGAGCGCCTTCGATGGGCACCGCCCGGACGACGTACGCGACGCCTTCCTGCACGTCGATCCGGATCCGCACGCTGCGCTGGTCGTCGGCCATCACGATCTCGGCTTCACTGACCACCACGTCGAGATAGCCGCGCGCCAGGTAGGCGGCGCGGATCGAGCCGGGCGCGGACTTCGCGCGGGCGGCGACGTAGTAGGGACCCTCGAGCAGGTCCGGATCCGCCGGCAGCACCAGGGCGCGCAACTGCTCGAGCGGGATCGATTCGGCGCCGCGGATTCGCACGCGCTCGACGACGGTGCGCGGACCTTCCTCGACCAGGAAGCGCGCCTGCAGGACCTCGCCGCGGATCTCGGCTTCCCAGCGCACGCGCGCGGAATTCCAGCCGCGGCCGTGGTAGTGGGATTCCATGGCGAACGCGGCGTCGTCGATTTCCGCGCGCCGCCAGCCGTACTTGCTCAAGTCGGCGATCTCGTCGATCGCCACGTTCAGCAGTTCGCTGGCGCCGATCCCGGCGTTGCCCTGGAACTGCGGCTCCCAGCGGGTGACCTTGAGCCGCGCCTGGCGCTCCGCGCGCCGTTCGGCGGTCAGGTCGTCGAGTCCGGGGTCCTGGGGCGCCTCGACCGCCGGCAGCGGATCCTGCGGCGCCGCGGGCGCCTGCGCCATCAGCGCGGCCAGGGCGGCGAACAAGTGCGCGGCGGCGTTCATCGGAACCGGAAGCGGATCTTGAGACCCATGTTGAAGTCGCTGTAGCCGTCCTTTTCGCCTTCGAGGAGCAGCGCGTCGCCCTCGACGAGCACGTTGCGCAGGAGCAGGAAGCGGCCTTGGATCGTTTCCTCGCCTTGGCGCGAAGTGTCGCGGCCGGTCTCGATCTCCAAGCGCTCCAGGATCGAATCGGTCGCCTCGGTGGATTCGTCGGAGGTGAGCGAGCGCACCAGGTCGCGCGCCAGGTAGATCGCGACGCTGCCGAGCGCCTGCGCCGAGTCGAGGCCCTGGGACGGCGGCTGGCCGGTGGTCACGAGCATCAGCAATTCGTCCTGCGGCAGCGGCGGTACCGACGACAAGGTGACAGTGGGCTCGTTGTAGGGGCCGGTCACGATCATGCTGACGGCGTAGCCGTACTTGTTGACCGATGCGAACACGTCGAGGCGCGGCACGAATGGGTCGCGTTCGAGGAAGCGCACCACGCCGCTGTCGACGACGACCGTCGTGGCCGGCAGCGCCACGCGCACCTGGTCGACGTAGATCGCGCCGCGCAGGAGCGGGACTTCGCCGGTGCCCTCGAGCCGCAATTGGGGACGCATCAGGCCGTCGAGCACGTTGTTCTTGATCCGGAAGCCGCTCTTGGACGAGACCTCGATCGCGAAGCGCAGCTTGTCGAGCGGCGGCTCGAGCGAGAACAGCTGCAGGCCGCCCGGCCCGGAGGGTCCGGAAGGCGCGCTAGTCGACAGCGTGAGCAGGTCGAAGTTCTTGACCATGCGGCCGTCGGTCACGTCGAGCTTGCCTTCGGCGAGCAGTTGCGAGAGCGGGCCGTGCACGCGCAGATCGGTGTCGACGCGGACCTTCACGCCGTCCTGGCGGAACAGCAGCAGATCGGTGCCGCGCAGCTTGAGATCGAGTGCGGGCCCCTGATCGCCGGCGAAGACGACGTTGCCGCTCGCCGTGAAGGGTGCGGCGCCGAGTTCGCCGGTGAAGCTCTCGAGGCGCAGGCCTTCGGCGTCGATCGCGGCGCGCAGGTCGAGGCGCGAAAGCGGCGCGACGCTTGGGTTGTCGAGCCGCAGCTCGCCGCGCTGCAGCGCGATGCGGCCGCTCGGACGGAGGTCGGCGACGGTTCCGCCGAAGTCCACCTCGGCGGTCAGGCGGCCGGCGATGCGGCGCAGTCCGTAGCTGCCGGCGAGCCAGTCGAGCTTGGGCACGGTCAGGGCGAGCTTGCCGGCCACCGCACCGTCGAGCGCCGGCGGCGTACCCGCGAGCAGCGCGTGGGGCGCGAACGCGAACCGCCAGGTACCCGAGCCGCCGATCGTCAGGGCCGGCGACCGCACCGAGAGTGCGCCGATGCTCACCGTTCCTTGCCGGTACCCGGCGCCGAGAGCGACCTCGAAGACGCCTTCGGGAAGCGGCACCGATCCGGCGACGGGGCGCACGTCCTGTCCGGTGAGGCGCACGTCGAAGGTCGGGTCGTTCCAGTCGCCGCCGAGCGTCAGCGTGCCCTGCATCCGGCCGCTGGTGAGCGGGACTTCCACGCCTTCGGGGAGGAAGTCGGTCAGCGCGGCGATTTCGAATTCCTCGATCCGCAGGCCGAGGTCGAGCGGGCCCGGCCCGAGCGGGTCGTCGTCGCGCAAGGCCAGCGGCACGCCGCCCTGGATCGCCGCGCGCATTCTGCCGGCGCCGAAGCGGACTTCCGGGAAGGCCAGCCGCCGGTCGTCCAGCGTGGCGCGCAGCTCCAGATCAAGGGGCGTGCGGTGGACCGCGGCCGCCGGCACCAGGCCGCGCCCGTGGAACGCGAGCGTGCCTTGCGGGCTGGAGCGCCGCCCCGCGACCTGGAGGTTGAGCGCGATGCGACCCGCGGAGAAAGTCTCGCGCCAGGCTTCTGGGAGCCAGGCGTGCAGCGCCGCAGCGTCGACTTCGGCGAGCACGGCCTGCACTTGGAGCGGTTCGTCCGGGAGCAACTCGGGCCCGCGCGGATCGAAGGGCAGGAATCCGCTTGCGTGGAGCTGCATGCGCGGACCGCGCACTTCGAACTTGGACAAGGTCAGCAGCGCGCCGGCGTGGCTCGCCTGCAGGTCCACCTGCAGCGGCGGCCGCTCTTCGTAACGCAGGTCGCGGAGCGCGAGCGTGCCGCTTGCGGCGGGGTTGGCGAGCGTGCCTTCGACCTGCACGCGGAACTCGCCGCTCCCGGCAAGGCCTTCGAAATTTTCGAGCACCTGGGCGTAGGGCGCGAGATCTGCGAGATCGGCGACCACCAGCTGCACACCGCCGCGCAGCGGACCGTCGGTGGACGGCGCGCGGCCGGCGGCGATGGCCCGCAAGTCGACCGGCAGAGCCAGTGCGCCTTCGAGCGCGGTGGTCAGGCCGGGGCCCCGCACGGTGGAGGGTCGCAGCACGAATTCGCCATCCTGGTACTGCGCGGAAACCGCGAGCTCCCAGGGGCCTTCGGGCAGCTCCAGCTCGCCGCCGCCGATGGTCAGTCCGTCGCCCGACAGGTCCAGCGCGATCCGCGGCGCTTCCCACGGACCTTGCAGGGAGAGCGCGAGCGCGGCGCTGCCCGAGCGGGGCAGCGGTAGGTCCGCCGGCAGCAAAGGCGCCAGTGCGGCGAGGTCGACGCGCGGCAGGCGCACTTCGAGTTCGAGCGCACCGTCGGCGAGCGCGTCGCCGCCGAAGAGATCGAGCGGCAGGCTGCCGCGCGCCACCAGGCGCGCCTTGCCGCCGTCGAGGTTCAGGTCGTCGATGCGGATGCGGCCGGGCTCGGCGATCAGTTCGACCGGGTTCTCGAGGACCAAGTGGTCGTCGGCCGTGCGCAGCTCGAAACTCGTCAGCGAGAGGACGCGTGCGCGCGCGTCGCCCGCACCGGCGAGCGGCGCGATGCCCGCGACCAGGTTCGCCTGAAAAGGCGGCAGCGTGGCCAGGCCCGGTACGCCTTCGGGCTGGGTCACCGCCACGTCGATCGGCAGGTGCAGCAGGGCTCCGGAAAGCCCGGCGCCGTCGGGCAGCTCGGCCACGGCATCCTTCAGGCGCAAGGAGCCCTCCTGCGCGACGAATTCCGCGCGCGGCAGGCGCAGGCGTCCCGCTGCCAGATCGGCGGCGATTTCGAAGCTTTGCAAGTGCGGGCCGCCGGCCGGCAGCAGGTCGGCGAAGCCCGCGCGGCGGGCCAGGTCGGCGACGTCGTCGACGCGGACCGAACCGAGCGCCGCCACGCCGCGCAGCCACTGCACCGGATCCTGATCCGCGAGCGGCTGGGCGAGCACGTTCTCGAGCTGGACGGACAATCCCGGGCCTTCCATCTGGAACGCTGCAAGCTCCCAAGCACCGGGCCGCAGCGCTCCCCTTGCGTGCAGCGTCGCCACGTCGAGCTCGCGCCAGCGCAGCGCGCGCGCCGTGGCGTCGAGCTGCACGACGGCGGCCGCGGGATCGAGCAGCGAAATCTCTCCTTGGACCTCGAGATCCAGCCGGCCGGTGAAGTCTTCGCCGGCAAACCGCGCGAGCGGCGCCGGATCCAGGTCGAAGGCCTGCACGTCGGCTTGGAGCACCTGGCTTTCGGGATCGAAAGTCCCCTTGGCCACGAGCCGGCCCTGGCTGAGCGCCAGCTCGGCCGACCAGGGCAGCGCGCCGCTCGCGAGCGTGGTCCTGACCTGCAGGCCGAGTCCCTCGAAGTCGGCGTCGGGCGCTTCGAGCCTCGCTCCGCTCGCTTCCAGCACGAGTTGGCGGGCGGCGGAGAGAGTGAGCCGGCCGAGCGGGGCTGTGACGCGCACGTCGCCGTCCTTGAGAACCAGGCTCCATTCGGCGACTTCGACGAGCGGCAGCGAAGCGAGCAGATCCTCCAAAAGGACGAACAGCGGCTCGGGAGCGGCGGCCGGCTCCGCGGCGGTGGCACCCGCTTGGAGGTCCAATTCGGCGTGCACGCGGTCGATCGACACGCTCTCCAGCCAGTCGGGCCGCCCGCGCAGCAGGTCCAGCAGCGAATAGCGGGCGTGCAGCCCTTCGAGCACGAAGCCCTGGATCGGGGTTGCGGTCGCCGCGCCTTCGGTGCCGGCGCGGCTCAGGCCCAGGGAGCCGAGCCAGCTGCCGCTCAGGCCTTCCAGCCGCACCTTGCCGCCCAGCACTTCGCCCAGGATCGCTTCGATCTTGGCGAGCACGAGCGGCGCGAGCAGCGGGCCGCGCAGCAGCCAGGCGGCGAGCGGCAGGATCAACACCGAGGCGCCTATCCAGCGCAACCAGCGCAACCAGCGCCGCTTGCGGGGCGGTGCGGGCGCGGTCGCGGATCCGACGAGCGGCTCGGAAGTCACCAAAACGCATTTCGAACCAACGGGCGGCCGGTCCGGACTGCGCATTCTAGGCGGGGAATGGCGGACCCGCGACTCGGATGGCGAGCGCCCCTCCGCACTGGCAAGGTGGAGGGATGGGCACGGACGGCTGGATCACGCTCGCCATCCTCGTGGCGGCGGTGGTGCTGTTCCTCACCGAGTGGCTGCCGCTCGAAGTGACCGCGCTCGCAATCCCGGTCGTCCTGGCGGTGACCGGGGTCGTCTCGGATCCCGCCGACGTCCTGGTCGGATTCGGCAGCCACGCCGTGATCGCGCTGGCCGCCGTGTTCGTGATCAGCGCCGGCCTGCAGGAGAGCGGCGTCGCGGCGATGCTCGGGCGCTGGATGGAGGACGTCGGCCGCGGCAGCGAAACCCGGCAGCTGATCGTTATGGCCGTTCCCGTGGCCATGCTCTCGGCGTTCATGCCCAACGCCGCCGCAGTGGCGGTGCTGCTGCCGGCCGTGCTCGCGCTTGCACGGCGTTCGGGCATCGCGCGCAGCAAGCTGCTGATGCCGCTGGCGTTTTCGGCGATCCTCGGCGGCAGCCTCACCCTGATCGGCACGGTCCCCAACCTGATCCTGTCCGACAGGCTGCGCGACTACCAGGGCGAGGGCTTCGGCATGTTCGACTTCGCCGTGGTGGGAGGGCCGATCGTGATCGCCGGCATCGCCTACATGGCGTTCGTGGGCCGGCGTCTCCTGCCCGAACGGCACACCGCCGACCGTTTGCGCGCCGCGCGGCTCCCCGAGGAACTCGCGCGCCAGTACGGATTGATCCAGGATCTGACGCGGATGCGCGTCGGCCGGCAATGCGCGCTGGTCGGGCGCACGGTGGGCGCGAGCGACATCGGCAGCAACTACCGCCTGCGCCTGGTGCTGGTCGAGCGGCAAGCGGGTCTCGGCGCGCGGTCGTTCTTTCCCGGGCCCGACCTGCGCTTCCAGGAAGGCGACGACCTGTACGTCGACGGCGAGCAGGAAGACATCTGGATCTTCGCCGAAGAAGAACGCTTGCGCATCGGCTTGCCCGGCGGGCACCACGTCGAACACGTGCTCGAGCACGGCGTGGCGCTCGGCGAGTTCGCGGTCGCGCCGCGCGCGGAGGAAATCGGCTCGACCGTCCGCCAGCTCGACTTCCGCGCCCGTTTCGGTTTGAACGTGCTCGCGCTCTGGCGCGGCGAAGCGCCGACGCGCGAAGGCCTCGCCGACATTCCCTTGCAGGCCGGCGACGCCCTGCTGGTGGCAGGGCCGGCGCGGCGCCAGCTCGACTTGGTGCGCGACACCGATTTCGTGGCGCTCACGCAGCCGCCCGAGGTGCGCGACGCGCGTCTCGCCCCGATCGCGCTGCTGCTGCTCGCCTTGGCGGTGGTCCCCGTCGTCTTCGGGCTGGCGCCGCTGGCCTTGAGCGCGCTGGCCGCCGCCGTGCTGATGTCGGTCACCGGCTGCGTGTCGCCGCGCGGCATCCGGCGCGCGATCGACTGGCGGGTGCTGTTCCTGGTGATCGGCACCATGCCGCTCGGCGCCGCGGTCGAATCGACCGGCATCGCCGACCGCGCCGCCGACGCCGTGCTCGCGCTGACGGCGGGCTCGGGGCACCTGGCCATCTTCGCGTTGCTCTTCCTTCTGGCGGCCGTGTTCAGCAACACGGTCAACAACGCCGCCGCCGCTGTGATCCTGGCGCCGATCGCGGCGCGCACCGCGGCCAGCGCCGGCCTGGAAGTGAAAGAAGCCCTTCTTGCGGTCGCTTTCGGCTGCTCCTGCGCGTTTCTCATTCCCTTCAGCAATCAGTGCAACTTGATGGTGCTCGGACCCGGCGGTTATCGCACGCGCGATTTCCTGCTGATGGGCGGCGGCCTCACGCTGGTCTCGGCCACGGTGGCCGTCGCGGGTCTGACGCTGCTCTAGGAGCGCTGCGCCTCGGCTAGGATGCGCCGTCCCGCGCGCCGGACCGGCGCCGCCCGTTCATGCGCCGCCTTCGTCCCCTGTACGTCTTCCTCGCCGGCAGCTTGCTTGCCGGCGGTTTCGGCCTCGTCTCGATCCTGCCGGCCGACGAAGGCCAGTGGCTGCCCGAACAGATCGCCGGTTTCGATTTCCCGGCCTTGCGCGCGCGCGGGCTCGAATTGTCGGCCGACCAGATCTGGGACGGCGAGTCGGGACTGTTGTCGGCCGCGGTCAAGATCAACGGCTGCAGTGCATCCTTCGTGAGCCCCGACGGGCTGGTGGTCACCAACCACCACTGCGGCTACGCGGCGATCAACGCCGTGAGCACCACCGAGCACAACCACCTCGCCGACGGTTTCGTGGCGGCCTCACGCGCGGCGGAGCTGCGCGCGCCCGGCTACCGCGTGTCGGTCGTGCGGCGCATCGAAGACGTCTCGGCGGAAATCCACGCGGCGGCCGACCAGGCCGGCAAGGACCCGGCGGCGCGCTGGCTCGCGGTGCAGCGACGCGTCAACGGGCTGGTGGAAGATGGCGAAAAGGAGCCCGACACCAGCGTGATCGTCACCAGCTATTTCAAGGGCCGTGAATGGCGGCGCATCTATCGCACGGAGCTGCGCGACGTCCGGCTGGTCTACGCGCCGCCCGAGGCCGTGGGGGCGTTCGGCGGCGAAGTCGACAACTGGGAGTGGCCGCGCCACACCGGCGACTTTTCGTTCTTCCGCGCCTACGTGGCGCCCGACGGCTCGCCGGCCGACTACGCGCCCGACAACGTGCCGTACCGCCCCGAGCGCTGGCTCGAAGTCTCGACCGAGGGCGTGGCCGACCAGGACCTGGTGATGATCCTGGGCTATCCGGGCCGCACCGAGCGCTATTTGAGCTCGGCGGCCGTGGCGGCGCGCGAGGCCTTCTACTTCCCGCGCCGGCTCGATTTCTACACGCGCATCATCGACGTGCTCGAAGCCGCCGGCTCCGGCGACGCCGCGGTGCGGCTCCAGCTCGCCTCGCGCATCAAGAGCCTCGCCAACCGCCAGAAGAACGCCGAAGGCATGGTCTGGGGCCTTGCGCGCAACGCGGTGGTCGACCGCAAGCGCGGCGAAGAGCGCGAATTCCTCGACTGGGTCGGCGCCGAGGCCGGACGCCGCGCCAAGTACGGGCACGTGCTCGACGTCCTGCTCGAACTCGACATGGAGGACGCGCGCAACCAGGAGTTCGATTTCGTGCTCGACGAACTGGGCCGGCAGTCGCCCCTGCTCGCCACCACGCTGCGGCTCGGCCGGCTCGGCCGCGAACTGCGCGTTCCCGATCTGGAGCGCGCCGCCGGCTACCGTGAGCGCGATCTGGCGAGCATCCGCGGCGGCGTGCGCGGGATGCAGCGCTCCTTCGTTCCGCAAGTCGAGGTCGAAGTGCTCGCGCTGTTGTTCGGGGAAGCCGAACAGCTGCCCGCGCGGCGCCGCATCAAGGGCTACGACTCCTGGAAGAGCGCGGCACCGGCCGGCGCACGCGAGCCGCGCGGGCTCGCCGAATGGGCGGTGCGCGGCACGCGGCTCGGCAACGAAGCCGACCGGCTCGAGCTGTTCGACGCCGTGGCCGGGCGCCGTCCACTCGGTTGGGAGCCCGATCCCATGCTGATGCTGGCGTCGGCCCTGCTGGACGACCTGGAGACCCAGCGCACGCGCCGCGACCGCATGAGCGGCCAGCGCATGGAGACCGAAGCGCTCTGGGTCGAAGCGCAGCAAGCGTGGCGGGGCGGTCGTTTCTATCCCGACGCCAACGGCACGCTGCGGGTCTCGGTCGCCGAGGTCGGCGGCTACGCACCGCGCGACGGCGTGGCGTACACGCCGCACACCACCACCGCCGGCCTGCTCGCCAAGAACACCGGGGTCGAGCCGTTCGTGGTGCCCGCACCGCTGCTCCAGGCCTTGCGGTCCCGCGACTTCGGCAGCTGGCTGCCGGCGGGGATGAACAGCATTCCGGTCTGCATGCTCACCAACGGCGACACCACCGGCGGCAACAGCGGCTCGCCCGTGGTCGACGGCAAGGGCCGGCTCGTGGGCCTCAACTTCGACCGCGTGTTCGAGAACGTGTCGGGGGACTACGGCTGGAACCAGGAGCGCAGCCGCAACATCAGCGTGGACGTCCGCTACGTGCTGTGGCTGATGGACAAGGTCTGGCCCGCGCACGACCTGTTGAGGGAGATGGGCGTGTACCCTTCGGCCGAATGAGTTCCGCCTACGACCCCGATCCCGCCAAGGGCGACCGCTTCACTTTCGGCTTGTGGACCGTCGGCAACCCCGGCGCCGACCCCTTCGGCCCGCGCGTGCGGTCGAGCATTCCGCCGCCCGAGATCGTGGCGGGCCTGGCCAGGGCCGGCGCCTACGGCGTCAATCTGCACGACAACGACCTGGTGCCGTTCGGCGCGAGCGCCGCCGAGAAGGAACGCATCGTGGTGGAGTTCGAGAAGGCGCTCGCCGACCACGGCCTGGCGGTGCCGATGGTAACCACCAACCTGTTCAGCCACCCGGTGTTCCGCGACGGCGCGTTCACCAGCGCGGATGCGCGCGTGCGCGCCTTCGCGGTGCGCAAGACCATGGCCGGGATCGAAATGGGCGTGCGGCTCGGGGCCGGCACCATCGTCTTCTGGGGCGGCCGCGAGGGCTGCGAAGCCGAAGGCGCCAAGGATCCGCGCGACGCGATCCGCTGGTACCGCGAGTCTTTCGACTTCCTCACCTCCTGGGTCAAGGAACAGGGCTGGGACCTCAAGTTCGCCATCGAGGCCAAGCCCAACGAGCCGCGCGGCGACATCTACCTGGCGACCACCGGCCACTTGCTGCATTTCATCGAGACGCTGAAGCACGCGGAGATGTGCGGCGTGAACCCCGAGGTCGCGCACGAGAACATGCCCGGCCTGTCGATGGTGCACGCGGTCGCGCAGGCGATGGAGGTCGGCAAGCTGTTCCACATCGACCTCAACGCGCAGAAGATCGGCCGCTACGACCAGGACCTGCGCTTTGGCAGCGAAGACCAGAAGGGCGCGTTCTTCCTGGTGCGGCTGCTCGAGGGCACCGGCGGTTATCCGCGCTACGACGGCCCGCGGCACTTCGACGCCCATGCCTACCGCACCGAGGACACCGCGGGAGTGTGGGACTTCGCGCGCGGCTGCATGCGCACCTACAAGATTCTGGCCGAGCGCGCGGCGGCCTACGACGCCGACCCCGAAGTCGCCGCGATCCTGGCCGAGAACCGCATCGAGGGCGACGGCCTGGGAGCTGCGCTCGCGAGCTACTCGGCCGCCAATGCGCGGGTCTTGCGCGACGCCGACATCGACCCCGAAGCGCTCGCCGCACGCGGCCACCGCTACGAGCGGCTCGATCAGATCGCAATCGAACACCTGCTCGGCGCTCGCTAGGAAGGAATCGGCAGCTCGCTCGTGAGTCTCGGCCAGCCCGTCACCTGCTCCGGCCAGGTGAAAGGGTTGCCGATCCGTACGGCCTGCAGGTGCGTGAAGCGGATCGCGCCGCTGGCGATCCCGGCGCAGGCGTCCAGCTCGGCGGCGCGTTCCGCCAGGTCGAGCGGTGCGTAGAGCAGGCTCAGGTGCGGGGCCGGCGGTGCGCCGGCCGCGGGACCGAACGCACGCTGGACCGCTGCCGCGATGGCGGGCAGATCGGTCCCGCCGTGCATCCGCAGGAACAAGCTGTGCGCGAGCGAGTCCTCCGCGCCAAGGCCGTCGACTTCGAGCACCGGCCGCGGCGCGCGCGCGGCAACGGCGGCCAGCGGCGCTTCGAGGTTGCACAGCGGCAGGTCGAAGCTCGCGACCGTCAGGTGCGGCGGAAACGGCGCCGCGGGAGGATGGCGCGCGGCGAGCGCGGCGATCGCCGCCGCCAGCTCGGGCCGCTCGGCGGCTTCGGGCAAGAGCCAGATCGCCACGTGGCCGTCGCGCTCGGGCGGCAGCGCCAGGGCGAGCAGCCGGCGGACACGCGCGAAGACTCCCGGCTGCTTGCTCGCGCGCGGCCCGGCGACGTTGAGCCGGCGGACCGCGTGTCCGGCCAGGAAGCTGCGCAGCAGCGCGGCGTCGGCGTCGAGATCGTTCTCGCCGGCCAGCACCAGGAGCGGCCGCCCGGCGTCCGCGGCGAACTTCGCGGTCATGGCGGTGCCGCCTTCCAAAGGTGCCGCCAACGACACGATCAAGGTGCCGTCCGCGTCGACCACGTTGCGCCGCGTGCGGTCCACGTAGTCGGCGCTCTCGGTCTCGCGCAGCCGGAAGCGCGCGGGGATGACGCCGTCTTCGGCGAGCCGCCCGCGCGGGCACCAGCCGCCGTGGGCGATGCCGCGCCGGACGGCGAATTCGAGCGCGGCGCGGTCCGCGCCCGTCTGACCGCCCGAAACGAGCAGCAGGTCGCCGGCGCGCGGGACCTCTTCGAGCATGCATCCATCGCACCACGGGTCCGGACAACGCGCAAGGCCGGGCGCGCGGCTAGAATTTCGCAGCGTGGCGCTCTACCTGGGACTCGACGTCGGCACGCAGGGCACCAAGTCGGTGCTCTACGACGCCTCGGAAGGCCGCGTGGTTTCGCGCGGGGCCAAGAAGTACGGCATGCTGCCCGTCAAGCGCGCCGGCGCGGCCGAACAGGATCCGCGCGCGTGGATCGACGCCGCCGAGAGCGCGCTCGTGCAGGCGCTGACCCAGGTGGGCGTCGACCGGCGTTCGATCCGTGGGCTGGGCGTCTCCGGTCAGCAGCACGGATTCGTGCCGCTCGACGCCAAGAACCAGGTGATCCGGCCGGCCAAGCTCTGGTGCGACACCGAAACCGCCGCCGAGGCCGAGGAGTTGAGCGCCACGCTCGGCCGCCCGATTCCGGCGGGCTTCACGGCGTCCAAGATCTTGTGGCTCGCGCGTCACGAGCCGGAGAACTTCGCCCGCTTGCGGCGGGTCCTGCTGCCGCACGACTACGTCAACCTGCACTTCACGGGCGTCGCCGCCATGGAGCCGGGAGACGCCAGCGGCACCGGCTTCTTCGATCCGGTCGCGCGCGAGTGGGACGCCGCCGCCTGCGCTGCGATCGACCCGCGCTTGCGCGAAATGCTGCCGGAAGTCGGCACCGGCGAGCAGGCGATCGGCGCCATCCTGCCGGCTCTCGCGCGGCGCTTCCGATTGACCGACGACCTGTTCGTGGCGCCCGGCAGCGGCGACAACATGATGAGCGCGCTCGGCGCCGGCGCGGTCGAACCCGGAGTGCTGTGCATCAGTCTCGGCACCAGCGGCACCATTTTCGGCCACGCGCCGCAGGCCGTGGTCGACGAGCAAGGCCTGGTTGCTTCGTTCTGCGACGCGACCGGCGGCGGCCTGCCGCTGTTGTGCACCATGAACTGCACCACCGTCGGCGAAGAGGTGCGGGTCGGCTTCGGCGGCGTCGGCCACGAAACCATCACGCGCGAGGCCTCGGAGGTCGCGCCGGGCTGCGACGGCCTGATGTTCCTGCCCTATCTGGTCGGCGAGCGCGCACCCAATTGGCCGCACGCGCGCGGCGTGCTGATGGGCATGCAGCCGGGCAACCTGCGGCGCGGTCACCTGTACCGCGCCGCGCTCGAGGGTGCCACGCTGGCGCTTCGCGAAGGCTACGCGCGCATGGAAGAGCTCGGCCTCGCCGCCAGCGAGCTGCGCCTGGTCGGCGGCGGCGCGCGCAACGGCCTGTGGCGCCGCATCGTCGCCGACGTCTTCGAGCTGCCGCTGCGCCTGCCGAGCGAAACCGAGACCGCCGCGCTCGGCGCTGCCCTGCAAGCCGCGGCGGTCGACGCCGGCCAGCCGGTCGGCGCCTACGTGCGCGGCCGCGGCGTTCCGCTCGAGGACGAGATCATCGAGCCCGACAGCCTCTGGATCGGCACCTACCAGCTCGCCCGCCAGCGCTTCCACGAAGCCGGGCAGCTGTTGTTCGGCGGGAGTTGAGGAGCACCAAGGTCAGGCCCGCGCCAACCGCTCTTCGAGCGCGGCCTTGGCGGCAGGCCATTCGGCGTCGAGCAGGCTGAAATACACCGTGTCGCGCCAGCGGCCGCTCGCGGTCAGCATGTGCATGCGCAGGATGCCTTCTTCTGTCGCACCGATGCGGGCGATGGCGGCGCGCGAGCGGGCGTTGAGCGCGTCGGTCTTCAATTCGACGCGCACGCAGCCCAGCGTCTCGAACGCGTGGCGCAACAGCAGCAGTTTGGCCTCGGTGTTGAGCGCGGTGCGCTGCCAGGCCGGTGCAAGCCAGGTCCAACCGATCTCGACCCGTCGGTTGGCGAGATCGACGTTGCCGTAGCGGGTGCTGCCGACCACGCGGTCGCCTGCGCGATCGACGGTGGCGAAGGGCAGAGAGACGCCGTGCCGCTGTTCGTCGAGCGCGCCTTGCACGTAGTCGCGCATTTCGGCCAGCGACCCGACCGGGCGCGGGTTCCATTTCCAGATCGCCGGGTCGAGCCCGACCGCGGCCAGAGCTCCGACATGCGCGAGCGCGAGCGGCTCGAGCCGCACGTGCCGTCCCTCCAGCACTAGCGGCGGCAGGGGGTCCATCGCCGCGAGCCGCTCAGTCCTCGGCGCCGAGGCTGGCCTTCAAGTAGTCCCGGTTCATCTCGGCGATGAAGCGCACGGGGATCTCCTTGGGGCACACGGCCTCGCACTCGTAGTGGTTGGTGCAGTGGCCGAAGAGCTCGCTGTCCATCTGCTCGACCATCGCGCGGGCGCGGCGGGCGCGTTCGGGCTGGCCTTGCGGCAAGTGCGCGAGGTGCGCGATCTTGGCGGCCACGAACAGCATCGCCGAACCGTTGGGGCAGCTCGCGACGCAAGCGCCGCAGCCGATGCACGAGGCGGCGTCCATCGCCTGGTCGGAGTCTTCCTTGGGCACCAGGACCGCGTTGCCGTCGGGCGCGCTGCCGGTGTTCACCGAGACGAAGCCGCCGGCGGTCACGATGCGGTCGAAAGCGCTGCGGTCGACCACCAGGTCCTTGAGCACCGGGAAGGCTCCCGAACGGAAGGGCTCGATGTAGATCGAGTCGCCGTCCTCGAAACGCCGCATGTGCAGCTGGCAGGTGGTGATGCCGCGGTCGGCGCCGTGCGACACGCCGTTGATCACCAGCGAGCACATGCCGCAGATGCCCTCGCGGCAGTCATGGTCGAAGGCGATCGGTTCGCCGCCTTCCTGGAGGATGCGCTCATTGACCGCGTCGAGCATCTCGAGGAAAGACATGTCGGCGCTGATGTCCCGCGCCTTGTGGATCTCCATGTGGCCGGGCTGGTCCGGACCCGCTTGCCGCCAGATGTGAAGGGTGAACTCCATTACTTGTAGCTCCGGGTGCTCGGCTCGAGGTTCTCGAACTGCAGTTCTTCCTTGTGGCGGAGGGGCTCCTGGCCGTCGCCGGTGTATTCCCAGACCGCGCCATGCGCGAAGTTCGCGTCGTCGCGCCTGGCTTCGCCTTCGTCGCTCTGGTGCTCTTCGCGGAAGTGGCCGCCGCAGGACTCCTCGCGGGTGAGCGCGTCGCGGCACATCAGCTCGGCGAATTCGAGGAAGTCGGCTACCCGGCCGGCCTTCTCGAGCTCCTGGTTGAACTGCTCGCCGCTGCCGGGCACGCGCAAGTCGCTCCAGAAGGCCTCGCGGATCTTCGGGATCTCGCGCAGCGCTTCTTCGAGCCCCGCCTTGGTGCGGGCCATTCCGCACTTGTTCCACATCACCTTGCCGAGCTCGATGTGGAAGCTGTCCGCCGAACGCTTGCCGCCAATGCCGAGCAGCTTGTCGACACGCGCGCGCACCTCGCCCTCGGCCTCCGCGAATGCGGGGTGGTCGGTGTCCACCGGGGCCGGGCCGGCCTTCGCGAGCCAGTCGCCGATGGTGTAGGGCAGCACGTAGTAGCCGTCCGCGAGGCCCTGCATCAGCGCGCTCGCGCCCAGCCGGTTGGCGCCGTGGTCGGAGAAATTGGCCTCGCCGATCACGTGCAGGCCGGGCACGGTCGACATCAGGTTGTAGTCCACCCACAGGCCGCCCATGGTGTAGTGCGGCGCGGGATAGATCCGCATCGGCACCTTGTAGGGGTCGTCGCCCGTGATCTTCTCGTACATCTGGAACAAGTTGCCGTAGCGGTCGCGCACGGCGTCCTCGCCCAGGCGGCCGATCGCTTCGGCGAAGTCCAGGTAGACCCCGCGGCCGCCCGGGCCCACGCCGAAACCGTCGTCGCACATCCGCTTGGCGGCGCGACTCGACACGTCGCGCGGCGCGAGATTGCCGAAGCTCGGATAGATCCGCTCCAAGTAGTAGTCGCGCTCGGCTTCGGGAATGTCGCCGGCCGCACGCGGGTCGCCGGCCTTCTTGGGCACCCACACGCGGCCGTCGTTGCGCAGCGACTCCGACATGAGCGTGAGCTTGGACTGGCCCTCGCCGTGCTGGGGGATGCCGGTGGGATGGATCTGCGTGAAGCAGGGGTTGGCGAAGCCCGCGCCGCGCTTCCAGGCGCGGAAGGTGGCGGTGACGTTGCAGCCTTTGGCGTTCGTCGACAGGAAGAACACGTTGCTGTAGCCGCCGGTCGCGAGCACCACCGCGTCGCCCGACCAGCGCTGGACTGCGCCGCTCACGAGGTCGCGGGTGATCAGGCCCACCGCGCGGCCGTCGGCGACCACCACGTCGAGCATTTCCTGGCGCACGTGCACGCGCACGCGGCCGGCGCTCACTTGCCGCTGCAGCGCCTGGTAGCAGCCGAGCATCAGCTGCTGGCCGGTCTGGCCGCGCGCGTAGAAAGTGCGGCTGACCTGCGCGCCGCCGAACGAGCGGTTGGCGAGCGTGCCGCCGTATTCGCGCGCGAACGGAACCCCTTGCGCCACGCACTGGTCGATGATCGCGTTGCTGACCTGCGCGAGGCGGTAGACGTTGGCCTCGCGCGCGCGGAAGTCGCCGCCCTTGACCGTGTCGTAGAAAAGGCGCCAGATGCTGTCGCCGTCGTTCTGGTAATTCTTGGCGGCGTTGATGCCGCCTTGCGCGGAGATCGAGTGCGCGCGCCGCGCACTGTCCTGGAAGCAGAACGCCTCGACTTCGTAGCCGAGCTCGGCCATGGCCGCCGCGGCCGAGCCGCCGGCAAGGCCGGTGCCGACCACCAGCACGCGGTACTTGCGCTTGTTGGCCGGGTTGATCAGCTTGAGGTCGAAGCGGTGCTGGTCCCACTTCTGCTCGATCGGTCCGGAGGGGATCTTGGCGTCGAGTTGCATGGCGCTACGCGGACGGCGGGACCAGGCCGATCAAGCAGGCCAGGGGAATGGAGACGTTGCCGAGCACGATCACCGTGGCGACGCCGGGGCCGAAGCCCGTCTTGAGGAAGGCCAGGCGCGGATGGGTCACGCCCAGCGACTGGAAGGCGCTCGAAGCGCCGTGCGCGATGTGCATGCCGAGCAGCACCTGCGCCACCAGGTAGGCGGCGGTGATCGGCCACTCGCGGAAGCTCGCCACCACCATGCGGTGGACGTCGGGGCGGCCGGCGGCGTCGAGGGCGCCGAAATGCTCGCCGTGCACCGCGCCGAGGGTGAAGTGCAGCAGGTGGTAGACCACGAACGCGGCCACGATCAGCCCGCTCATCACCATGGTCCGCGCCGCATAGGTGGTCTGCACCGTGGCCGGAAAGCGGTAGGGGTCGGGACGCGCCGCGCGGTTGGCGCGGGTGACCTTGATCGCCGCGCCGACGTGCAGCAGGAAGATCGCGAGCAGGCCGC
>DASWJW010000225.1:0-4771 GCA_036396955.1 Planctomycetota bacterium
CAGCGCTTCCCCAGGACGTTTCGCCGTATCCCGACGACATCGCGTGGTTCGACCTGCTGGTGCGGCGCAGCGACGATTTCACCCCGGTCGCCGGCGCCGAAGTCGTTGCGATGATCCAGAAGTCGGCCGACGAGGTGATGCGCCGGAACGGCAAGACCGAGGCCGACGGCCACGTCCGCGTGCCGGTCGAACCGGGCTTGATGCTGATCGGCGTCCAGGTCCAGGCCACGCTCGAGACCGCGCCGGTCGCGGTGCGCGTCGACCGGGCGCTCGAAGCCCGGGAAGTCCGCGAACAAGTCGTCGACGCGCCGCCGGCGGCGATTGTGTTCGGCCGCGTGGTCGACATGCAGGGCGAGGGAATCCCGAACGCCAGGGTCAGCTGCTGGTTCCGCGGTCGCTGGCTGCTCGAGAACGAAGAAAGCGAGTTCGAAGCCGACGTGTCCAGCACCACGAACAAGCAGGGTGAGTTCCGGCTGGGCGGGATCCAGGAAGGACCGTTCGTCATGGACGTCTTCGCCGACGGCTTTGCCAGTACCAGGCGGGCGGGCGGAATCCTGGGGATCGGCGAAATCGTCCGCGGCGTGGAGTTGCGCATGACCACGGCGCACGCAGTGCGCGGCGTGGTGCGCGACGCCGCCGCCGCCGGGATCGCCGAGGCCCTGGTCACGGCGGGCCGGACCGGCCGGCGCCGGCGCGTGGAAGAAGCCGGAATCGGCGATCTTGCCTACTACCCGAGCCGGCAGAGGCTCGTGCGCACGGGAGAGGACGGGGGGTTCGAACTGCTGAGCGTGCCCGACGGCGAGCCCTGGAACCTGACGGTGGAGCACGACCGCTTCGTCCCCGGCACCGAGCGCGTTCCCGCGGACAAGACTTTCGTCGAAGTGGCGCTGACGCGCGCGCCGTCGCTGTGGGGGATCGTGGTGGACCCCAACGGCGAACCGCTGGCCGGAGTCGAATTCCGGTTCCGCAGCGAAGTCTCGGGCCGTTTCGGCAGCCGGACCGACGGCACCTTCGAGCTGCCCGGAGTGCGGCCCGGCGACGAACTCGCGCTCTACGCCTTCAAGGGCGGTTTCGCGATGCAGCTGATCTGGCCGCTGGTCTTCGCCGACGGCGAACGCCGGGAACTGCGGATCGAAATGCAGCGCGGGCAGGAAATCTCCGGAGAGATCCTCGGGGCCGACGGCTTCGGCGCGCCGAACGCCCGCGTGGAGTTGCGCGGCCGGCCGCTCGCGGGGAATCCGAACGAAGCCGACTTCACGTTCGAGCGTCCCGAGGAGTTGTTCAAGGTCGACAGCCAGCTCACCGACCTCGACGGCAAGTTCCGCTTCCCGAACCTCTATCCCGGCACCTTCGTGCTGCGCGCGCTCCAGAGCTCCGGGGAAGCGGTCGAACTCGAAGTCGCAGCCGGCACCACAGGCTTGCGGATCCCGCTCGGCGGCGGCTAGCCGCCGGTCAGGCGCCCGCGGCGCCGCGTTCCGGAGGCACCGGATCGAGGCAGTCGGCGGCGTCGTGCCTTGCGTTGTTCACCAGGCGCGAGACCGGCCAGGCGTCCATTTCCCCTGCGGCGAACGGCAGCAGCATCTCGAGCAATCGCTGCGGTTCGTCGAGCGCCGGATCGAGCCATGGAGCCCAGTGTTCCTGGGGGAGGATCACCGGCATCCGCAAGTGCACGGGCGCGACGCGGGAATTCGCCTCGGTGGTGAGCAAGGTGCAGCTCTCGAGGAGCGGCGCGTCCGGCGCGCCCGCGGGGTCGCGCCACTGCTCCCAAAGCCCCGCGATCGCGAACGGACCGCCGGTGCGCAAGGTGAACAGCCACGGCTCTTTCCGCGGCCGCGAGCCGGTGCCCTCGAGCTTGCGCCATTCGTAGAAACCGTCGGCTGGCACCAGGCAGCGGCGCCTGCGGAACGCGGACCGGTAGGCGGGCTTCTCGGCGACCGTCTCGCTGCGCGCGTTGATCATGCGCGCCGCCATGGCGCGGTCCTTGGCCCAGGCCGGCAGCAGTCCCCAGTGCAGCATGCGCAGCCGGCGCTGGCCGGCTTCGACCCGCACGGCCGCCACGTCCTGGGTGGGGGCGACGTTGAAGCGCGGCCGCAGCGCTGGTTCTACCGCGAGTTCGAACGCGCGTGCGATCGCCGCGCCGCCGGTGTGCAAGGTGAATCGGCCGCACATCCCGCCATGCTAAGGCCTACACTTCCGGTCGTGGCCGACCGCGGAGTCTTGCGAAGGGGAGAGCGGCCGGTGGCGCTGGCCACCGCGGGCTACCTGCTCGCTGCCGCGCTGGCCGGCGTGCGGCGGGGCAACCAGGAGTTCTTGATCTACCTGGGCGTGATGCTCGTGCTCGCGGCCCTGGTCTGGCGCGTGCACCGGCGCGTCGGTCTGCGGATCGCCACGCTGTGGTGCTTGTCCGCGTGGGGCCTGCTGCACATGGCCGGCGGCCTGCTCGAGTTCGCGGATGGCGAAGTCCTGTATTCGTTCTGGTTCGTCCCCGAGCGCCTCAAGTACGACCAGGTCGTGCACGCCTTCGGGTTCGGAGTCACCACCTGGGTCTGCTGGCAGGCTCTGCGGACCGTGCTGCCCGATCCGCGGCCGCGAACGGGGCCGCTGATCTTGTGCGTCGCGGCCGGAATGGGCTTTGGAGCCCTCAACGAAGTCGTGGAGTTCGTCCTGGTCCTGCTGTTGCCCGAGACCAACGTCGGCGGCTACCGCAACACCGGCTGGGACCTGGTCGCCAACTTGACCGGTTGCGTAGTCGCGGCGGCGATTATCGCGCGCGCGGGGCGTGCGCCGGCGGCGACCGCTAGACCGTGAGCACCAATTCGGTGATCTCGGCGGGCGCGAAGACGCGCAAGGGCGGGCCCCAGAAACCGGTCCCGCTCGACACGTAGATCTGGCTGCCGGGTGCGTGCTGGTGCAGGCCGCGCAGATACGGCTGCGCGAGCATGGTCAGCGCGCCGAAAGGCCACATCTGTCCGCCGTGGGTGTGGCCCGAGATCTGCAGGCCGACGCCGGCGGCGGCGGCCTGGTCGATCTGCGCGGGCTGGTGCGCGAGCAGGACCAGCGCGCGTTCGGGGTCGCGCCCGGCGAGCGCCGCGTCCAGGTCGGGCGCTTGGCTCGTATTGCGCCGGCCGCCGTGCCAGTCGTGCACGCCGGCAAGATCGAAGCTCGCGCCGCCGGGGCCGGCGTCGCCCACTGCCACGCGCTCGTTGGCGAGCACGCGCATCCCGAGCTTGGCGAAGTGCTGGATCCACGGTTCGAAGCCCGAGTAGTACTCGTGGTTGCCGGTCACGAAGAAAGTGCCCCAGCGCGCGTCGAGTCCGCCGAGCGGCGCGACCAGTGCTTCGAGGTGGTGCACCGGCCCGTCGACCACGTCGCCGGTGACGACCACCAGATCGGGGCGCAGCGCGTTCACGCGCCCGGTCACCGCGCGCACGAAGCCCTCGTCGAGGAGCGGGCCGACGTGGAGGTCGCTGATCTGCACCACCCGGATGCCGTCCAGGCCCGCCGGCAGCCGCGGCACGCGCACCGGCACGGTGACCGTCGCCAATTCGTACAGCGCGCTCCGGATTCCGGCGATCCCCGCGCCGGCGCTGCCGAGCACGGTGGCTCCGGCCGCCGCGCGCACCAAGGCGCGGCGGCGTGAGAGCAAGTCCGGACCGGTCGCGGCCGGCGCATGCGGGTTTGCTGCAGGTTGCCGACGGCGCCACCAGCCAAGCGTCCGGTGGAGCAGCAGCGGCAGCTCGAGCAGCCAGCGGGTCACCAGGGCGTAGAACAAGACACCCATCCAGGCATAAGCGAGGAAATTCCAGGTCCGCAGGGCCGCGGGCGCGCGGTCCTGGCCGAACATGCGCACCAGCGGCAGCAAGGCCGCGCCGCAACCGAGGACCAAGCTCGCTGCGAGCAGTCCGGCGCGGGGCAGGCGCGCGTCCAGGACGAGCCTCTTCCACAAGTAAAGGCTCGCCAGCGCCACGGCGACGGAAACGGCGAGGTAGAAGCTCACGCGGCCTGCAGGCTAGCAAGCGGAAGCGGCCGCCATGCCGCGCGAAGGGATCGCTTCCGGCCCGCCGCGCGGCGTATCGTGGCGGCGAGCCCAGGAGGTCTCCGCCATGCCTTTGATTCCCTTCGCTCTCATGCTCTCGATCCTTCCGGTTGCCGATCTCGCGTCGCAAGACGGGGGCGCGACCGGCCAGGATCCCGCCGTCGCGCCGCAGGCCGAACCCGCCACGGCGTGGGAAGTCGTCGCGCGGTACGACGCGGACCGCGACGGCCGCGTTTCCGCCAAGGAATATCCGCGCGGGGAAGAGCGCTTCGCAAGGCTCGACCGCGACGCCGACGGTTTCCTGACCCCTGCCGATTTCGCAAGTCCGGCGCCCCGACGCGGCCAGGAGCGAAGTGCTGCCGTGAAACCGCGCGAAGCGCCCGCGAAAGGCGAGCTGGCGCCCGACTTCACCTTGCCGCTGCTCGGCGCCAAGAAGCCGAGCATGGTCACCCTGGCGGACTTCCGCGGCAAGAAGCCGGTGGCGCTGATCTTCGGCTCCTACACCTGACCGCCGTTTCGCATGTCGGCCGGTCGGCTGAACACGCTCTACGAGACGTACCGGGACCAGGTGCAGTTCTACGTGGTGTACATCGCCGAGGCGCACGCGCTCGACGGTCGTTCGCCGCTCGGCGGCGGGCGGAATCCGCTGGTCGAAGAGCCGGTCGACGACGCCGAGCGCATCGCCCTGGCCGGCAAGTGCGTCACCGCGATGTCGATCCGCCAGATTCCCGCCGT
>DASWJW010000226.1:0-1928 GCA_036396955.1 Planctomycetota bacterium
GTCCGCGCGGCGGCGCACGTTGACCAGGTCGGCCTGAGCGCGCAGCGCGCGGTCGCGCCACTGCTCCATGGTGTCTTGCTGCCCGGCCTGGCAGCCGGCATCGGCATCGGCATCGCCGGCGGCGGGGGCGGGGGCCTCGGACTCGGGCTCGGGCTCGGGCTCGGGACGGCGGGACTTCTCGGAGCGGGTGGCCATGGGACTAATCGCTCCGTTGAGTTTGCTGGCGGCGCTCCTTCTCGATCTCGAAGAGGCGCTTGACGAGGGTCTTTTCCTCGCGGGAGAGCTTGCCCGGGACGTCGATGAACACGCGTGCGAACAAGTCGCCGCGGCGGCTGCCTTGCAGGCGCGGCAGGCCTTGGCTGCGCAGGCGGAACAACTTGCCGGTCGGCGTGCCGGCCGGGACGGTCATGCGGACTTCGCCGTCGAGGGTCTGCACCAGGATCTTGTCGCCGAGCACGGCCTGCGCGTAGCTGATGGCGACCTCGAGATAGAGGTCGCGCCCGTCGCGGTGGAAACGGTCGTCCGGGCGGACGGCGACTTCGACGAACAAGTCGCCGGCGGATCCGCCGCGCTGGCCGCCCTCGCCCTCGCCCGCGAGGCGGATCCGGGCGCCGTCTTCGATGCCCGGCGGAATGCGCACTTCGATCTCGCGCTTCCGCGGCACCAGGCCGTGGCCTTCGCAGGTCGTGCACGGCTCCGGGATGACCTGGCCGGAACCCTGGCAGCTCGGGCAGGCGGTGCGGACCGCGAAGAAGCCTTGCTGTTGGTGGACCTGGCCGCGGCCGCGGCAGGTCGAGCAGGTCTGCGGGCTGGTGCCCGGGGCCGCGCCGCTGCCGGTGCAGGCACTGCAGGTCTCGTTGCGCCGCAAACTCAGCGTGCGCATGCAGCCGTTGAGCACTTCGAGCAGAGTGATCTCGACGCCGGCGCGAAGGCTCCGTCCGCGCGGCGGGCCGCCGCGCTCGCGGCCGCCGAAACCGAACAGGTTCTCGAACAGGCCGCCACCACCCGCGCCGCCTCCGCCTCCGCCTCCGCCGAAGATCTCGGAGAAGCGCGAGAAAATGTCTTCGATGTTGTCGAAGTGGACCCCGCCGCCGCCTTGGCCCGAGACTCCGGCGTGGCCGAAGCGGTCGTAGGCGGCGCGCTTGTCGGGGTCCGACAAGATTGCGTAGGCCTCGGCCGCTTCCTTGAAGCGGTCTTCCGCGTCGGCTTCCTTGTTGCGATCGGGGTGGTACTGGAGCGCGAGCTTGCGATAGGCCGCCTTGATCGCGTCCGCCTCGGCGTCGCGCGCGACGCCCAGCACTTCGTAATAGTCGCGCGCGGCCATGCAGGTCCTGGAATCGGCGGTGGGAGGCGGCGCCCTGCGGCGCCGCCTCGCGTCGCCGTCCTACCTCAGGCGATGGCGCCTTCGGTCGGCTTGCTCGCCTTGTCGGCGTACTCGGTCACCATGGTGTTGGTGGTCAGCAGCAGGCCGGCGATCGAGCCGGCGTTCTGCAAGGCGAGACGCACCACCTTCGCCGGGTCGATGACGCCGTCCTTCGCCAGATCGCCGTACTCCCCGCTGAGCGCGTTGAAGCCGTACCAGCCCTTGTTGGCCAGGATTTCTTCCACCACCAGGCTGCCGTCGTAACCGGCGTTGTCGGCGATGGCCGCGGCCGGAGCGCGCAGCGCTCTCGCGACCACTTGCACTCCGAACTTCTCGTCGCCGCGGGCGCGGACGGCCTCCACGGCTTCGATGCAGCGCAGCAGCGCCGTGCCGCCGCCCGGCACCACGCCTTCTTCGACCGCCGCGAGGGTGGCGTTCTTGGCGTCGTCGACGCGGTCCTTGCGCTCTTTCATCTCGGATTCCGTCGCGCCGCCGACCTTGATGACCGAGACGCCGCCCGAGATCTTCGCGAGCCGCTCCTGCAGCTTCTCCTTGTCGTATTCGC
>DASWJW010000227.1:0-3917 GCA_036396955.1 Planctomycetota bacterium
GCGGCCGGGAAAGTGTCGCGCCGCGTCTGCGGCGGCGCGGTGAACAGGCCCGCGATGGGGCTGCGGCGGAGTTCGTTCGCGGGGTCCTGCGGTGCCTCGGGGGGTTGCGCAGGGAAGGCGAGCAAGTGTGCGAAGATGAACGGAACGAGGGGCGTAAGCATGGGTCGGACCTCCAGTGGTGTTCCCACCTTAGGGCATGCCGCGGAGTGGTAACCGATTCAGGAATGGAGCGCGGTCCGGTTTCGTCGCAGAAACCGGACCGCTCGTCGCATGCCACGGAACCGTCCGCGGTCAGCGGACGCGCTCGTTCTTGCCCTTCAGCAGCGCTTCGATCGCGGCGAGCCGCTCTTCGATCGCCGCCAGCCGGCCGCTCACGTCCGTGCCGCTGGACGGCGGGCTGGTTCCGATCGGCAGGTAGGGCGTCGCCCAAACGAAGGGCGCCGCCGCGGCCTCGCCTTGCCGGAAGTAGCCGTTGGCCATCGGCACCAGGTTCTGCCAGGTGTGCTCGGCCGGCAGCTGCAGGTTCCATTGCGCGCGCGCACCGGCGAGCGCCTCGAGGGATTCGGTGTATGTCTTGCGTGCCGCTTCGAGTTCTTCCGCGGCGGGAAACTCCGCAATCGTGGTCTTCCAGACGTCGAGGAACTTCTCGCGGCTCTGCGCGGCGTTCGCGCCCACCAGGGTTTCAAGGTCCAGGTCTTCGCGCGCTTGCAGATCGACATTCGCGCCCAGCGAGAACGCCATCGGCGTGCGCCAGCCGCCGGCTTGGTCCTTCTCGGGAGCGATCGTGACGTCCATCCGGTGCGCGCCGCGCCGTAACGCGAGCTGCAACGCGCCGCCTGCCCCGGTTTCCTGGACCGCCTGCCGGAGTCGCGCCTCGGACGCGTCGCCGTGGCCGTTGATAGCAACGACCACGTCGTACTTGCGCAGGCCGGCTCTCGCGGCCGGGCCGTCGGACATCACTTCGGTGATCATCACCGAGCGTCCGGAGTCGACGTCGAGGTGGCTGGCGAGCGGCGCGTCCACCGCGCCCAGGGTCACGCCGATGCGCACTCTGTCGCTGGACATTTGCGCGATCGCGAAGTCCTGTACCCAGTCGTTCGACGGGTGGAAGCCTGTGGCCCACAAGTTGCCCTCCGAGTCGACGTGGAGGAGTTCGCTGCCGTCACCGGCCAACACCACGATCATGTCGCCTTGGGCCTTGATGCGTTCCCGCGGAATCGGCTGGCCATCCTGGGTCGCGGAGACCTTGCCGTCGACCACTTTCACTTCCACCTTGCCGCCGTCTTGCGGGAAGCTGATGTGCCAGACCCGCTGCGAATCGGATGCGGGCGGAAAATCCTGGGCGGGGAGGAGAGTGGCTGCCGCGAGCAGGGCCGTCGCGGCGAAGAAGATCTTGCTGAGCATGGAGTTCATGGTTCTCGGATGGGTTCGTCGGCCCTAGAGGGGCCGGAGGCTGACCGGAGTCACGTGCTTGAGTTCCACCGGCACCGGCCGGCCGAGTTCGTCGGTTTCGTACTCGTACAGTTGTTCGACCGTGTGCCGTTCGACGATCTGCCGCAAGAACAGCACCTGGTGGCCACCGTCCTCGAGCGGGACGGCTTGGAGCAGGATCATCGGCATCTCCTTGACCACGCGGCCTTCCGCGCGGCCTCGTTGCAGGTAGTCGGCGAGCGCGCTGTCCGCGTCCGACAGTCCGGCCAGCGACGCCGCCGCGGCCGCTTCGCCGCCCGCCGACAACGGCGCTGCGTCGTCGCTCGAGCCGGGCGCGAAGCCGCCGGCCCAGAGCAGGGCGATGGCCGCAGCAGCGGCCCAGCCGGACCAGGTCGCCCAGCGACCCGGAAGTGCGCGGTGCGCGCGCGGCCGGGGGCCGGGCAGCTCGACGGCCGCGCCGGTGAGGACTTCAGCGACTTCGGCGCCGAGCAGGCGGTCGTCGCGCTGGGCGCGTGCGAATTGCTCCCACAATTGCGGATGCAGCGCCGCGCGAGCCTCGAAGCTCGCCCAGTCCGCGTCCCCGTGGCGCGCTTCCATGGCGCGGTGCAGGAAAAGGTCGTCGTGGTCGGTGTTCATTGGTCTTGCGGCCCGCTGCTTGCCCGCCGCACTGCGGGAGGCGCGGCTTCGATGCGCGCGAGTTGTTCTCGCAGCAAGCGGCGGGCGCGCGCGAGGCGCGCTTCGACCGCCGCTTCGGTCACGCCGAGCTGGCGCGCGATGGAGCTCTGGCTCGCGCCGTTCACGGCGCGCAGGAGCAAGGGCTCGCGGTACTCCGCCGGCAGGCCGCGGGCCGCTTGCAGGACGCGGTCGGTCCGCTCGCGCGTCTCGGCGAGGTCGGAGGCGGTCGTGGCGCTCGGATCCGCCGTTTCGGCGTCGCCGGTGGCCAGCGACCGCGCGCGGCCGCGCGTTCGCTCGCGGCGCCCCGCCGTGAGCGCGGCGTTCAGCGCGACGGCGCGCAGCCACGGCTCGAACCGCTCCGGCTCGCGGAGATCGCTGATGCGCGCAACGAGGGTGGTGGCCACTTCCTGGAGCAGGTCGTCGAGTTCCGCCCCCTGGGGCATCCGGGCGAGCAGGACGGCCGCCACCCAGGGCCGGTGCAGGCGCCAGAGCGCGGCGACCGCCTCGGGGTCGCCGGCTCGGGCCGCGCAGATGCGCGCCAGCCCGGGAGCGGGGGTCATCACGACACCTAGACGGCTCGCACAGCCGCTTCCTCCGCGATCTTTCGGCCATGCCGGGAGCGGTCTAGGCTGGGCCCATGGAGGCCGGAGTCCGCCATTCCTCCGCCGCGCGCTGGGGCGTCCTGATCGGCTGCTGCGGCTGGATGCTGGGCCTTGGTGCCGTGGCCGCTTCGGCCGGCGCCTGGGATTGGTTCCCGCAGATCGTGCTCCCTGGTCTCGCCGCGAGCCTGGGGCTCGGCTGCGGCGTTCTTCTGCACGTCGAGTTCGCCGCCACGCGCGCGCCGGCCGACTCCGGCCTGCAGCGCGCCGTGCTGCTCGCCGATCTCGTGTTCGTGATCGGCCTGCTGCTGCTCTTGAACAACCACTGGATCGCGCCGCGGATCGAACAGGACGCGGAAATGCTGCAAGCGCTCGAGTCCCTGTCCGGAGTCCGGCGCACCGCCGAATGGCTGCCGCACTTGCTGCTCTATTCCGGCGCGGTGGCCATCGGCTCGGCGACGCGAAGGCTCCTGCGCGCGGCAGCCTAGCGCGCCAAGGATTGTCGGGCGCCGGCGATCCATACGCGCACCTCGGCCGGGGTCGGCGTCGGCCCGGGGCAAGTCCCGCCGGCCAAGGCCTCGATCAGGGTCCGCGGGTCGGCATCGGCCAGGGATCGGATCGTGTGCACTCCGGCGTGGGCGAGCCAGCAGCGTCCGCGCGCGCCGAGGCCGCGCACGAGCATGAGGCGCGCCTCGGCGAGCAGGTCCGGGGCGAGTCCGGTCGCAGCTCCCGCGTCGGCGGCCGCCACCAGGTCGCGAAGCCGGCCGAGTCCGCGTTCTTCGAAGTCGCGGACCTGGTCTGCGTCGATCACGCTGAGATCCGCCGTTCGTGGCACGGTGCCGCGCACGCTCCGCAGGTCGGTGAGGAAGAGCAGCGGCAGCGAAACTGCGACGGCGAGCAGCGCCGCCGGCACCCAGCGCTTCGGCGCGTGGGCCGGCGCGCCGAGCTGGAGCTCCCACTCCGGAAGCCAGCCGAAGTGCGCGAGCACGCGCGCGAACACCCATGCCTCGAGCGCGAAAGGCAGGAAGCCCAGGATGCCTGGCAACGGCATTTCGAAGAGCTTGCCCCCTTCGAAGAACGGCACGGTGTAGATCCAGCGGCTGGTCGCATCCCAGTTCCACGATTCCCAGAGCAGCCCCGTGAGCAAGCCGGCGCCCAGCATGCGCAGCGCGGTGCCGGTGCGCCCCGCCGCGGCTTCGGTCGTGAAGCTGC
>DASWJW010000228.1:0-7404 GCA_036396955.1 Planctomycetota bacterium
CCTCGCCTTCGTCGCTTCGCTCGCTCCGCCGCTCCAGGACGCCGCCATCTCCGCCGCGGCGAGCGGCCCTGTGTTCGAGATCTCCTTTCCGGCCAACCTGGCGCGGACGCCGCTCGACGGCCGCGTGATCCTGGTCCTCTCCAAGCGCGAAGACGGCGAGCCGCGCTTCCACGTGGTGGACGGAGCGAACGGCCAGCAGGTCTTCGGCGTCGACGTCGACGGCCTGCGCCCGGGCGAGGCCGCGCGCATCGACGCGACGGTGTTCGGATATCCGCTCGCGAGCCTCGCGGCGGTTCCCGAAGGCGACTACTTCGTCCAGGCGGTGCTGCACCGCTACGAGACCTTCCACCGCTCCGACGGCCACGTCGTCAAGCTGCCGATGGACCGCGGCGAGGGCCAGCACTGGAACCGCGCGCCGGGCAACCTGTACAGCAGCGCGCGCAGGATCCGGCTCGTGCAAGGCCCGCGCGCCGCGGCGATCCCGATCGTCCTCGACCGGGAGATCCCGCCGATTCCGCCGCCCGAGGACAGCAAGTACGTCAAGCACGTCAGTATCCAGAGCAAGCTGCTCACCGATTTCTGGGGACGGCCGATGCACCTCGGCGCAGTGGTGCTGCTCCCCGAAGGCTTCGACGAACATCCCCAAGCGCGCTACCCGCTCATGGTCAACCACGGGCACTTTCCCCACACCTTCGGCGGCTTCCGCGAAACGCCGCCCGACCCCGATCTCGAGCCCGAGTACAGCGAACGCTTCCGGCTGGAGGGCTACAACCGGATCCAGGAGCAGTCCGCCCACGACTTCTACAAGGAGTGGACCGGACCCGGCTTCCCGCGCTGGCTCGTGATCGAGATCCAGCACGCCAATCCCTACTACGACGATTCCTACGCGGTGAATTCGCAGAACCTCGGGCCGTACGGCGACGCGATCATGCACGAACTGATCCCCGCGGTGGAGCAACGCTTCCGCGGCATCGGCGAGGGCTGGGCACGCTTCACCTACGGCGGCTCGACCGGCGGCTGGGAAGCGCTTGCGGTGCAGGTCTTCTATCCCGACGAGTTCAACGGCTGCTTCGCCGCTTGTCCCGACCCGGTCGACTTCCGCGCCTACACCATCGTGGACCTCTACGAGCACGACAACGCCTACTACGACGCCGGCGACTTCGTGCGCGTGCCGAGGCCCGGCCAGCGCGACATGCACGGCAACGTCACCGCGACCCTGGAGCAGGTGAATCTCCGCGAACTCGTGCTCGGCACGCACTCGCGCTCCGGCGACCAGTGGGACGTCTGGGAAGCGGTCTACAGCCCGGTGGGCGACGACGGCTACCCGCAGCGGATCTGGGATAAGCGCAGCGGAAAGATCGACCGACAGGTCGCCGCGCACTGGCGCGAGAACTACGACCTGCGGCACATCCTCGCGCGCGACTGGGCCACGCTCGGCCCCAAGGTCGAGGGCAAGATCCACCTCTACTGCGGCGACATGGACAACTACTACTTGAACAACGCCGTGGTCCTCATGGAGGAGTTCCTCGAGAGCACCACCGATCCGTACTACGCCGGAGTGGTCGACTACGGCGACCGCGCCGAACACTGCTGGAACGGCGACCACGAACGCGACAACGCGCACTCGCGCCTGCGCTACCACCAGATGTACGTGCCGCAGATCCTCGCGCGCATCGCGGAGTCGGCTCCGCCCGGGGCCGACCTCACGAGCTGGCGTTACTGAGCGGCCCCGAACCCCGGTGCCGAACTTCGCCGCCGTTCTCCTTTCGCTCTCGCCATGGCTCGGCCCCCAGGAGCCGGCGCCGGCCCCGCTGCGCGTGCGGCTCTTCGACCTCATGGACCGCGCCGAATACTCCGCGACGAAGCTGGAGGACCAAGCGTCCGGCGCAATTCGCAAGGAGTCCTTCGATTTCGACGCGAGCGCGCCGGCCGCCATCTGGTTCGGCCGCGCCACGGCCGGCGGGATCGAACACGGCGAGACCTCTCCCCCGGCCGTGATCGTCGCCGGCGCCGGCCGCGCCGGAGCCGGTTTGCAGCTCGGACCCGGAGTCGCGGAAGACCTCAGCCAGGCCGTGCTCCTGGTGCCGGTCGACGGTTCGGCGCGGGTCCGCATCGAGGGCCGCGTGCGCCTGCTCGGCAATCCGGAATCCGGCGAGGCTTCCTCGCGCGAGGTCCTGCGCGTGGTCGAGCACCGCGCCGCCGTCGCCGACCCGAGGAGCGTGCCGCGCTGGGCGCGCTCGAGTGCCGCGACCCACCGGGTCTCGCGCCGCATCGACCCGAGCGGCTGGGACCGTTTCGAGCTGGTGTTCGTGGCCCAGGCCGACACGCGCATGCTCGAGATCCAGCTCCTCCACCGCAGCGGCGGCTCCGGCGAAGCGGTCACGGTCTACGACGATCTGGAGATCGCGTCCGCGAAGCTCGGCCGCGACGCGCTCTACGCGCACTTGCGGAGCCGCTACCGCCCGCGGGACGGCAACGCGGCGGCGTCCGCGTGGCGGCTGCGCGTGCCGCTGAGCGACGACGGCCGCCGCCAGGAAGTGCGCGATGCCTTCCTCATGCCGGCGCCCTCGCGCCTCGCCCTGCCCCTGCGCTTGCCGGCCGCCGAATCGCGGCCGCGCTTGCGGTTCCTCTACGGAATGCTGCCCGAGGCAGCGGCGGTGGGCGCCGACGGCGCGGTGCTCCAAGTGCACTTCGAAGACGAAGACGGCGCGCGCACCGCGCTGGGAGCGGTCGAAGTCGAGCTGGGCCGCGGCGGCGGTGCATGGCAGCACGCGCAGTTCGACCTGACGCCGGTCGCCGGCCGTTCCGGGCGGCTGGTGTTCGCGTCCTTCGATGCGCCGGGCGGCGTTCCGGACGCGCGCGACGCCGTGCTGCTGGCGACTCCCCGCATCGAGCCGGCCGGCGACGCGCCGCGCGCGTTCAACGTGCTCTTGATCGGCGTCGACACCGTGCGCGCCGACCGCATGAGCGCGTTCGGCTACGGCAGGCCCACCACGCCGAACCTCGCCGCGCTCGCCGACGCGGGAGTGCGCTTTCCGCGGGCGCGCTCGCAGGCGCCCTGGACGCTGCCGTCCTTCTCTTCGATCCTCACTTCGCTCTATCCGTCCGTCCACGGCGCCGGCCGCGGCGGCCACGACGAATGGACGCCGATCGACCCCGGCACCACTTCCATCGCCGAAGTCCTTGCGCCCGTGGGCTACGAGACCGTCGGCCTGGTCGCCAACGGCTTGATCTCGCCCCAATACGGCCTCGACCAGGGTTTCGAGTCGTACCGCTCGGCGTGGTCGATGGAATCGGCCGAGGCGGATTCCGCCGCGGTCGCCACTTTCGTCGACGGGCACCGCGACACGCCCTGGCTCATGTTCTGGCACATCATGGACCCGCACCTGCCGTATTCGACGAGCCGCGAGCAGCGCGACCAATTCACCGAGCCGGGCTACGACGGCCAGTTTTCGCGCGGGCGCGGCGGCCAGGTGCCTTTCCAGGTGCTCGATCCGCGGCCCGGCCGCCGCTGGTTCGCGCACGAGGGGCCGCCGCCCGCTCCGGCGATGAGCGCGGCGGACGCGCGCTACGTGAGCGACTACTACGACGCGGAGCTCGCCGAAATGGACGCCGGCGTGGGCCGCGTTCTCGACGCGCTGCGCGCGAGCGGCCAGTGGGAACGCACCATCGTGGCGTTCATCGCCGATCACGGCGAAGGGCTCGGCGACCACGGCCACTACCACCACGGCTACACGCTGTTCGAGGACCAGGTGCACGTCCCGATGCTGCTGCGGGTGCCCGGCCAAGACGAAGGCCGCGTGGTGGCGCGCCCGGTCGCGGCGATCGACCTCGCACCGACCATCCTCGGCGCGCTCGGGATGGCACCTCCCGAGTTCTTCCAAGGCGTCGACCGGCTCGCCGCAGCGGCTCCGGTGGGCGGCGCCTACTTCATCGAGTATCCGAGCTACGACAGCTCGGCGCAGAAGGCGTGGATCGAGGGCGACTTCAAATACCTGCAGGATCCAGTGTTCCACACCGAAGCGCTGTACCACCTGGGAGAGGATCCGCGCGAGCAGCGCGACGTGGCCGCCGCGCATCCCGGCGTGGTGGCGCGCGCGCGCGCGGCGCTCGACGAGTTCCGCTGGGAGAAGCTCCAGAAAGGCCGCTTCCACCTGCGTGTCCGCGGTCGCGCCGGGCAGCGGCTGCGCATCGCGATCCGGACCGACGATCTGTTCGACGCCAATTTCGCGACCCGGCCGATCCGCCCCGAGGCCGACTTCGCGTTCGATCTCCCGCGCCAGCAGCTCGTGATCGACACGCAGCTCGACGGCGAGCTCTTGGAACTGGTCTTCTGGGGCCGCGGGCAGGTGCTCGGCTTCGAGGCCGAGCTCGACGGCGTGCCCTTGCCGGGGGGCGTGCTGCTCGGCGCCGGCAAGGAGAGCGGCGACGCGGACGTGGAACTGCGGATCGAAGACCGGCGCGCCCTGCCGCTGAGCCTCGAAGCCGCGGCGATCCCGCGCGCGACCGGCAGCGAGTTGGGCTGGCCCAAGACCGGCGGCGCGCTGCTCTGGCTCGAGAGCGGTTTCGCCGCGACCCTGTCCGTGTTGCCGACGCCGGCCGAAATCGAGCTGCTGAAACAACTGGGCTACGCGCACTGACCGCCGGAACGTCGCCGGCGCCGTGGGGCGTCCGGCGTGCCAGGGGTAATTTCGTCAACGATTCGCCCTTTTTGCGTCGATAAGGAAGCGATCCCGGCTTGCGCCGGGGTCGCCCACTCCAAAGTCGTTTCTTGCCCGGTCCCGGCCAACCCCTGCCGGCGGAACCCGGACAGGCCTTCGAGCCGGCCCCGCGCCGCGCTTGGGCCCGCTCCGAGGTCCCTCCGCGAGGCGAGGCGCGCCACCCCGGGACGGAGCGTCCGCAGAAGCGGCGGCCCCAGACATTCGGACCCCAGGTCCGGACGCGCGGAGGCCCCGGTCGCGGAGCTTCAGGGTTTGGGAAGGCCGGAAACCGCGATTCGAGGGCCTTTGCGCTCCTTTTGGATCCGCCGCGCGGCCGCAGCGATTCGGGCGCCGGCGCGGCGAGCACCCACGCCGGCGGAAACGCGGCGAACGCGATGCGCGCGGACGCGCCGGGCGCTTCGAAGCGCAACAAGCTCGCCTGGCACGCCGGTTCAACCAGGTCGGCCGCGTCGGTGGCCGCGCTCCAGCTCGCACCGTGGTCGTCGCTGTAGATCGCGTGCGAACCGTAGTCCCAGCCGCCGTGGAGCGGACCTCCAGGCACCGCGAAACTGTGATCGCACGGAACGACGAGCCGGCCGGCGTGCGGACCTTCGCGCAGCTGCGCGCCGACTCCGGGCCCCGTCGCGTACCAGCCCCATTGCGGATCCTTGACTGCGGTGGTGATCTCGCTCGGCGCGCTCCAAGTGCGGCCTTCGTCCCGGCTCGAGCAGACCCACGCCGTGCGCGTGCCGGTGGCGGTGCCCTGCACGATCGCGGCCTCGCGGTCTTCGCCGCGGTTGTGGGTGAGCAACAACCAGACGGTCCCCGTCACCCGGTCAAACACCGCGCAAGGGTTGCCACAGGTGTTCCCCCCGTCGTCCCACACCACCTGGCTCGGGCCCCAGGTCCGGCCGCCGTCCTTGCTGCGCTTGAGCAGCAAGTCGACGTCGGCGCTGTCGCTCGCGCTGGCGCGGCGCCCTTCGCAGAACGCCAGCAGTGCCCCGGACGGAGTGCGCAGCAGCGCGGGGATCCGGTAGGTGTGGTACCCGCCTTCTCCCGCAGTCCAGACGGCCCGGCTCTCCGGAATCTCGAGCGGCCGCCAGTCGGGCCCCGGTCCGACCTTCATGGAAAGGTGGGCGAGCCGGATCCGCCCACGGCGCGGCCGCAGCGCGATGGTGCCCGAATCGGGTCGTGCGTCGAGCACGTCCGCGAGCAGCCGGCCATTGAGGTGCACGGTCAGCCGGCCGGTGCGGCGGGCGACCACCAGGTCGAAGTAGCGCTCCTCCAGGAAAAGGCCGGCGACCGGTCCCAGCGCTTGGCTGGCCTCGCCAAAGAGCGGCCCCTCCAGAAAACAAGTTGTGACTCTTGTCTCGACCGCCAAGGCCCACGTGGTTCTCGCCGTCGAGCACTAGCGAGGCCGCCGATCCAGCCCGGTCGAGGACGGCGAGACGGGCGCGGAGCGTCCATTCGGGCCCTACGGCGACCCCGTCGGCCAGGAGTTGGTTGCCAGCTCCGGCTCCCTCCAGGTACCGGTAGGCCGCGAGCCAAGGCTCGCCGAGCGCCACGACCTGGTGTGCCTCCCCGTGTTCGACCAGGAAATGGACGGTCACGGCCGAAACCGGATCCTGGCAGGCTGCGAGAAGCGCCAGGCAGGACCACGGAACGGCACCGTACGCGGCGCGGTGATTTGCAGAATCCTTGGAAAGGCCAGCATCGAAGTCGCCGGGGCGCAGGTTGGCGCAGGCCAGGGACGCGACGGCAAGCGCTGTCCCCGGCAAGCAGTCTGAGGGTCCACCCTCAGTTCGGGAGCTGGAATCACGGATGCAGTACCAACCGGAATGGCGAGGGAATCCGGGTCAGATTCCAAGGCAACGGTACGCTTGTCGCCGGCCTGCGCGCAGGTCTCCCATAGTCGCGACAATCTCAAGGAAGTTGCAATGTTTACCCTCCGTAGCCGTTTGAAGGCACTCCTCCCCTTGCTCGTTCCGAGCCTCATGCTCGGGTCTTGCTTCCACGAGGATGACACCACCTCGCCCAAGCTGGCGTCGGTCATCCAGAACCGCAATATCGACAATTCTGGACAGACCGTCGTCTTCAAGTTCACCGAGCCGCTCGACGTCAAGTCGGCCACGAACCCCGCGAACTACATCGCCAGCGGCGGCCAGACGGCCATGACCGCGCGCATGCTCGCGGGAAGCAATCGGACGGTGCAGGTCAACTTCAACGCGCTGACGCTGCCGGGCACCACGACCTTCACGGTCAAGGGAGTCCGCGACGTCAACGGCAACAAGATGTCGGCGCAGGTCGCCCGTCCGTTGCTGACCACCGACCTCACGCCGCCCAACGCGACCGCCACGGTCGGCACCGCGGTGACGAACGGCGCGAACGACACCATCACGGTGACGTTCGATGACTTCATGGTCGCGTCCGACGTGCTCGCGCTCGCGAACTACACGCTGACGCACCTCGGCGCTCCCGCGCTCAACGGCTCGACCTTCTCCTACGACGAGCCCAGCCGCACGCTGACGATCACGCTCAACCAGACCGCCGCCGCGGCGGTCAACCTGCAGTTCGGCGTTGGTTACGTCATGAGCTTCGTCGGCCTGCTGCGCGACCTCGGCGGCAACGCCCTGGTCACCGCCGCGATCGGCTCGACGGTCGTCGGCGACGGCACCGCGCCCACCGTGGTCTCGGCCACGCAGAC
>DASWJW010000229.1:0-26230 GCA_036396955.1 Planctomycetota bacterium
CGGCCTTGCTGTCGGTTCCCGACATGTTGAAGCCGCCGAAGGGATGCACTCCGACGAGGGCTCCCGTGCACTTGCGGTTGATGTACAGGTTGCCGCAGTGGAGTTCGCGCTTGGCGCGAGCGATCTTGTCCTCGTCCTTGCCGATGTAGGCGCCGGTGAGGCCGAAGATCGTGTCGTTGCAAGCCTCGAGGCCGGCCTCGAAGTCGGCGACCTTGGTCACCGCGAGGACCGGCGCGAAGATCTCTTCGCGGAACAGCCGGTGGTGGCGCTCGACGCCGGTGAACACGGTGGGCCGCAGGTAGTGGCCGTCGTCTCCGGCGCGCTCGCCTCCAGCCACCAGCGCGCTTTCCGTCTTGCCGATTTCGATGTACTCCAAGGTCTTCGCGAGCGCGGGTGCGTTGACCAGCGGGCCCATGAAGTTGGTGTGGTCGGAGGGGTGCCCGACCTTGGCCGCCTCGGTCATGGGCACCAGCTTCCCGACCACCGCATCGTGGATCTTCTCGTGCAGGATCAGCCGCGAGCACGCCGAGCATTTCTGGCCCTGGAAGCCGAACGCGGCCGCGAAAGCCTGCTTGGCGACGAATTCCGGATCGGCGTCCTCGTCGGCGAAAATGAAGTCCTTGCCGCCCATCTCGGCGACGACGCGCTTGAGCCAGATCTGGCCGTCGGGCGTCCTGCCGGCCTTCTCGTAGATCCCCTTGCCGACTTCGGCGCTGCCGGTGAACGAGATGAAGCGGATCATCGGGTGTTCCACCAGCGTGTTGCCGACGTCGCCGCCCGGGCCGGGGACGAATTGCAGCACGCCGTCGGGAATGCCGACTTCCTTCAGCAGGTCCACGAACATCGAAGCGATGCCGGGGCTGTCCGAGGACGGCTTGAGGACGACGGTGTTGCCGGTCACCAGCGCTGCGGTGGTCATGCCCGCGAGGATTGCGAGCGGGAAGTTCCACGGCGGGATGACCGCGCCCACGCCGAGCGGCACGTAGAGCAATTCGTTGTCTTCGCCGCTCGACGGCGTGATGGGCTGCTTGCGGCCGTAGCGCAGCGCTTCGCGCGCGTAGAACTCCAAGAAGTCGATCGCCTCGGCGGTGTCGCCGTCGGCCTCGACCCAGCTCTTGCCGACTTCGTAGACCATCATGGCCGAGAATTCATGCTTGCGCAGCCGCATCGCCCGCGCCGCGCGGAACAAGTAGTCGGCGCGCTCGGTGCAGCTCTTGGCGGACCAGGCGGGGAAGGCCTTGTTGGCCCCGGCGATGGCGCGAACGGCTTCGTCGCGGCTGCCTTTTGCGCAGTTGGCGACCACGCGCGAAGTCTGGCCCGGATCGAGCGACTCGAAGGCGCCGACGCCTTCTTCGTCCTTGCCGTCGATCCACAGGCGCACCACGACCGGCAGGCGTTTCTCGATTCTCTGCAAGGCGTCTTGGAAGGCCTGCACGTTGGCCTCTTTCGAGAAATCGGTGAACGGCTCGTTCGTGAAAGGGGTGATCTCGGGAGTGGTCTGCAGCATGGCGGTCAAGCGGGAGTCAGCGCGGCGCACGGCCGCGGGTTGATCTGGATGTGGGCGGCGAGGTCCGCGGCCGAACGTTCGGCGCGCAGGCGGTTGCGCTCGGCTTTGCGGGCGCTGGTCTCGATCGGCGGCAAGAGGCCGAATTCGGCCTTCATAGGCTGGAAGTTCTTGGCGGGCGCTTCGGCCACGTGGGCGGCGAGCGCGCCGAGCAAAGTGGATCTCGGCAGCAGTTCGGGCTCGATCCCGAACACGCGGCGCGCCGCGTTGCGGCCCGCGAGCAGGCCCGAGCCGATGTTGCCGAGGTAGCCTTCCATGCCGGTGATCTGGCCGGCGACGAAGAGTCCGGGCCGCTCGCGCCACTCGAGGCCCGCCGTGAGCAGCTTGGGCGCGCGCAGGAAGGTGTTGCGGTGCATGCTGCCCAAGCGCACGAATTCGGCGTCGGCCATGCCGGGCAGCGCGCGCAGCAGTTTTTCCTGTTCGGGGTAGCGCAAGTTGGTCTGGAAACCGACCAGATTGTAGAGCGTGCGATCGCGGTTCTCGGCGCGCAGCTGGATCACCGCGTACGGACGCTCGCCGGTCCGCGGGTGCCGCAAGCCGACCGGGCGCAGAGGCCCGAAGCGCAGCGCTTCGCGACCGCGCGCGGCGAGCACTTCGACCGGCAGGCAGCGTTCGAAGAACGGCATCGCGCGGGGGTCCGCCGCCTCGAAGTCCTTCAGCGCGTGGCGTTCGGATGCCAGCAGACCGTCGATCAGCCGCTCGTAGTCCTCGCGCTCGAGCGGGATGTTCAAGTAGTCGGGTTCGCCAGCGTCCCAGCGGGCCGCTGCGAACAGGATTTCGAGGTCGAGGCTCTCGGCGGTGACCACCGGCGCGAGCGCGTCGAAGAAGTGCAGGTGTTCTTCGCCGGCCAGCCGCTGCAGGTCGGCGGCGAGCGGCTCGCTGGTGAGCGGACCGCTGGCGAGAACGCAGACCGGGTCGTCGGGAACGGCAAGCACTTCTTCGCGCACCAATTCGATGTTGGGGTGCGTTTCGAGCGCGGTCGTCACCGCGGCGGCGAACGCATCCCGGTCGACCGCCAGCGCGGCGCCGGCAGGGACCGCGGTCGCGCGCGCGATCTCGAGCAGGCCGCAGCCGAGGGCTTCGAGTTCGGCCTGAAGGACTCCCGCGGCGCGGTCGGGGAGCAGCGAGCCCAGCGAGTTGGAACAGACCAATTCGGCGCAGCGATCGCCGCGGTGGGCCGCCGTCTTGACGACCGGGCGCATTTCGTAGAGCCGCACCGGTAGACCGGCCTCGGCGAGCTGCCAGGCCGCTTCCGAGCCGGCGAGACCGGCTCCTACCACGGGAACGGAGCGCATCGGACCGGATAGTGTAGTGCCAGGAGGCCTCAGGAGCTTGGCCCGCCGCTCTCCGACATGAGACAATGCCCGGGTCCCGGTCCTCCTGCCCATGCTCGCCCCCCTGATCTTCGCCGTCCTCGCGGCTGCCGCCGCCCAGGATCCCGAACCCGGCGCCACGCGCCGGCTGCGTCCCGATCTCGACCGGGTCACGATCTATGCCGGCCAGGCCATGGTCGAGCGCACCGCGACCGTGACCGCCACCATGACCGGCTCGCACGGCGTGGTGCTGGGGCCGTTTCCTCTGGACGCCAGCGTCGAGTCCTTCCAGGCCAGGGTCGACGAAGGCCCGGCGCGCTTCCTCGACCTTGAGGTCCGGCAAGTCGTGGGCAACTCCCTGGACGGCTCGGACCGGGAGTCCATGGCCGCCCGGCTCGAGAACCTGCGCGCCGAGCGGCGTGCGCTCGACACCGATCTGGCCGGGGTCGAAGCCGGCAAGGAACTGGTCTCCGCGGTCATCCGCTCCGTGGAGAGCGGAAAGGACGGCGGTGCTTTCGTGGCGGCCTCGGCGGCCGAAGGCATGCTGCCGCTTTACGACTTCGTCCGCGAACGGACCCGCGAACTCGACCGCGAGACCGCGGCCTACGAAGTGTCGTCGCGCTCGCTGGACGCGCGCATCCGCGAACTCGAGGAGAAGCTCGGCACTGGTCCGGGCGGCCGGCTGGAGCGCTTTCAAGAGGTCCACGTCAGCCTCCATTTCCCGCGGCCGGGGACTGCGCGCCTGCGCGTGAGCTACCTCGTGAAGCAGGCTTCCTGGCGGCCGAGCTACGAAGTGCGGGTCGCCCCCGACTTGACCGGCGTGACCGTCGGCCTGGTCGCCGAGGTCCGGCAGCGCACCGGCGAGGACTGGGACGAGGCCTTGGTCCTTTTGAGCACTTCGACCCCGAGCGTCGGCCTCGATCCGCCGCGCCTGCCCGCGCGCTGGGTGGACAGCGCCCGGCCGGTGCCGGCCACGGCGCGGGCCGACAGCATTTCGCGCCGTCTGACCGACGACGCGGGCGACGGCCCGGTCGCCGCGCCCGAAGTCGAAGTCCACGATTTCGGATTGAGCGCGCAATTCGAATTGCCGTTGCGCAAGACCGTCCGGAGCGACGGCGAAGCGCACCGCTTCCAGTTGCGCACGATCCCGCTGCAGGTGCGGCCCGAACGCTACGTGGTGCCGTCGTTGTCGACGTGGGCCTATCTGCGCGCCGAAGTCGCCCTGGGCGGCGACGCTCCGTTGCTCGCCGGCGCAGCCAAGGTCTTCCTGGGGCCCGATTTCCTCGGGGAAGCGAGTTTCCCGCTCTTGCGCCCGGGGGACACCACCACGATCAACCTGGGCATCGATCCCAACTTGACCGTCGAGTACTCCACCGTGACCGACGAGCGCGACGAACCGGGGTTCCTGGCCTCGACGGTGCGCATCACGCGAGTGTTCCGCGCCGATTTGCGGCTTTCGGCTTCGGCGTCGGGCGCGGTCGACGTGCTGGTCGAAGAAGCGCTGCCGGTCAGCCGCAACTCCGACTTCGAGGTCACGCCGACGCAGGTGCAGCCTTCGCCTCTGCGCGACCCCGCGGCGCTGATCGAACAGCGCGAGCGGGGCGTCTACCGCTGGCGCTTCACGCTCGCCCCGGGCCAGCGCCAGAGCCTGCGCTGGGGCTACGTGCTGGCCTTCGACGAAGAGCTCGAACCGCAGCTGTTCGACCGCTAGGGGACGCCCGCAGCCGGCGCAGGGCGGCGCCCGCGGCGGCGCCTAGAATGCGCGGTCCATGCCGTCCGCCCGACCTGTTCGCGTCCGCTTCGCGCCGTCCCCGACCGGCTTCCTGCACGTCGGTGGCGCGCGCACCGCGCTCTTCAATTGGGCCTTCGCGCGCAGTCACGGCGGCGCCTTCCTGCTGCGGGTCGAGGACACTGATCACGCCCGCAACACCGCGGCGAGCCTGCAGTCGATCCTCGACAGCATGCGCTGGCTCGGCCTCGACTGGGACGAGGGCCCCGAGGTGGGGGGCGACTTCGGTCCGTACCTCCAGAGCGAGCGCGTCGCCGGCCACCTCCAGGCCGCAGAAGAACTGCTCGCCGCAGGCCGCCTGTACCGCTGCTTCTGCTCCACCGAGCGCTTGACCGCGCTGCGCGAGGACCAGGAGGCCAACAAGCGCGCCTACGGCTACGACGGCCACTGCCGCAGCATCGCGCCCGCCGAGGCGGCGGCGCGCGCCGCCGCCGGCGAAGCCGGCGCGCTGCGCTTCGCGATGCCGCGGAACGAGGAGATCGTGGTCCAGGACCTGGTGCGCGGCGAAGTGCGCTTCGGGGGCGGCGAAGTCGAGGACTGGGTCGCAGTCCGCAGCAACGGCGAGCCGACCTACAACCTGGTCTGCGCGCTCGACGACGCCGCCATGCGGATCAGCCACGTGCTGCGCGGCGAAGAGCACCTGGTCAACACTCCCAAACAGATCCTGGTGCACCGCGCGCTCGGCCAGGAGCCGCCGGCGTGGGGCCACGTGCCGCTGATCCTGGGGCAGGACGGCAAAAAACTCTCCAAGCGCACCGGCGACACGGCCATCGAGGACTACCGCGCCAAGGGCTATCCGCCCGAGGCGATGTTCAACTTCTTGTGCCTGCTCGGATTCGCGATCGACGACAGGACCGAGATCTTCGGTCCCGCGGAACTGGTCGAGCACTTCGACGTCGGCCGGCTCAACAAGTCGGGCGCGATCTTCGATCCCGAGAAGCTGTTGTGGCTCTGCGGCGAGTACCTGCGCGCGACTCCGGTGCCCGAGCTGGCCGACCGCGCGCTGCCCTTCTTCCGCGAAGCGGGGCAGGTGGCCGGCGAGCCCACAGGCGAAGAGCGCGCCTGGCTGGAGAGCGCGGTCGCAGCGCTGCGCGAGCGCGTACGGATCTACTCCGAGTTCCCCGCAAAGGCCGCGTTCCTGTTCGGCATGGCGGCCGAACCCGACGCCCAAGCCGCCAAGGCCTTGGCGGACCCCGACGCAGCAGTGCAGCTCGAAGCACTCGCCGCCGCGCTCGACGCCGCGCCGGCATTCCCGCCCGCCGATTTCGACGCTTGGATCAAGGCCTTCGCCGGAGAGCGCGGAGTGGGGATGGGCAAGGTCATGAAGCCAGCGCGCGCGGCGCTCGCCGGCGCGCTCGGCGGCCCGCCGGTCGGCGACATCCTGGCGTTGCTCGGCCGCGAGCGCGCGTTGCGCCGTTTGCGCGCGGCGCTCGCCGGCCGCCGCGCGTGAGCGGATGCACGGGAATGAGCGACTACGCCGAACTCGACTGGAAGGACGTCTCCTGGCCGGGCATCCGCCTCGCCTTCTTGGAGAGCCTGACCGACGGCAGCGCACGCGTGCTCATCGAAATGGCGCCGCACAGCAGCTACCCGGCACACCGGCACAACGGCGAAGAGCAGGTCTTCGTGATTCGCGGCAGCTACCGCGACGCCGCCGCCGAGTACGGGGCGGGCAGCTTCCGCCGTTTTCCCTCGGGCAGCGCGCACACGCCGATCGCCGGCCCGGAAGGCGCCCTGCTGCTGGCCTGCGCCGAGCAAGGAATCGAGATCTTGGAGCCGCCGTCGGCGGGTCGCTAGAATCTCCACCCTTCGGATCGCCCCGCGCCGCACAAGGGTCCGCGCGCGATCCCAGGCGGAGTAGCTCAGTTGGTTAGAGCGGTGGCTTCATAAGCCGCGTCAGTCGAGGGTTCAAGTCCCTCCTCCGCTACCAGATTCGCTCGCGGGGCCAGGCCTTCGGGATGGCCCCGCGGTTTCGTTTGGCGGAGCCGAGGTCCGCTGCCGCTACATGCCGAGCGTCAGCCGCGCGGCTTCCGACATCCGGTCGGGCCCCCAGGTCGGTTCCCAGGTGAGTTCGACCTTGGCGTCGGTGACGCCCTCGACGCTCTTGATCTTGGTCTCGACTTCGCCCGGCAGCGTGCCGGCGACGGGGCAGGCCGGAGACGTGAGCGTCATCTTGACCGCCACGCTGCCTTGGGCCTCGTCCACGGCGAGTTCGTAGATCAAACCGAGTTCGTGGATGTCGACCGGGATCTCGGGGTCGTAGACCGTCTTGATCATCGCGACCACGCGGTCTTCGAGGCTGGTGGCGGGGCCGCCGGCGGCCGGCTCGGGCGAGGGGGAGGATTCGCTCATCGCATTCACTCGGTGCTGACGGGTTCGGCGTCGCCGTGCAGCGCCGCCTGCAAGGTGTGCCAGGCCAGGCTCGCGCACTTCACGCGGGCGGGG
This sequence comes from Planctomycetota bacterium, assembly GCA_036396955.1. Taxonomy (GTDB): domain Bacteria; phylum Planctomycetota; class UBA1135; order UBA1135; family UBA1135; genus DASWJW01. The sequence continues at coordinate 7,112 of DASWJW010000229.1, forward strand.
AATTCGCTGACGCCCGAAAACACTTCGAGCTTGCCCAGGTCGAGGTCTTCGTCGGGCGCGGGCTGGCCGGTGACCAGCGCGTGGAAGCTGCGGAACAGTTTCTCGATTTCAGCGGTACTGCGGCCTTTAACGGCGTCGGTCATCACCGAGGCCGAAGCAGTGGAAATCGCGCACCCGGAGCCCTCGAAGCGCACGTCGGCGACCTTGTCGCCATCCAGCTTGAGCCACACGGTGAGGTGGTCGCCGCACAACGGGTTGTGGCCGTCGGACTTGCGGTCGGCGTCCTCGAGCGCACCGAAGTTGCGGGGCGCCTTGTTGTGGTGGAGGATCATCTCTTGATACAGCTCGTTGCGGCCGGTCATGCGCCGAAGACCTCGAGCACGGCCTGCACGCCCGCGGCCAGGCGATCGGTTTCGGCCACCGTGTTGTAGAGTCCGAAGCTCGCGCGGATCGTCGCAGGCACGCCGAAGCGCTGCATCACCGGTTCGGCGCAGTGGTGGCCGGTGCGGACCGCGATGCCGTGCTGGTCGAGGATGGTGCCCGCATCGTGCGGGTGCACGCCATCGAGCACGAAGGACAGCACCGCGGCCTTGCCGGGCACGGTGCCGATCTCGCGCACTTGCGGAATCTCCGCTAGCCGCGCTTGCGCGTGGGCGAGCACGCGGTGCTCATGCGCGCCGATCGCTTCGAGCCCGAGGTGCTGCAAGTACTCGGCCGCCGCGCCCAGGCCGATGGTCCCGGCGATGTTGGGAGTGCCGGCCTCGAACTTCCAGGGCAGCTCGTGGTAAAGCGTCTTTTCGAAGCTTACCGAACGGATCATGTCGCCACCGCCCTGCCACGGCGGCATGGCCTCGAGCAACGCGGCGCGGCCATACAGCGCGCCGATGCCGGTGGGCCCGTACATCTTGTGGCCGCTGATCGCGTAGAAGTCGACGCCGAGCGCGCGCACGTCGATGGGCAGGTGGGGAGCGGCCTGCGCGCCGTCGGCCAGCACCACAGCTCCCACCCCACGGGCGAGCTCGACCATGCGGGCGAGCGGATTCACGGTTCCGAGCGCGTTGCTCACGTGGGCGACGGCGACCACCTTTGTGCGTTCCGACAACAGACGCTCGAAGACTTCCATGTCGACCGCGCCGGCGTCGTCGATCGGCGCGACTTTCAACGCCGCTCCAGTCTGCTCGCAGACCATCTGCCAGGGCACGATGTTGCTGTGGTGCTCGAGCCAGCTGATCAGCACTTCGTCGCCGGGCCGCAGCCGCGGCCGCGCGTAGCTCTGGGCGATCAGGTTCACGGCCTCGGTGGCGCCGCGCACGAAGACGATTTCGCGGGATTCCGCCGCGTTGACAAAGCGCTGGATCTGGCCGCGCGCGTCTTCGTAGGCCTGCGTCGCCCGCTGGGAAAGCGTGTGCACGCCACGATGCACGTTGGCGGCGTCGCGTTCGTAGTGGCCACGCACCGCTTCGATCACCGCGCTGGGCTTCTGCGCGGTGGCGGCGTTGTCCAGATACGCCAGCGGTTCGCCATGGACCTTCTGGTGCAGACCGGGGAAGTCGTGGCGCACGGCCTCGAGGTCGTAGGCCGGGGTCTCTGTGCTGGTTCGGGTGCCGGCGTTCATGCGGGGACGAGTTCCATCGGTTCGGGCTCCAGGCCCTCGACCGCCAGGCGGGTGGCGAGCATGCGGTCGATCCGGCAGCGCAGAGCCGGCACGCGCACGGTCGCGGTGATCGCGCCGACGAAGGCGCGTACAAGCAAATTGCGGGCCTCCTCGGGGCCGAGGCCGCGCGAGCGCAGGTAGAAGAGCGCGTCGCCGTCGAGCTGGCCGATCGCCACGCCGTGCGAGCACTTGACGTCGTCGGCGTGGATCTCGAGAGCGGGCTTGCTGTCGGCCGAGGCTTCCGCCGAGAGGAGCAGGTTCTTGTTGGACTGCTCGGCGATGGTGTGCTGGGCGTCCTGGCGGACGATCACCCCGCCTCGGAACACGCCGCGCGAGCGGTCTGCGAGCACGCTGCGGAACGCTTGCGTGCTCTTGCAGTCGGGGACCGAGTGGTCGACTTCGGTCCAGGTGTCGACGTGCTGGCTGCCGCCGACGACCGCCAGGCCCTCGAGCGTGCAGCGGCCGCCGGGCGCGGCGAAACGGACGCGGACTTCCTGCCGGCACAACGCCGCGCCGAAAGCGAAGGCGTGTGCGTGCACTTCGGCGTGGCCCGCCAGGTAGACGTCGAGTTGGCCGAAACTGAGGGCGCGATCGCCCTCTTCCTGCACGCGCAAATGGTCGATCGAGGCGCCCTCGCCGGCGTGCAGTTCGGTGAAGGAGTTGGCGAGGTAGGGGACACCGTCGGGGCCGAAGTGGGTTTCGACGATCGTCGCCCGCGAGCGCCTGCCCGCCACGATCAGCGCGCGCGGGTGGGAGGCCGCGGTGCCTTCGCCGTGGGCCGTGCCGGTCGAGTAGAACACCAGGTGCAGCGGGTGGTCGAGCACCGCGCCGTCGTCGAGGCGCAAGAGCGCACCGTCGTCGAAGAACGCCGCGTTGAGAGCCAGGAACGGCCGCTTGTTCATGCCGGCGCGGCGGCCGTAGCGGTCCTTGAGCAGCTTGGCCTCGCTGCTGGTCGCTTGCCGCAGGGGCTGGATGTGGACTCCGCGCGGCGGCGAGGGCTGGACCGAGAACTCGGGGCGGAAACGTCCGTCGACGAAGACCAGGCGGCTGGCCGAAGGCTCGAAGAGGTAGCGCGACTCGAGCGCGCCTTTCGAAACCGCGGCGTTGGGCAGCGCCGGCACAAGACGGGTCGCCGCCAGGCCGTCGAGCCGCGTCCAGCGCCAGTCCTCGTCCTTGGCGCGCGGCAGGCCCGCGTCCAGGAACAGATCGAAGGCGTCGCGGCGCAAGCGGCTCAGCCAGTTCGGCTCTTCGCCGCGGCCCGCGCCAGCCTCGAAGCTCGTCGCCAAGGATTCCATCGCGACCGTGTCCATCAGCTTCGGCTCGTGCCGGCGGCGAGCTCTTCTTCGATCCAGCTGTAGCCGCGCTCCTCGAGTTCGAGCGCGAGCTCCTTGCCGCCCGAGCGCACGATGCGGCCGCCGGCCAGCACGTGCACCTTGTCGGGCACGATGTGGTCGAGCAGACGCTGGTAGTGCGTGATGAGCAACACCGCGCGGTCGGGCCCGCGCAACGAGTTCACGCCGTCGGCGACGATCTTGAGCGCGTCGATGTCGAGACCCGAGTCGGTCTCGTCGAGCACCGCAAGCCGCGGGTCGAGAACCGCCATCTGCAGCACCTCGTTGCGCTTCTTCTCGCCCCCGGAAAAGCCTTCGTTCACCGAACGGTTGAGGAATGCGGGGTCAATGTCGAGTTCGCGCATCTTGGCCTTGACCATCTGCAGGAACTCCATGGCGTCGAGCTCCTGTTCGCCGCGGTGCTTGCGGATCGCGTTCAAGCTGGCGCGCAGGAAGTAGGCGTTGGTCACCCCGGGTATCTCGACCGGATACTGGAAGGCCAGGAACACGCCTTCGCGCGCGCGGTCCTCGGCGGACAGCTCCAGCAGGTCGCGGCCGTCGTACAGCACGCTCCCGCCGGTGACCACGTAGCCTTCGCGGCCGGCGAGCACGTAGGACAGCGTGCTCTTGCCCGAACCGTTGGGGCCCATCACCGCGTGGACTTCGCCGGCGGGGATTTCGAGGTCCAGGCCCCTGAGGATCTCCTTGCCGTCGACGGTGGCGTGGAGCTGTTCGATCTTCAACATGACGTTTGCGTGCTTGTTCGGTTGATTTTCAGCCGACCGAGCCTTCGAGGCTCACGCCGAGCAATTTGGTGGCTTCGACGGCGAATTCCATCGGCAGCTCCTTGAACACTTCCTTGCAGAAGCCGTTGACGATCATCGAGATCGCGTCCTCTTCGGAAATGCCGCGCTGGCGGCAGTAGAAGAGCTGGTCCTCGCCGATCTTGCTGGTGGTCGCCTCGTGCTCCATGCGCGCGCTCGGGTTGTTCACCTCGATGTACGGCACGGTATGTGCGCCGCAGCGGTCGCCGAGCAGCAGCGAATCGCACTGCGAGTAGTTGCGCGCGTCTTCGGCGCCCTTGCCGATCTTGACCAGGCCGCGGTAGGTGTTCTGCCCGCGGCCGGCGGAAATGCCCTTGGAGATGATCGTGCTGCGCGTGCGCTTGCCGACGTGGATCATCTTGGTGCCGGTGTCGGCCTGCTGGCGGTTGTTGGTGAGCGCGACGGAGTAGAACTCGCCGACCGAGTCGTCGCCGAGCAGGAGGCAGCTCGGGTACTTCCAGGTGATCGCCGAACCGGTCTCGACCTGGGTCCATGAGATGCGGCTGCGCGCGCCGGCGCACTTGCCGCGCTTGGTGACGAAGTTGTAGATCCCGCCGACCCCGTCCTTGTCGCCTGGATACCAGTTCTGGACCGTCGAGTACTTGATCTGGGCGTCGTCGTGCGCGACCAGCTCGACCACCGCGGCGTGCAGCTGGTTCTCGTCGCGCATCGGCGCCGTGCAGCCTTCCAGGTAGCTCACGTAGGCGCTTTCGTCGGCGATGATCAGCGTGCGTTCGAACTGTCCGGTGTTGCTGGCGTTGATCCGGAAGTAGGTCGACAGCTCCATCGGGCAGCGCACGCCCTTGGGCACGTACACGAAGGAACCGTCCGAGAACACCGCCGCGTTGAGTGCCGCGTAGTAGTTGTCGGTGGTGGGCACCACCGAGCCCAGGTACTTCCGCACCAGGTCGGGGTGTTCGCGCACCGCTTCGGAGAAGCTGCAGAAGATGATTCCGAGCTCGCCGAGCTTGTCCTTGAAAGTCGTGGCGACCGACACGCTGTCGAAAACCGCGTCGACGGCCACTCCGGCGAGCATTTCCTGCTCGCGCAGCGGGATGCCAAGCTTCTCGTAGGTGCGCAGCAGTTCGGGGTCGACCTCATCGAGGCTCTTGGGGCCGTCTTTCTGGTCCTTCGGCGCCGAGTAGTACGAGATCGACTGGAAGTCGATGGGCGGGTACTCGACCAGCGCCCACTTGGGCTCGGTCATCGTCTGCCAGCGGCGGAAGGCGTCCAGGCGCCAGTCGAGCAGCCACTGTGGTTCGCCCTTCTTGCCGGAGATCAAGCGGACGACGTCTTCGTCGAGACCCGGCGGAACCGTGTCGTGCTCGAGTTCGGTCACGAAGCCGTGCTCGTACTTCTTGTCGACGAATTCCTGGATGCGGTCGGATGTGGAAGTCATTGGGCGGTTCAAACGCGAATCACGCGCGCGCCGGGATTGGGAAGCGGTCCCGCCATTTCGGCGAGGGTCATGCGCTGCAGGGCGTCGCGCACCACGCGATCGACCTTCTGCAAGGACGAACGCGCCGGACAGACCGGCTCGTGTTCGCACGCGCCGGTCGCGGCGGGCGAACATTCGGTCATGGCGATGGGACCTTCGAGGGCCGCCAGCACCTGGTCGAGCCGGATCTCGTTGGCCGGTCGCCCCAGGCGGTAGCCGCCGCGTACGCCGCGCTGCGATGCGAGCAGATCGTGGCGGGCCAGCGTCTTGAGCACCTTGCTCACGGTCGGCTGGGGAATGCCGGTGGCTTCGGCGAGGTCGCGAGCGCTGTGCACGGCCCCAGCCGGCTCCGCGGCAAAGCGGGTCAGCAAGACGAGGCCGTAATCGGCCTTGCGGGTCATGCGCAGCATGATGGTGGGCCTTCGAATCCTTGGCGGGCCGGAAAGGGGACCAAATGAGTCCCGATTGAATAGCCTAGCCCTGGAAGCCCTCGCCGGCAAGGTCTCGGAGCGCCAGGGAGGTCCTTGGGCGCTATTCTTCGCGCCCGCCATGGCCGAAACCCCCGCGCGCCCGATCGAGACCTTCCCCAATCCGCACCCGGGAGCCGTCTATCTGGTGGAGAGCCTCACGCCGGAGTTCACCTGCGTGTGCCCCAAGACCGGCCAGCCCGACTTCGCGGTGCTGCGGATCCGCTACGCGCCGGGTCCGCGCTGCTTCGAGCTCAAGTCGCTCAAGCTGTATCTGCACGGTTTCCGCGACGAAGGGCACTTCCACGAAGACGTCACCAATCGCATTCTCGCCGACTTGGTGGCGGCCTGCGCGCCGGTCTGGATGGAGGTGCGCGGCGAGTTCCACGCGCGCGGCGGGATCGCGACCACGGTGACCGCACGGCACGGCACTCGGCCGGCCGGGCTCGAGGGCGTAGCGCCCGCGTCTTGGCCCGGTTGGCGATAGCTGGCGATCCGGCGCGCACCACAGAGGGTGCCCGCTGCCCAATCAACTGGCGCGTTCCGCGAGCACCAGAGGGTGCCCGCTGCCCAAACAACTGGCGCGTTCCGCGAGCACCAGAGGGTGCCCGCTGCCCAATCAACTGGCGCGTTCCGCGAGCAGCAGACGGTGCCCGCTGCCCACGGCGAACAGCATCGGGTCGGCGTGCACGACGAATCCCGCAGCCGCCGCGAGCGCGCGGACTTCGGTGCGCGCGAGCGTGTTCTTTTCGCGCTTCCCGCCGCTGCGGGCGCGCCAGCGCCGGATCCGCGCCTTGAGGCTCCCGGCGTCGAAATACGAGAAGACTGCGAAACGGCGCGCCACCCGCAGGATTTCGTCGACGTGCGCGCGCCGCGCGGCCGGATCCGCGACGTGGTGGTTCAGGCGCATCGAGAACACGAGGTCCACCGCGCGGTCACGGAACGGCATTGCCGATCCCGAACCGCGGACCTGACCGAACACCGGATGCTCGGGGAACAACCGTCGCGAGAGCAGCATCATCTCGCCGCTCCAATCGGACTGCGCCACCTGACCGGCATGTTCGCGCAGAAAGCCAAGATAGCGTCCGAATCCGCACGGCAGATCGAGCGCAGAGCCGACCTTGCCGGTGCGGACGAAGAATCTCTCCAGAATGCGGCGTTCCCGCCGGTCGCTCCACTTGCGGTGGGCCTTCTCATATTCCTCCAGGTATTCGCGCGCCCCTTCGGGGCTCGCGTACTCCTGCAGGCGATGTTGCAAGGTCATGGCGGCGGATTATGTCGGCCCCGCACCCTGGGGGACAGCGACGGCCGTGGGCCGGTGGCCGGTGTTCACCGCGAGCAGGTACAGGCCGATGCGTGCGAGCTTCTGTCGCCAAGGCGCGCGCGCGCGCAACGGACCCGGATCGATCGGGAGGTCGCCGTCGGCGGCGTAGCCACGTAGGACGTCGCGGGCGTCTTCGTCGGCAAGTTCGCTGCCGGCGCCGGCGAGATCGACGAGGTCGACGCGGCACACGGCCCGCGGCGCGGCGGCCGGCCAGGCGCACGCGTACGGGAGGTCGAGAAAACGCACGCGCGGCGGCGCGCCGGCGGGAGTCTCGGCCAGCAGGTTGCGCAACTGCATGCGAAAGTGGCCGAATCCGGCGTCGTGCAACGAACGCGCCGCAGCCCCCGCACGCGCGAGCCAGGCGGCGCGCGCGTCCGCGGTCAATTGCGGGTCGGCGAGCAGCGCGCGCAGATCGCGGGCGTTCTCGGCGGCGCTCGTGACGAGCAGCGAGGCCTCCAAGAAGCCCAGGCGGCGGCTCTCGCCGAACGCGAGCGGAGCCACCACGGGCACGCCCTTTGCCGCGACCGCGCGCAACGCGCGCCATTCGCGCAGCGCCCGGCTCCGCACCAGGGAGGCAAGCAAGCGGCGCCGCGGCGGCACGCGGTAGAGCTTCCACCAGGCCGGGGCGCCGGCGAAGGGCGCGCGGAGGAGCAGTGTTTCTTCTTCGTCCTTGACCACCGCGCCGCCGGCCGCCGCGGCGGCCAACGCGGTGCCGAGTCCTGCGGGCGCCTCGGACCCGGCGGTTTCGCTGCGGCCGAAGCGCGTGGGCAGCCTCAAGGTGCGGACGGCGGGCCCGCCTTGGGGTGGAGCTCGCGCCGGATCAGGACCAGGTTGCGCGAGTAGATGAAGAACCCCAGCGACTGCCCCAGCAGGATCACCGGATCGGCGCGGAAGATGCCGTAGGCGAACAGCAGCGCCGCGCCCGAGAGGGACGTCCACCAGAACGCGATCGGAATCACGCTGCGCCCTGCACGTTCGCTGGCGATCCACTGGATCACGAAACGGGTCATGAACACGGCCTGGCCGCCCAGGCCGAGCAGCAGCAACCAGGCCGGAATGTCGCCGAACTTCGAGAACAGGTTGCGGAAGAACTCGGCCATCAGGCGGTCTCGCTGGCGACGGGGGCGGGCGCCTGGCGTCCGGTCTCTTCCGCGATTTCGTAGCCGAGGTGGCGCTTCTGCATCCAGCGTACCGCGCCGACGTCGGCGAGGCCCACCCAGAGCCGGTTCCACACGCCGTACTTGGATCTGCCGTGCACGCGCGGGCGGTGGTTGACCGCGACCTGCTCGATGCGGTCGGCTCCGGACATGCGCGCGAGCGTGGGCAGGAAGCGGTGCATTCCGGTGAACAGCGGCATCTCGCGGACGAATCTCGTGCGGAAGACCTTGAGCGAACAGCCGGTGTCGATGGTGTCGTCCTTGGTGCGCCAGCGGCGATAGCCGTTCGCCAGTTTCGAAGACCACCGCCGCACCAGGTGGTCGCGCCGGTTCGCGCGGACCCCGAGCACCACGTCGGCATCGCGGTCGGCCTGCACGTCGAGCAGGCGGGGGATGTCGTCCGGATCGTTCTGCAGGTCGGCGTCGAGCGTCACGAGCAGGTGCCCGCGAGCCGCGCGGAAGCCGGCCGCGAAGGCCGCGGTCTGGCCGCGGTTGCGCCCGAAGCGGATCCCCAGCACGCGCGGATCGGCGGCGGCGGCGGCGCTGATCCGTTCCCAGGAAGCGTCGCCACTCCCGTCGTCGACCAGGAGCAGTTCCCAGCTCCGTTCCTGGCGGGCCAGCGCGGCCTGGATCTGAGCGACGAGGATCGGCACGTTGTCCTCTTCCTCGTAGACGGGAACGACCAGGCTGACTTGAGGATCCCGGGCCATGTCCCGCCATTGTCCGCCCGGGCGGCTGCAGCCTCAAGGAGAGCCTTGGAACTGCCGAGAAGAGGAGGTGACGGCCGGCTCCTGGTGGCGCACCCCGGTGGGAGGGATTCTCCCGCGGGGATGGAAGACGTTCGGTGCGGCCTGCTGGCTGCTCCTGGTGCTTCTGGTGCTGCCCATGCGGATCGCTCCCGTGCGGGGCGCGAGCATGGAACCGACCTTGAGCGACGGCCAAGTCCTCGCCTACCACACCCTTGCGCCGCAGCTGCTCGGCCTGGATCGCGGCGAAATCGTGGTCTTCCGCTCGCCGCTCGACCGGTCGCACCACTTCGTCAAGCGCGTCGTGGGCCTGCCCGGCGACGAGCTTCTCTTCGACGACGGGCACCTATTCGTCAACGACGTCGAGCTGGATCTGCCTCCGAGTTCGGTGGAACCGGGCTTCCGTCTCGTCACCCGCGTCCCGGCGGACTGCTTCTTCGCACTCGGCGACCACGCCAGCGTGTCCATGGATTCGCGCCGTTTCGGCGCCGTGCCGATGGAAAACTTGCTGGGCCGGGTGATCGGCCCGTTCCGCCACGCCGGCGGCGTACCCTAGGCGCGCGTCGTCACCGGGTTCTCGAGCCGGCCCAGGCCGTCGGCCTCGACCTGCAGCAGCTCGCCGGGATGCACCGGAGCCACGCCCGCCGGCGTGCCGAGGAAGACCACGTCGCCCGCGAGCAAGGGGGTCCAGCGGCTGATCTCGGCGAGCGCCGCGGCGGGCGACCACAAGAGATCGCCGAGCTTTGCGCACTGGCGCAGCTCGCCGTCGACGAGCCCGCGCAGTTCGATGGCGGCGAGCGCACCGAGCACCGGAGCGGGCACCCACGCGGGGCCGAGCGGACCGAAACCCGCGAGGTTCTTGCAGCGCAGCCACGGCCAGCCGCGTTTGCGGTCTTCCGCGACCTGGCCGCGCGCGGTCACGTCGTTGCCCAAGGTGTAGGCCGCGAGCGCCGCTTCGGCCTCTTCGAGGGACGCGTCCGACAACGCCGCGCCGATCAGGACGACGACTTCGGCTTCGGGGTCGACCCGGCCTTGCAGCCAGGCAGGGATCGGAACCGCGGCGCCCGGTCCGGTCAGCACGTCGGGCAGCTTGGCGAACCAGACCAGTTCCGGGGGCGGAGCCAGACCGAATTCGCGCGCGTGCTCCGCGAAGTTGCGGCCCAGGCAGAGCGCCTTGCCGGGCCGTCCCGGGCGCAGGCGCCGCGCCGCGAGCCATTCCGCCGCCGCGAGTTCGCGGCCGCCGGCGAGCGCGCGGGCCCGCACGCCCGGATCGCGCAGCAAGCCGACCACCGCTGCGAGTTCTTCGCCGGCGGCGCCGGCGGCGAGCGCCACCGCGCGGCCGCTTTCGCACCAGACCCACGCCGGTGCGCCGGCGACTTCCGCGCGGAACAGCCCGCAAGCGGGCTCCGCGGCGCTCATCGGTCCAAGACGATGCGCAGCGTGCAGAGCGCGTACGCCGTGCAGAGCACGGGGTTGCCTTCCATCCAGCGCTCGGCTTCCGCGTTGACCCAGGTGCCGTCCTTCTGCTGCAAGGAAGCGAGCTTGTGGCCCAGTTCCTTCCGCCAGGCGTGCCGCGCCTGATCGGCTCCGACGACGGCGTCGATCCCCGCAGCGCGCAAGGCTTCGGCGAGCGTCAAGTAGTAGTAGAAGAGTCCTTGGAAACCGGCCCGCGGATCGCGCAGCGTGTCGAAGCCAGGGTTGACTTCGAGCGTCCAGTGCTTCTGCACCCAGTCCACGGCCGCGGTCACGCGCGGGTCGCCGCTCTCGAGCCCGGCCAGTGCATAGCACTTGAGCAGTGCATAGGTCATGGAGCCGTAGGAACGCGCGATGCGGCTGCCGTCGGCGAGCGCGATCATTCCGGCCGGCGAGTTGCCCGGATAGTAGATGCCACCGCCGTCATTGCCGGCGCGCACCGGTTCGCCGGTCTCGGGGTCGCGGTAGGCGCCGGGGTTGGACTCGCTGCGGTTCTGGCTGCGTTCCAGGAAGATCACCGCGCGCGCATACGCCGGATCCTCGGCGGCTACGCCGGCGTCGTGCAGGGCCTGCAGCGCGTACTGCAGGTTCGAGAGGTCGGGGCGCAAGTCGTTGCCGTAGCCGATCCCGCCGTAGAAACGGTCCGCCTCGGAGTAGCCCTCGCCTTCGTCGGCTTGCACGGCGCGCAAGTACGCGGCGGCGCGCGCGATCGCGGGGCGGTCGGACTCCCGGCCGCCGGCGGCGAGCGCCATGACGGCCGCGGAGGTCACGTAGACCGGCAGGTTGCCGGCGTGGATCGAGCCGTCTTCCTTCTGGATGGAACGCAGCCAGTCCAGCGCGGCGACGCCGGCGGCGCGCGCTTCCGTATCCGAACTCCCGAGAAGCGCGCGCGCGGCCAGCGCGCTGATGCCGGGTTCGGGTCGGCCGAAGAATTCCCACAGGCCGCTCTCGCCGCGCGCGGCGAGCAGCGCGCCGACGCCGCGTTCGTACACCTGCTCGAGCTGCAGTTCCTTGGAGTTCTTGGCGACCTGGTCGCGGCGGAAGGCGACGCCGGCCCGCGCCACGGCCTGCATGCGCATGCCGGCGCCGGCTTGTTCGTCGAGACCGCCGAGGATGGCGGCCGCCGTTTCTTCTGCGGCCGGCAACGGCAGCTCCGCGGCCCAGCCGCCGAATTCGAGGGCGGCCGCGGGCACCGCGCCCGGGCTGCCGACCTTCGCCAGCTGCGCCACGATCTGCGAGTCGGCAGCGGCGCGGTCGAGCAGCGCCTGGATCCGTGGGGCGTACCTCGTGGCGTCCACGGCGGTGAGCGCGAGCGCGACCAGGGCGTCGCCTTCGGGGTCTTCGTAGGCGGGTTCGGTGGTCGCGAGCCACTGGACCGCGGCACGGACGAAGGGGCCGTCGTCCTCGCGGTAGGCGCGCGGGCAGAACGCCAGGCCGAGCACCATGTTGGCGGTGTCGTAGCGGCTGCCGTAGGAACCGTCGGCCTGCTGTCTCGGCCTCAAGGCGGCCAATTCACGGTCGAACAGGTCTTTGGCCGACGGGCCTTGCGGGGCGGCCGGCAGGAGCGCGACGAGCAGGAGGGCGGGGGTGGCGAGCATGGCGGGTGGCCGAGATTAACGGCCGACCGCCCCCGGGGTTCGCGCCTATTCCGGCGCGAAGACGACGGCGGTGCCGTAGGCGACGATCTCCGCCGCGCCCGCGACGACCGTGCTGGAGGTGAAGCGGATGTTCACCACCGCGTCGGCACCGAGGGTCACCGCCTGCTCCACCATGCGGTCGAGCGCCTGTTCGCGCGATTCGGCCACCACTTTGGTGTATTCGATCACCTCGCCTCCGAAGAGGTTGCGCAGGAAAGCGGTGAAGTCGCGGAAGATGGAGCGGGCCCGCACCGTGCTGCCCCGTACCAGGCCGCGGGCGGCGGCGACCTGGCGGCCAGGAACGTGTTCGGTCGTGACCAGGATCATCGCATGACCTCGCGGTAGGGGTCGACGCGGCGGAGGCGCCAGCGCTCCCAGCCTAGCCGGCCCAGCAGCATGACGACGCCGGCAAGGACGGCGCTCATCCCGATCCGGATGGCGTCCGGCGTGTCGTCGGCGTGCCAGAGCTCCCAAGCGCCGTAGCCGCTGAGCAGGGCGGCGCCGCCGGCGATCAGCGCCCAGCCGGCCCCGTTCAGCAAGCGTGGAGCAAGCAGCCTGGCCAAGGCCTGGCGCTCCAGGTCGCTCGGCTCGCGCAGGCGCGCCGTGCTGAAAGCGAGCCTGGTTCGCTCCAGGGCGGCCCATTCACGCGCGCAATCCAGGCAGTTCGAAAGGTGCTCGACGAGCACGCCCTCCTGGGCGGGAGTGCACTCGCCGTCGAGGCGGGCATTGAGCCACATCTGGAACGCTTCGCAGCCGGTCGGCGGCCAGAACGGGGCATCGCGGAGGTCGTTCATCGTGATCAGGCAAGTTCGGGCAGCAGGCTGCGCAACCGCTGCCGAGCGGCGTGGAGCCGCGACATGACGGTTCCCACGGGGATTTGCAGGGTCTCGGCGATCTGCTTGTAGCTGAGGCCCTGGAAGTGTTTGAGCATGAGAATCTCGGCGTCGGCGCTGCCCAGGCGGACCAGCGCCTCGGACAAGCGCGCGCTGCGTTCGTCGCGTTCGAAGATCTCCTCGGGCCGCGGCGTGTCCCGGTCCTCGAACTGATGGGCGAAACCTTCGCCTTCCGTGTCGACGCCCTGCAGCGAAACCGAACGGCGCACCTTGCGCCGCCGCAGGTGCTGGATGCACGCGTTGCGCAGGATGCGGTAGTACCAAGGAAAGAACGGCATTCCCGGAACGAAGGTGCGCAAGGCCTTCCACGACTTGAGGCAGGCTTCCTGGACCAGGTCGAGTGCCTCCTCGCGGCTGCCGACGATTCCGGTCGCCAGCGCCAACGAGCGCCCCTGGTGGAGTTGCACGAGTTCGCCGAAGGCACGGCGGTCGCCGGCCAGGGCGGAGTCGAGCAGTGCGCTTTCGCGCTCGCGGGGGGGCGCCTCGAGGGCGGACATGGGCTCGGGTACGCGGTTCACTTCGGCCTCTTCGGAGTTTCTCCGCACGCCACGGCCGCCTCGACGACCCGCGCCGCCCTTGCGGCGGCGCCCGGCACGGCGAACTGCGGCCGCAAGGCTTCGATCGCCGCGAGCGTCCGTTCGCGCACGGGGCCGTCGAGCCTCGCCTCGAGGTCGCGCGCCAGGGCGTCCGGATCGAGCTTCAGGCCGACGTGCTCGGGCGCGAGTTCCGCACCGGCGAGCAGGTTGAGCGCGCCGATCCAGGGCACGCCGAGCGCGTGGCGGCGCAGCCAGTCGGCCAGCCGCGAGGACATGCCGTAGACGAGCACGGGCGGAACGCCGCGCGCGGCGACCTCGAGCACGGCCGTCCCGCTCGCCACCCATGCCGCGCGCAAGAACGGCAGCACGCCGTGCCAACAGCCGGGGGCCCGCAGCACCGCAACGGGCGAGCGGGCAAGCAAGGCGTCGATCTGTTGCCAACGCTCCGCGCGCAGGTGGGGGAGCACGAACTGCACGTCCGGGCGCAATTCGCGGAGGCGCTCGGCGGCTTGCAGCAGCACGGGGAGGTTTTCGGCGATTTCGCGGCGGCGGCTGCCCGGCAGGATGCCGACCCAGCAGACGCGCGGATCGAGCTGCGGCGGCTCGATCTCGCTCGCCGCCGCATCGGCCAGACCATCGCCGAGCGGATGGCCCAAATACTCGGGCGCGGCGCCGCGGCGGCGGTACCAGTCGCCCTCGAAGGGCAAGATGGTCGTGAGCCGCGTTGCGCGCCGGAAGTCGCGCACCCGCCAAGGCGCCCAAGCCCACATCTGCGGTGCGATGTGATCGATCACCGGCGTGCCGCGGCGCGCCGCGATGCGCAACAGGTGGCGGTTGAGCCCCGGATAGTCGACCAGGACCACTGCGTCGGCATCGGCGCCCGCGAGTTCCGCGGCGAAGCGGCGCACGCAGCGCAAGAAGAGCGGCAGCTGCGCGGCGACGTCGCGAAAGCCCATCACGTTCAGATCGGCGAGCGGCTCCCAGACCTCCATCCCCGCAGCGGCGAGCCGCGAACCGCCGAAACCGGCCACCTGCAGGCCGGGGTGCCGCGCGCGCAGCTCTTCGAACAAGCGCAGTGCGTGGGTCTCGCCGCTGACGTCGCCGCAGGAAAGGATCAAGCGCTGCAAGCGTGCCGGGGGGAGCCCCGGAACCAGCTCCGCCGGCACCGGATCGCGCGCGAGCGCGGCGAATTCCGCGCGGCGCGGCGCACCGCGCGCGAGCGCCCATGCATGGCGGAACGGGGCGAACAGCAGGCCGCCGAGCGCACCGGCGAGTTCCCGCGCCGTCTCCGCGCCCGGACTCAACGGACGTCCATCGCGCAGCGGAAGCCGACGTGCCGCGGCCGAGCGGTCAGCGCAGGCTCCAGCCAGCGGAATACGCTGGTGCAAGAATCGGCGTCGTCGAGGTAGGAGCCGCCGCGCACCGCCGCCATGGTGTAGACCCCGGCCTTGCGTGCGGCCACGGCGCGTTCGCGCCCCGGCCGCTCGTCGTAGAGATCCGCGGTCCACTCGCGGGCGTTGCCGGTCAAGCCGAGCACGCCTTGCGGAGTGCTGTCTTCGGTGAATTGGTTCGGCGCGCGCACTTCCCCGGCGCCGAAGGCCTTCACGTTGGTCTTGCTTGCGTCCAGGCGTTCCCCCATCGGATAGCGGCGGCGGTCCGTTCCAGCGGCGGCGGCTTCCCACTCGATCTCGGTGGGCAGGCGCTTGCCCATCCATTCGGCGTAGGCGGTTGCGGACGCCCAGGGGATGCCGGTCACCGCGGCGCGCCCGTGGCCGTCGGGATAGGTCGGCGTGCCGTCGGGCGCTGTGCCCCAGCCCGCGGGCAAGTGCTCTTCGCGCAGCGACGGCGGCTGCGCGAGCAGGAAACGCGAGTAGTCTGCACAGCCGACCTCGCGCTTGTCGAGGTAGAACGGCCGGATGCGTTCCTGTCGTTCCTCGTCGAATCCTGGAAAACCGAGCAGGTAGCCCGTGCTGGGGCCGATCGCGTAGCGGCCGCCGGGAATGAGCGCCATGCCTTCGGGCGTGCTGTCGAAAGCGCGCGTGAAGCGCTCTGGGTGCAGGGCCTTCTCGCGGGCGAGGAACGACTCGGCGAGCTCTTCCGCGGTGCGCGCATAGACGACTGCGGCCGGCGAATGGACGTACAGCTCGCGGTTCCACAAAGCGTGGAACGGCTCCCGGTCGGCCAGGCGGCTGCGGCGCTCGCCCCATTCTCCGCTTGGCACGCCGCTGGCCTCCCACCACGCCCGCAGCGGCACCGGCGGATCGGCATCGGCGCCCTCGCCGCCGAGCAGCCAGGATTCGGACGCCAGGTACTCCTCGGCGAGGCGCTCCTGCGCGGCGTCGCGGCGCGAGAGCGCTTCTGCGAACCGCTTCTCGGCGCGTTCGACGGCGCGCGCGCCGGCGCCCTGCGGCACCGAGGCGACGGCGGTTCCGCCGGCGGCGAACAGGACGAGGAGCGCGAGGGCGGTCCGCGTCGCGAAGCGTTGGGCTGCTAGCATTCGGCGGTGGGAGCGAATCGCACGCAGGATCCGGAGGCACCGGAGCGTGGCTTCCGCCCGGACGCGCTCCTCAAGGCCGATCTCTTCGGCCGGGTCGAGCGCGGGCATTCTATAGACGGCGCCGGGCAGCCGGTTCCACAGGTCCGACGCGATATCGGCGCCGCACGCTGGTGGGCCCGGCCGCTCGCCCGGCGGCTCGCCGCGCGCGAAGCGCGGGTCCTGCGCCGGCTAGGGGACCTGGACGGGCTGCCGCGCATCGCGCGCTGGGACGGAAGAGTGCTGCTGCGTTCCTGGCTGGACGGCGAACCGATGCAGATCGCGCGGCCCGTCGACCCCGCCTATTTTCGCGATGCGCGGCGTCTGCTCGCGCGGATGCGCCGGCGCGGCGCCTGCCACAACGATCTCGCCAAGGAACCCAATTGGCTCGTCCTGGCCGACGGCCGGCCGGGATTGGTCGATTTCCAGCTCGCGCGTTGCGGCGGCCGCGGCCGGTGGCTCCGGATGCTCGCGCGCGAAGACGTCCGTCACCTCCTCAAGCACAAGCGCACCTACTGTCCCGAGGCGCTCACCGCGCGCGAACTCGCGCTGCTCGGCCGGCCCTCGCAGCCAGCGCGGATCTGGCGGCGGACCGGCAAGCCGGTCTACCTCTGGATCACGCGCGGGCTGTTCGGCTGGGCCGACCGGGAAGGCGCGGGAGACCGCGGCGTGCCGCGCTAGTTGCGAAGGTGGTTCTCGACGAATTCGCGCCAGTGCGCTTCGAATTCGTCCATGTCGACCTGGCCCCACGAGGCGTTGATCGCCGCGTCCCAGATCTCTTGCTTGCGCTCCTGCGAGAGACGGTTGCTCAGCGCAGACGACTCGAGTTCCTTGGGATCGAGCTCCTCGCCCGAGGCCTCGTGGCTCTTGCGGACCTCGTCGCGCAGCTCGTCATAGGCCTTGAGGTAGCCTTCGTGCAGTGTGCGCATGTAGACCGGCACGATCTCGCCGTATTCGTCGCGCCACAGTTTTCGCGGCACGTTGCCCTTCATGCCTTCGCGCAACATGTAGATGATCGACCAGGACTGCTCGTAGCAGGAGACGTTGCTCGGGCCCTGGCTCTGCCACTGGCCGTGGTCGAGGCGCACGTGTTCGGCGATGGGGCGGTAGGTCCCTTCGCGGATCATCTGCTTGATACCGGTCAGCCGCTCGATGCCGCCGGCCATCTTGGCCTTGGTGATGGCCTTCTTGCCCTTGAACTCGAAAGCGCCGTAGTAGTCGCCATGGCCTTCGTCGAACCAGCGGTGGGCTTCGGACTGGTCGAACAGGAAGTGGCAGTACTGGTGGAATCCCTCGTGGGTCATGACCCCGTAGGTCATCTTGCGGTTGTAGTCCTTGAAGTCCACGATCACCAGCTCGGTCGTCGACGGATTGAACCAGCCGGCGACGCCGCCACCGGTCTTGCCGTACTTGTGGAACTCTTCCATCGTCGAGCAGATCCGCACCAGGGAGACGTGGCTGATCGGCTTGGACGGCGGGAACTCGCTCTCGAAGAGGTCGCGTGAGTTCTCCAGACGGTCGATGATGGTCTTGACGAAGTCCGCGTCCTTCGAAGACGTCAGGACGATGTAGCGCTGGCTGGGAGTCTCGACGACTTCCCAGCCGACGGTGCGGGAGGCCTGGTCCCGGTAGTAGGCGACTTTCTGGTCGTAGGTGGCGTCTTCGGTGAGTTCGAGCGCCTCGACCCGGTCGATCAAACGGAAGGTCTTGGCGGCGTCGACCGCGACCTTGCCCCACTTGTTGAGTTCGCCGTCGGGAACCCAGAACACCAGCGCGATGTCGAAATCGTCGAGCGCGAAAGTGAACGTCACGAAAGTCGCGTCGTAGTCGCCCGTGAAAGCCGTGAATTCCTGCCGGAGGCCGCCGATCTTGCTGGCCTTGAAGTCGTCGATCTCGCCGGCCTCGAAGTCCCGGAAACCGTAGCCACGCGCGAGTTCGCCCATCTTGTCGGCGATGGTGGGGCGGCTGCTCGTGCGCTCGACGCGGCCGCGCAGGCCGCCGCTGCCTTCGTCTTCGTCGCGGGTGACCGCCGCTTCCTGGTCGAACTTCCAGATGTCCAGCTTCAGGGTGACCTGTCCCGCCTGGTTGCCGCCGACCCGGACGGTGACGGAGGGTCCGCCCATTTGCGCGATCATGCCGCGCTTGCGCTCCTCCGGCTTGACCGGAACGATGAGCCACTCTTCCGGATAGCGGAACTTGTAGCCGAAGTGATGGTCCTCGAAGTACTCCTTGCCGACCTTGGCTTTTTGAGCGGCCGCGGGCGCGGCGGCGAAGAGCGAGAAGGCCAGTAGGAAGAGGACGAACGGGAGAGCGCGGTTGACTGCCTGCATGGAATCCGGTCGGGGGACCGCAAGGGAACGCCCGAGTTGCCGACATGGTGGCAAAAAATACTCCGGGCGGCCAGTCCGCCGCACCCGGACGCGCCATGGCTGGCGGGAGGACTAGCTGGAGGCGCCTTCGCCGGTGCCGGGCGTTCGGTCGGGCTTGCTCGCCGGCTTGCTCTCGGGCTTGCTGGAATCGGTCTTGCCGCTCGCGCCGTCGCCGGCGTCGCCGCCGCCCGCAGGCCGCTTGTAGTCGGTTTCGTAGAAACCGGTGCCCCGGAACAATACGGCGCCGCCGCCGCCGATCAGGCGTTCGAGCCGCAGGCGCTTGCACTCGGGACAGCGCCGGAGCGCGGTCGCGCTGATCGCCTGGTAGACCTCGTATTCGTGGCCGCAGGCCTTGCAGTGGTAGTCGTAGTGCGGCATTTGCGCCTATTCCTCTTCGCCGGAAGAGGAGTCTTCGCCGGGCGGCGGCTGGAGCAGGCGCACCTGGGCGGGACGCAGGATGCGGCGGCCCATCCGGTAGCCGGGCCGCAGCGTCTCGAGCTGCGGAGCCCCGAGCTCGGCGCGCGTTTCGACGTGCACCGCTTCGTGCTGTTCGGGGTCGAACTCGTGGTCGGGCTCCGGATGGATCGCCTGCAAGCCGAAGCGTTCGAGCACGCTCCGCAGCGAACTGCGGATCGCCCGCATTCCCAGCAGGAAAGGCGCGGCTTCCGGATCGTCGTCCAGGCGGGCGGGAGCGGAGCCCAGACCGAGATCCATGTGGTCGGTGATCGTGATCAGTT
>DASWJW010000230.1:0-16822 GCA_036396955.1 Planctomycetota bacterium
CCGCGAACAGCTTGGGGCTGTAGAGCTCGAGCAGGTGGTCGCCGGCACGGACCGGAATCCCGGTGGAGTCGACGTAGAGCCTCTCGATGCGGCCGGGAACCCAGGCGGAGATGGTCGCCACGCGGGTTTCGTCCAGGGCGACCTTGCCGACCAGGCGCAGGCGCCGCTCCACGATGCCGCGTTCGACCAGCGCGGTCTCGATTTCCGCGAGCGCGATGGCGTTCTCGGAAAGCTCGAGCGTGCGAGGGCCTGCGGAGGTTGCGCCGTCGTCGAGACGGATCAGGTCCATGGCGCAGATCGGGCACTGACCCGGCCCGGGAAGCCGCACTTGCGGATGCATCGAGCAAGTCCAGATTTCGGGCGCGGCGGCGGCCGGCGGTGCGATTTCGGCGGCCGCGCCGCCGCCATCGGCTTCCGCGGGCACCGTTGCGGCCGGGGCGGACCAGCGGCCGACCGCCAAGCCGGCGGCGAGCAGGATCAGAACCGCCACGATCTTGTGGGTCGTCGTCATGATTCATTCCTCGCAATGTCCAGGCGGACCACGCCGCTCAAGCGTTCCGCCGCGGCCAGGGACTGGACAAGGTCGGCCTCGGCGCGCGCCGCGGCCAGCTGGAATTCGATCTGCAGGCGGGTGGCGTCGATCAGCGCGTCGAAACCCGCTTCGCCCGTGCTGTAGGCGCCGAGCGTGGCTTGCAGCGCTTCTTCGCTCTTGGGAATCAAGCCGTCGCGGTAGAGCGCGATCCGGCGCTCGGCGTCGCGGCTCTCGTACAGGGCCATCGCGAGCTCGGCGGCGAGCCGGTTCGACTGTTCGGCGAGTTCGGCGCGGGCTGCCGCGGTTTCGGCGCGGGCCTCCGCGATGCCCGCCTGGATCCGGCCGGAACGGATCGGCAGCTCGACGCCCAGTGTCAGGCCGAATGCGTCCTCACCGCTGCCGGCGACGCCGGGCATGCGCGCCGGACCGATCAGGGTCCAGTCGGCGCCGACCTGGAAATCGGGATAGCGTTCCTTCTCGGCGGATGCCAGCCGGTGTCCGGCGGCCTCGATCCGGCGCCGCAGCGCCCGCAACACGGGATGGGTGTCGCCAAGCCCGGCGCCGGACTCGAGAGCTCCGGGCAGCGCCGCCGGCTGCTGGGACTCCGGCCAGTCGAGCTCGGCGGCGGCCGGGCGGTCGAGAGCCGCGTTCAGGCGCGCGACGAGCGGCGCGCGCAGGTCCTTCAGCGAGCGCAAGCGGTTCTCGGTGGTGCCGATCTCGATCTGCACCCGCACGACGTCGGCGTGCGAGGTGCTTCCGGTCGCATAGCGGCTCTGCGAAACGGATTCTAGATACGTCAGCAGTTCCATGTGGCCTTCGGCAATCGCCACGGCCTGGACCAGCCAGGCGTATTCGCTCCAGGCAGCGAGGACGCGCGCGCGCAGATCCCACTGCGCGGCTTCGAGCGCCTCGTGTTCTGCTTCGGCGAGCGCGGCGGCCGCGTCGGCGGCGGCGTCGAGCTTGCCGAACCAGGGAATCGCCTGGCTCACGCCCACCCGACCTTGCATGGGGCCGACGCGGGTCTCGACCTCTGCGAGATACCCGGTGAAGGTGAGCCGCGGATCGGGCAGTGAGCCGGCCTGCGGCACGCGTTCGAGCGCCGCCACCCAGCGGGAGTGCGCCGCCTGGAGGCCGGGATTGCGCGCGGCACCAAGGCGCAGCAGCGCTGCGGGATCCTGCACGGCGGCTGCAGGGAATTCCGGGGCCGCGGTCGCTCCCCTGGGGGCGGCACCGGCGCGGGCACGGGCCTGCAGCTCCCCGGGCCGGGGTGCGGCCGAGCAGCTCGCGGCGAGCAGGATCAGGCCCGCGATTGCGAATTGGTGTTGCATCGTCGATTTCTCTGCATGGAACGGTCACGAGGCGCGCGGGGTCCGTCCCGGCGGCTTCGACTCGATGGAGGAAGGCTCACGCACACCCGCGCGCCCGATGGCGTCGCGGCTGGGGGGCTTTCGACTCAGCAGAGAAAGGACTGGTGCAACAAGCGCAGGCTGCGAGGCGGAGCTCGCGGCGGCTGCGGATGCAGCGCGGCACCGCGCTGCGACGACGCGGCCGGCTCGGGCGCGGTGGGCGCCGCGCTCGCGGGTGCGCTCCCCGGCTCTTCGTCGCTCCCCGAGTGCCGCGGCGAAGACGGCTCCGGAGCGCGCTCGACCGGTGCCTCGATCTCGCAGCAGCAATTCGCCACGAGCTCCGCGCTTTCGGATTCCGACTCGTCCGCACAACAAGCCATGGCGGGGGTCTCGCCGCCGCAGGCGCAGAAGACCGCCTCGGCCCAAAGGCCGGCCGTCGCGCTGCTCGGAAGCAGCAGCAGCAGGGCGGCGATGGTGGCGCGGACTTGCACTCTTCTCGAATCGGCCAGGGAGCCGGTCAACTGACGCGAAATCCCGGAGCGGGGAGCCTGGCAGGGGAATTATGACCTGGAAACGGCTCGGCAACGGCTCGGATTGGAAAAGAAGTCGGCCAGGAAGTCCAGCGTGAGGCTTGCAAGGCCCTCCGGCTCGGCCGGCCCGGGGCCGCTAGGATTTCGCGGTGGCCGCCGCTCCCTACCTGATCCTGGCCTTTTTGCTGGCCATGACCCTGCTCGGAGTCTGGCACGCCCGCAAGATCGAGACCTCCGAGGACTTCGCGCTTGCCGGCCGCCGACTGGGCCCCGGAGTGCTGTCTGGCACCTTGATCGCCACCTGGATCGGCACCGGTTCGATCTTCGGCAACGCGCAGAAGACCTGGGAGGCCGGCGCGGTCGGCTTCCTGCTGCCGATTTCCGGCGTGATCGGCATGTGCATGCTCGCTTGGATCGCACCGCGCGTCCGCAGCTTGCCGGCCGGCAGCATGCCGCAGCTGCTCGGTCTGCGCTTCGGCAAGGTCGCCCGCTGGGTCGGCGCCATCGCGCTCCTCACGGCCTACCTGATCATCGTCAGTTACCAGTACCGGGCCGGCGCGGCCGTGGCGGAGCGCTTGTTTCCCGGACTCGATCTGACGATCGGTTCGCCGGGACCCGACGGGCAGGCCGCGACCTCGTTGTGGCCGGCGGCATTCGCCGTGTTCGTGATCCTCTACACCGCGCTTGCCGGCATGGTGAGCGTGGCGATGACCGACGTGGTCAACGGCATCATCCTCTCGGCGGGCCTGTTGTTCGGCCTGGCCTTCGCGTGGGCGCAGTGGGATCCGGCGGTCAATCCGATTCCCGCGGGCTACGGCAAGGTCTTCGGTTCGGTCCCGTTTCCCAAGTACGTCAATTGGCTGCTGCCGACCTTCCTGCTCATCCTCGGCGACGCCAACTTGATGCAGAGGTTCATGGCGGCCAAGTCTCCGAGCACGGCCAAGCGCGCCGCGCTGGTGACGCTCGTCGGACTGCTGGTTCTCGAAACAGCGATCATCGGGCTCGCGTTCCTCGGGAAATTGCTGCTCGCGCCCGAACAGGTTTCGAATCCGGGGCACGTGATCGTGGCCATGGCGATCAGCGAGACCGGGGATGCGTCGATCCTGCCGCCGGCGATCGGCCTGCTGATCCTGGCGACGGTGGTGGCGATCATCATTTCGACCGCCGACAGCTTCCTGCTCGCGTGCTCGACGACCGCGGCCTCCGACTTCCACGGCGGCAAGACCACTCCCAAACGCCAGCGCATCCTGGTGATCGTGCTCGGCCTCATTGCCCTCGGTCTGGCGTACAGCAGCGACCGCTTCTTCGAAGTCGCGCTGCTCGCGTACACGATCTACGGTGCAACGATCACGCCGGCCGTCGCTTGCGCGCTGCTGCGTCCGAAGACTTCCGCCGTCGCCGTGGTCAGCGGCATGTGCACCGGGCTCGTAGTGACCGTGGGCTGGTGGCTGCTCGTCGATGCGGAGATCCTCAATTCCGCGGAAGGCCTGGGCCGCTGGGACTCCGTGCTGCCGGCGCTGCTCGCCAACGTGCTGGTGTTGGTCGTCGTCGAGAAACTGAGCGGCAAGCGGACGGCGACGCCCACGCCCGCGAGCGAGCGTTGAAGCCGTCGCCGGAGGCGCTCGAGCGCTACGAGCTGCGGCCTGCCGCGGCCGGACGACTGCCGCTCGACTGGACCGCCGCGTTCGGCCGCGCGGCGCCGCTCGCGGTGGAACTCGGCTACGGCAGCGGCGAGTACCTCGCGTGGTGGGCTGCGAGCCGGCCCGACTGGAACCTGGTCGGCATCGAGCTGCCTCCCGAGTGCACGGTCCGCGCCTCGGCCCGCTGCGCGGAAGCCGGGCTCGGCAACGTCCGGCTCGTCCGCGGCGACGCCCGCTACTTGTTGCGCGAGCTGTTCCCGACCGGGTCGCTGCAGCACGTGCTGATGCAATTCCCCATGCCGTGGCCAAAGGGACGGCACGCCAAGCATCGCGTCACGCGCCGCGGCCTCGGAGCGACGCTTGCCGACGTTCTCGGCACTGGCGGCAGTTTCGAGCTCGTGACCGACCAGGAGTGGTTCGCGAGCCAGGCGCGGGCCTTGCTCGCCGAACACGGCACTCTGGCCGTCGGCGCAGTCGAAGAAGGGCCCGAACGCCCCTTTCTCACCCGCTACGAGCGCAAGTGGCGCGCCGAGGGGCGCCGCACGTTCCGCTTGGAGGCGCGCCAGGAGGGCGCGCCGACACCCGCGCCCCGTCACGTCCTCGACGCAGCCATGCTCAGCCTCCACTTCGACGTATTCCCCGAACCCGAGCTCCTGCACGCGCTGGTCGGCGCCCGTTTCGCCGGCGGCGGCCTGGTCGGCGAAGTGAAGGAGGTCTTCGCCGGCAGCGACGGCTGGCTCCTCAAGGTCCTGAGCGCCGACGAAAACTTCTCACAAGTGTTCTTCTTGCGCTTGCTCCGCCGCGCCAGGGGTGGCGCCCTGCTCCGGGTCGAAGACGGCCCGCGGCCGTACTACACGCCGGCGGTGAGTTTTCTGATCGCGCAGGTCGGCGCCGCGCTCCGCGCCGAAGCGGCCGCGGGTTAGATCAGGGCTTCCCTAGAGCAGGCGCAGCTGCAGGCCGATCCGATCCGCGCCACCGGCGCTCGGATCCGGGAATTCGTAGCTGATCGGGATCAAGCGCGTCCGCGGGGCTCCGGGAGTGCCGAATTCGAGCATCGCCGCGGCAGGCCGCGAAGCCAGCAGGGCCTTGCTTGTGAGCCGGAAGGTCTTGCTCGAGTCGTGGGTCGGCGCCCACGCGAGCAGCCACGACTGGTTGCCGGACAGCTTGGTGGCGAAGCCGACCCGCAGTCCTTCGCCGTGCAGCGCACACGGCATGCGGTCGTTCTCGTCGGGAAGGTTCGGGTACTGCAGATCGACGACGTCCACCGTGCCGCGCGAACCGCTGTCGGGGAAACTGAGTTCGTAGTGGCGGCTGTCGATGTCGGCGTCGCTCCCCTGGCTTGCGGACTGGTACAGCAGCGACACCGAGTTGTCCGAGTCGCGGTGGTTGGTGGCCAGCATCGGCCGGCGCGTCCAGTCGTCGGAGTTCGCGCCGTGGAAGCTTTCGCGCTCGAGTTCGAGAGGCGGTCCTCCGGGGACGCTGAAACGGCAGACGTCGATCCAGCCTTCGTCCTGCGCGCCGCGCGAGGAGAAGTTCTCGTAGGCGAGCACCAGGTTGCCGTAGTCGTCGACCACGAGGTCCGGCAGCACCTTGCCGCCGCGCTGTCCATTGCCAACGGACGGGTCGTCGAAGGCGAGGTCTTCCACCAAGGCGTAGGGGCCTTCGAGCAGCGGCGGCAAGGACGAGAAATCGGCGGTCATGTAGCGCACGTCGTAGTCGTGGAATCTGCCGCTGTCCCCGTCGGCGTGGGCATACGCGACGTGCACCTTTGTGCTCGAACCCGGCACTGCCGCGAGGTCGGGCATCACGCCCGCGCTCCCGTTGAGAACGGTCCCGTCCAGAAGCCAGCCGATTCCGGGGGCTTCGGCGTGAACCACCGCCTCGCCGACGATACCGGGCTCGAAGAACGCGGCTTCGAGCCGGGTCGTCTCCTGGCCCGGCGGAGTGCGCGGCCAGACGACCACGAAGTTCTCGCCGACGGCGACCACGTCGGGCTTGGTGCAGCACTCGCCGCCCGGATCGAGGACCTGGGCGGTCGGATCGCCGAGCACGAAGTGGTTGTAACCAAGGGAAGGCAGCTCCCAAAGGCCTTGGCCCAGGTAGCGCAGGAACGCGGCCTCGACTTGGAACGGTTCCCCGGAAAGGTCGTCCCGTCTGGTGTGGAAAGCCACCAGCACGTCGCCCCGCGAATTCACGGCAACCGTCGCATGGTCGGCATCGCCGAGTCCCAAGGTCGGAAGCGTTGCGGACTCGTCCAGGCGGAGTACGCCCTGTTGGGGTGCCAGCAGCGCGAGCAGGGAGAAAATGGGGGTGGCGAAGTGCATGAATCGGCTCTCCGTGGAATATGACCCCAGATCGCCACCATTGGACGCCTGGATAGGGGGAAAGTTGCCGAAAATGGGCCTCGAAGGGGCCTAGGTCGCACCACCGGTGCTCTGCGCGGCCGCCCGGATAAATTCCTCCCATGGCGGGACGGCTCAGGCAGCGGCGCAAGGGGGGCAGCGGGGTGGCTGCCGAGAGCCCCGGCGACAGCGTGCTGCCGCTCCTCGAGGCCGCGGCCCATGCGGCCGGCGTCCCCAGGGCCTTCGACCTGGGCCGCGAGCTTCGCGCCGGGGGCTACTTCGAGGAAACGCTCCTGGGCCAGTGGCGGCAGGTGCAAGCGGCCCTGTTCGAACATGCCCTCGAAGCACCCGACCCGCTGCAGCCGGCGCTCGTGCTCTCCGCCGCACCGGAAGCGAGAGTCCGCTTCTTCGTGCCGGCGCTGATCGCGGACCTGCACCGGGATGCGCCCGAACGGGCGATCGAACTGCTGCGCACGCTCGCCGTGGACGAGGACCGCCGCGTCGCCGAAGCGCTGCAGGCCTTCGGTTTGCGACCGCAGCTGCACTTGCTCGGTCCCGCCGCCGTGGCCTTGCTGCGGCCATGGGTCGGCGACCTTTCCCGCGCGGTCCGCCGCGCCGCGATCGAGGCGAGCCGTCCGCGCGGCGTATGGGTCAAGCGCATGGAATGGGCTGCGGCGAACCCCGCGCTGCTGCTGCCGCTGCTGGAGGCGCTGCGCGGCGAGACCGAGCCATGGGTCGCGAACGCGGTCGGCAACTGCCTGAACGACATCAGCAAGGACCATCCGCGCCTCGCCCTCGACGTCGCCTCGCGATGGTGGGGCGATGCGGACCGCGGCCCGCAAGTCGAGCGCATGGTGCGCAAGGGACTGCGCACGCTCCTCAAGGACGGCGATCCGTTCGCGCTGCGCGCGCTCGGTTTCGGAGCCTTGCAGGTCGAGGCCACGGTGCGGCTCGAGAACGGCCGCGTGGTGCCGCCGAATTCGTCGCTGCGCTTCCGTCTGGAATTGCGCAACCGCGGTGCGGCTGCCGACGCCGCGCTCGTCTACGAGATCGAAATGCCGGGTCGCAACGCGCACCGGCCGCGCAAGCAGCGCTGCAGTTTCGGCACGGTGCGGCTTCCCGACCGCGGCCGCCTGGTCGTCCGCTTGCGCGAACGGATCTTCGACCGCCGGGCCGCGCCGCTGCTCGACGGCCCGTCACGCGCGCGATTCCTGCTCAACGGGTCGCCGGTCGCGGAACTCGGTTTCGAGGTACTCCGCGCGGCCGCTACGGCCACCAAGGATGTTGGTGGTCGAGCACCAGGCCGAGCAAAGCGATCGTGACGCCGAGAACGCAGGCAAGCAGGCCGACGAGCACGCCGTCGCGCCGCTCCTCGGCGCGGATCGTGATCAGCGCGCACGGCAGGAACATCACCAGCGTGAGCGGAATGTCGAACGCACGCAAGGCGGCCAGGCTGGGCACGGTCAGCGCCAGGACGGGCAGCATCACCGCGACGACTCCGATCGCCATAGTCGCCGTCCACCTGGGCAGCGTTTCGGCGGGACGTCGGGCGCGCGGCGGTGCGGCCACGGCGGAAATCAGCTGAGCGCGCGGATCGCGCTGGCGACGCGCGGCACCGCCGCGCGCAGGGCGTCGGTGCCAATGGCGCCCACGCTGGCACGGAACCAGCCGTTCTCGTGTTCCGCGGCGACGCCGAAAGCGGAGAAGGGCACCAAAGCGAAAGCCGCGTTCTGGAGCAGATAGGAGCGGATGTCCTCGTTGCTGCGCAGCACCTCGCCTGCGGGCGTGACGCGGCCGGCGAGGTCGAAGCGCACCGCCATGTAGATCGCGCCTTGCGGCGGCACGGCGGAAACCGGCAAACCCGCGTCGCGGAGCTCCTGCACGCATTCGTGGAGGACCTGCAGGCGCTCGCGCACCCGTTCGACCATCTCGGCCTCCCAGGCGGCGACCGTGTCGATCTCGCGCAGGAATTTCGCCGAGGCGACTTGCGCCGGCCGCGGCGCCCACGCGCCCAGGTGGGTGAGCAGCGCGACGGCCTTGCTCGCGATCGCCGGCGGCGCCGCCAGCCAGCCGACGCGAAGGCCGGTCGCAGCGCAGAACTTGGAAATGCCGTCGACGTGGACGACGTACGGCCGGCATTCGGGCACGAGCTGCACGGGCGAGAAGTGCTCGGAACCGGGGAACACCAGGGCGCGGTAGATCTGGTCGAGGATCAAGTAGAAGGGCTTGCCTCCGGTGCGCTGCCGGCGCGCGTTCTCCTCGACGAGAAGTTCGCCGAAGCGCTGCATCTCTGCGCGCGGCATCACGCCGCCGGAAGGGTTCTGCGGAGTGTTCAGCACCAGCAGCTTGGCGTCGCGCACGTGCGGAGCGAGCAGAGCGGCGGTCGGCTGGAAGGCGTCCTCGGGCCGGCACAGCACGCTGCGCGCGTTCAGCTCGCAGATGTCGCGGTAGTTCTGGTTGTTCCACGACGGCACGGGATAGAGCACCGTGTCGCCGGGATCGGTCAGCAGGCGGTAGGCGGAATAGAGCGCCGGGCGGGCGCCGCCGACGATCGCGATCGACTCGATGGGATAGTCGAGCTGCTGCGTGCGCAGCAAGTGCTCGCGGACGGCCTGGCGGAGCTCCTTCACGCCGGCCGCGGGAGGGTAATTGACTTCCCCGTCGCGCAAGGCCTGGTGGAGCAGCTCGGCGAGCCGCGCGGGCATCGGAAACTCGGCCGGCGAGAAGTCGCCGACGGTGAGGTCCGCGACCTCGACGCCGCGGTCCTTGAGTTCACGGACGTCGCCGGCGATCGTCAGGATCGACGAGGCCCGCATCCGGCGCGCCATGGCCGAAAGGCCTGCGGCGGCGGGGTCGGCACCGGGATCTTGTTGCGGGCGAACGGGTGATTTTTCGGCGGTCTGAGGATTCACGCGCTCTCATTGTAGCCGTCGGCGCCGTCGCGATCTCCGCCCGCAGCGGCCGTACGGCGCGCGATCCAGGCCCATGCGAGGCCGCCCGCGACCACCAGGCCGGACTGCACCCAGACCGCGTCGCGGACCGAGCCGGTGCGGTCGTACACCCAGCCCGCGCCCAGGGCGCCGGCGATGAACGCCAGGGTCATGCCCAGGAATTCCAGCGAGAAAACGCGGCCGCGGAACGCGTTGTCGACGCGGCGCTGCCACCAGGTGGTCGAGGCGACCCAGAGCGTGCTGCCGCCGCAGTGCGCGACCAGAACCCAGAAAAACGCCCAGGGCAGGGACTCGCAGACCGCGAAGACCGCATAGCCGCCCGCACCGACGGCGAATCCGGCCAGGATCTGCCGGCGCAGCGCCGCATCGGTGCTGCCGAGATAGTGGCGTGCGAGGATCGGGCCGATTCCGGTGCCGATGCCGCGTGCCGTGTAGAGGAGGCCGGTGGCGAGTCCGGCGTTGCCCGCGGCTTCGACGGCATCGGTGCTCGAAGGAAAGCGCTCGCGCGCGGCGACCGATAGCAGCACCAGGAACCCACCCGCGCTGCCCCAGAGGGTCTTGGCGAACAAGGGCGCGAGGATCTTGCGCTCGCGCAAGTGGGCGAACGCGCGCCGCATGTCGACGAATAGCAGCAGGTCGCGGAGGCTCAGCCGTTGCGGATGCTCGGGCACCGGCAACGGCGCCAGCCGCAGCAGCATCGCGGCGCTGGCGGCGAAGGTGCACGCGTCGAGGAGGAACACGCCGCGCACGCCGACGAGCTCGACGAGCAGGCCGCCCGCCGCCGCACCGAGAGCGAGCATGGCGCTCCAGGTGGTGGCGCTGATCGTGTAGGCCGCGTGCAGGTCCCCGGCGGGGACGGTCTGCGGCACCGCCGCCGAACGCGCAGCCGTGAAGAAGATGGTCAAGCTCATCTGGGTGATGAGCAATCCGTACAGGAGCGGCAGCTCCTCCGGCCGGTCGATCAGCAGATAGCCGAGCACCACCACGATGCGGAGGAGATCGGAGCCGATCATCAGCGCGCGGCGCGGCAGGCGGTCGGCGAGCGGGCCGGCGATCGGACCGAACAACGCCGAGGGGAACAGGCGCACCGCAAGCTCGAAGCCGAACAGCGCGCCGACGCCGGCCGCTTCGCTCGGCGAGCCAAGGCGCCCGATGAGCGTGAGGATCGCGATCCGGTTCAGCCAGTCGCCTCCCTGGCTGATCGCTTGCGCCGCCCACAGCCTGCGGAACTGCGGATTGCGGCGGAGGATGGCGAACATGCGGGGAGCCGACGACGGCGCGGCCCCGCAGCCTAGGGCCGCCCGGCGCCGTACCGCCGTCTTCAGTTGTCGGTCGTCACGCGTACGCCGGTCGGCTGCGGCGGGCTGTCCCGTTCCGCGAGCTTGCGCTCCAAGCGTTCGGCGTAGCGGTCGCGCAAGAGCGTCTGCTTGGACTCCAAGGGCACCGGCTTGCCGCCGATCCACAGCCGCACCACGCGTCCGGGGTTGTCGAGCGGGTCGCCTTCGGCCAGGAAGAAGTTGGCAACCTTGCCGGTCTCGATGCTGCCGGTTAGCTCGTCGACTCCGAGCATGCGCGCCGCACCCAAGGTGAGAGCGTAGAGGGCGGCTTCCTTGCCGAGTCCGTGCGCCGCGGCGGTCGCGGCCTGGAAAGGCAGGTTGCGCGTGACTTCGGGGTTGTCCGTGCGCAGGGCCACGTCGCAGCCCGCCCGCGCGAGCAGGCCCGCGCCGCGGTATGCCGAGTCGTAGACGTCGTCGCGGCTGCCGGGCAGGCTGTGCACCGGCGGCGGCACGACCCGCGCGCCGCGCGCGCCCAGGTAGCCGGCGACCTGCCAGGCATCGTCGCCGACGAAGTAGATCGCGTCGAGGCCGCGGTCCTCGACCCAGCGCACCGCGCGCATCAGCGTGAAGCGGTCGGCGCAGTCGAGCAGCACCGGTTTCTCAGCGCGGGCATAGGGCAGCAAGGCCCGCAGCTTGAGATCCTGGCCGAGCATCGGCAGATCCGCCTCGCGCAGGCGCTCGATCCGTCCGGCTTGTGCGAGCGCGTCGTCGAACCAGCGGTCGAGCTCGGCGAGCGCATCGGGGTCCTCCGGCGCTTTTTCGTCGGCCGGCGCGGAGACGTGCGGAAAACGCACGCTCAGTCCGAGGTCGGGAACGACGGCCATCTCCATCGGCGTCTCGCCGTCGAGCGCGACCAGGGCCGCCTGGCCGCCCAGCGTGCCGCTGGTGGCGCGCACCAGCGCATGGGTCACGCCGTTCATGCGGTGCACCGCGTGGTGCGTGCTGTCGGCGTGGATCGCGGTGGCGAT
This sequence comes from Planctomycetota bacterium, assembly GCA_036396955.1. Taxonomy (GTDB): domain Bacteria; phylum Planctomycetota; class UBA1135; order UBA1135; family UBA1135; genus DASWJW01. The sequence continues at coordinate 11,647 of DASWJW010000230.1, forward strand.
CGACAAGTCGGGCTGCCAATCGCCGGTCTCCCGGCTGTCGAGGGTACCGGCGACCGAGCCGATTTCGTAGAGGCCGATGCGTTCGCTCGCGCTGATCAAGCCCGGATACAGGTGCAAGCCGTCCGCCTGGACGACTTCGGATCCTTCGGGCAGCGCGCCGTCCCAGCCGCCTTCGGCGACGTAGGCGAAGCGGCCGTCGGCGATCAGGACCGTGCCGACGAACGGCGGCGCGCTCACCGGATGGATCGTGGCGCCGAGGATCAGCGTTGCAAGGCCGAGTCCGGGGCGGGTCCAGCGTTCCCATTCTTCGCGGTCCGGCTGGCGTTCCGGGCGCGCCGGCGCAGCAGCGGCGTGTTCCGCGGCGAAGGTCCGCGCAGCGGCGCCGTAGGCTTCCCAGGCGGCATCGTGTTCGGGCGCGCGCGCGAAGAGCGCCCGCCCGCGGGCAAGAGTGAGCGTGCAGCGCGCGTAGCTCGAGAGCGGCGCGGCGTCGTAGACGGTGACGGTGCCGTCCTTGCCTTTCTCCAAGCTGCCGAGCCGGTCCTCGAGTCGCAGCTGCGTCGCCGGTGCCAGCGTGCACATCGCCATGGCGGCCTCGAGATCCATTTGGCCGTAGCGCAGGCCCTTGCCGGCTTCGGTGTTCAAGCGCCGGATCATCTCCCCGCTGTCGGAGTTGATCGAAACCGTTACGCCGGCGCGGTCGAGCAGCCAGGTGTTCCAGGGGATCGCGTCATACGCTTCGATCTTGTACGCCCACCAGTCGCTGAAGGTGCTCGCCATGGCTCCGGCGGCGGCGAGTTCCGGCGCGACCTTGTAGCCCTCGAGCACGTGCTGGAAGGTCGGCCGCTTGATCCCGAACTCTTCGCAGATGCGGAGGAACATGAGAATCTCGTCGGCGCGGTAGCTATGGCACTGGACGTGGATCTCGTTGGCGAGGATTCCCGCGAGCACTTCGAGCCGCACGTCGGGGCGGAAGCCCGGCGCGCCGCGTTCCCGCTCCTGTGCGTATTCGCGCGCGCGCGTGAAAGCGCGCCGGTAGACGGCTTCGACTCCGGACCGCGAGGTCGGGAAGCGGTTGCCGCCGCGGCCGAAATTGCTCTGCTTGACGTTTTCGCCCAGCGCGAACTTGATTCCTTGCGCAGCGCCGGGAACCAGGAGCTCGCCGATCGAGCGGCGGTTGACGTCGAGCTCCCAGACGGCTGCCTGGCCGCCGATCGGGTTCGCCGACCCGTGCAACGACTGGTTGACCGCCGTCCCGCCCGCGGCGGCGCGGAAGATCGAAACCGACTCGGGATGGATCATGTCGGCGATGCGGCACTCGGCGGTGATCGCGACGCTGCCTTCGTTGACCGCGTCCAGCGCCAGGTGGCTGTGGGCGTCGATCACGCCCGGCATCACGTGCTGCCCGGACACGTCGATCACGGTCACGCCTGCAGGCGCGACCTGCCGCCCGCCGACCGCGGCGATCTTGCCGTCGCGGATGAGCAGGTCGCCGACGAAAGGCCCGCGCCCGGTCATCGTGTGGAGCGTGCCGCCCTTGAGCAGCACGTCGCCGTCCAGCGCCAAGTGGGGGACGCGGTCGGCGCGGACTTCCACCAAGGCTTCGGGATGGCCGAGCGGGAAGGCGTCGGCTTCGGAATCGGCCCCCGCCTTGTCGGCGTCTTGTTTCGGTTTGGCCGGGCCCGCTCCGGCGGGGCCTCCGCTGCGTTCGGCCTCCATGGTCAGCTTGCCGAACGGCGTGTCCATCGTGACTTCGGCGAGTTCGCCGAAGGACTGCATCCGCACCTTGAAGGGCTCGGGCATGTCGGGCACGTCGAGCACGAAAGTCAGCACGTCACCGTCGATCGCGACGTCGCGGCCGGCGATGGCTTCGTCGGGCTCGTCGGCGGGGCCGGCTTCGACGCTCGGGCCTGCGGTGTCGACCACCAGGCGGATCGGCATCGCCTCGTCGGCGCCGGGCGGGGAAACTTCGAACGTCCAGGTGCCGTCGAACAGCAGGCCCGGGTCATCCGCCTCGGCCTTGGGCTCGTCGTCCTTCTCGCTCGCCGGCTTTTCCGCATCCGCGGCCTCCTCGGCCTCTTCCTCGGGCGCCGGAAACTCCCAGCCGCGGCCGTCCGCGAACACCCAGGCGAGCTTGGCCTTGTCGGGCGCCCAAGGGCCGCGGTGGATCACCAAGTCGGCGCCGGCGCCGGCTTCGAGCGTGCCGACGCCCTGCAAGCCGAGCACGGCCGCGACGTCGGGCCCCAGCGCGGCGATCAGTTCGTCGTCGGTCAAGCCGTCGTCGCGCAACTGCACCAGGTCTTCGGCCAGTTCCTTGGGCGATCCGTCGGGGACCAGCGCGCAGCGTACCCCGGACTCGCGCAGCAATCGGAACCCGGCCACGTGTTCGGCGTGCACGGCGCGCCGTTCTTCGCGCAAGCGCGCGGGCGACTGCCACCAAGGGCGTGCGTCTGCGGGGGCGACCTTGAGTTTCTCGTCGCTCTTGGGCGCGTCGGGGAGGTCCAGCACGTACAAGACGCTCGTTCCGGTGGTCTTGAGCCGCGCGGCGTGCTTCCACGCGTCGCGGCCGCCGAGAATCACCAGCGGATGATCCGGTGCGTAGTCGCGCACCAGGTCGAGCACGTTTTCGATTTCGCGCGCACTGTTGGCGTGGAAGAGCAGCGCACCTTCGTAGTCGCGCAGCGCCACTGCGTCCGGATCGGTGCGCTCGCGGCCGCCGGTGGCCGCGCGCATGCGCTGGGCGTCGAGAAAGGCCTGGCGCAGCGTCGCCAGGGTCGCCATCGGAGTCCCCGGGTAACCGCCGGGCGCCGCCGCCAACGACAAGGTCAGCAGGCCTTCGCGGGCGAGCAGCGCATCGCCGAGCGGGCGGTCGTTCAAGCTGACCCACGCGGCGCGGCCGCGCACCAGCCCCTGGTCGGGAAGCAGATAGCCGCTGGTGAAGCCGGCGAGCCGCCACTTCGCCGCCTTGTCCGGCTCCCAGGCAAGCACGTCGGCGACGCGCAACCATGCGCGCAAGTCCTTGCGCGTGCCCCATTCCATGGCCGGGATGGGATCGCGGCGCGGGTCGGTCGCCTCGTTGTGGAACGGCGACGCGGGCACCTTGGTGCCGTTCAGGTCGAAACGAGCGTGCACCAGGCCCGGATAGGCGAGCCAGTCGGCACCGGCTTCGACGACCCGGGCTTCGGGCGGGGCCGCGAGGTCGGCTCCGCCGACCGCTTCGATCACGCCGCCGCGCAGCAGCAGGCTGCGGTCTTCGGTCAGGGAACCGTCGGCGTTCCAGACGGTCACGCTCCGCAACAGGAAGACGCCGTCGCGCGGCCCGATGGGGTCGTCGCCGCCGGCGAGGGAGAAAACAAAAAGAAGAAGGGGCAGAAGGGCTTGCATGGGGGGGGCGGGCGCACAGACGCAGTCACAGCGTATCGGACCGCCCAGCGGGCCAATTCCGCCGGATTCGGACCTGGAGCCGCGCCCGCCGCACGCCTAGTCTTTCGCACCGATGAACATCTACCTGTTCGTCGCCAACCTGGTGCTCACGGTGGTGGGTCTCGGGCTGACGGCCCACGCGGGCTGGACGGGTCGCCGGACTCGCCATTTCGTGCTGGCCGGATGCACCGTTGCGCTGCTGAGCGCGGCGATCGTGCAGGCCGAGTTGTTCGGGCGCGACTTCGCGTTCGACCCGGTCCGGCTGCGGGTCCATCTGACCTGTGCGTTCGCCGCGTTGTTCATGCTCCCCGGCGTGGTATGGAGCGGAGTCGGCCTGGCCCGCGCACGCGTGCGCCGCGCCGTGCACCGCCGCTGGGTCGGCGCCTTCGTGGCGCTCACCGTGGCCGCCATGGCCACCGCGGGCTGGATGTTCTTCAACGCGGATCCGAACTAGCCGGCCGCTGGACGTGGGTCAGGCGTCGTCTTCGACACCGGCCCGGCAAGCGCGCGCGAGAAGTTCGACCGGGTGGCGGGCCTCGGTCGCCGCCCCGCTGCGCCGCAGGCCGGCTTCGAGCCGCAGGAGACAGCCAGGATTGCCGCTGGCGACCACGTCCGGTCCTGCGGCACCCAGGTTCCCGAGCTTGCGCGCCAGGATCGGGTCGCTCATTTCGGGCCGGCGCGCGAACGCGACGCCGCCGGCGCCGCAGCAGAGTCCGGCTTCGCCGTGCGCCACCATTTCGATCCCTGGGATGCGCGCGAGCAGTTCCGTCACGGCATCGGCGCCGCCGACGACGTTCTGCAAGTGGCACGGCGGGTCGTGCGCCACGCGCGCGGCGACTCGGCCGCGAGGCGTGCGGAGACCTGCTTGCGCGATCCACAACAAGGGATCGCGGAATCCGCTTCCGGGCGCGCGCTCGTGCAGATGCGCGAGACAGCCGGCGGCCGGGACGAGCACGGCGTCGAAGTCGCCGCTCGCGAAAGCCTGCGCGGTGGCCGCGGCCAGTCCGGCTCCTTGCGCAGCGGCTCCGCTATGGGCGTGCAGAGCGCCGCAGCAGGCCGGCTGCGCGGGGACCACGACTTCGAATCCCTGCGCGGCCAGGACTTCGATCGTGTCGCGCAGCACGGCGCCGAAGAGCTCGGCGTTCACGCAGCCGAGGTGCAGACCGACGCGGCCCCGCTGCCGGCCGCGGGCGGGCCAGCGCCGCCCGGCTTCGGGGACGAAGCGGCTCGGTGCGGCCGGCACGGCGCCGGCGAGCGCGCGCATGCGGCGCGTGCCGGCCCGCTCGACCAGCCCGAGCAGACCGAGCGCACGGCTGCCGCGCAAGGCCAGTCCGAGCAGGCGCAACGCCGGCCGTGACGGCAGGATGCGCCGCAGCGCGAATTGTAGGACTGCCGGCGTGCGGCCTTCGCGGTGCTGCTCGACCAGCTGGTGGTACGGCACGCGCGACGGGCAGACCGGCTCGCAAGCCCGGCACAGTACGCAGCGTTCGAGCGAGTCCTCGATGTCCGCCGCGGCCACGCGGCCTTCCGCCGCCGCGCGCAGCAGCAGGATCCGGCCCCGCGGCGAGTCGGTCTCGTCGCCGGTGACCTTGTAGGTGGGGCAGGCGTCGAGGCAAAGACCGCAATGCACGCAGTCGAGGATGCCGGGAAAGCCCGCCAGGGGATCGACGGCCGTCATGCCGGCGTCCTCCGCTCGCCGAACGCCGGCGCCCCCGGCGCGCACGCTCTCTGGAGCGCCGGCAGCCAGTCGCTGGCG
>DASWJW010000231.1:0-29678 GCA_036396955.1 Planctomycetota bacterium
CGCCGGGCTTCTACGTCGACCGCGACGTCGTGCGCGGCGTCGACGTGCGCGTCAAGCGCGGCGCGGTCGTGACCGGCACGGTCACGTCGCGACGCAACGGCGAGCCGGTCCAAGGCGCCGAAGTGGTGGTGCACGGTCCCGATTTCCAGCACCAGGACGGCGGCGGACTCTTCGGCGGCTGGCTGGGCGACCCCAACAACGTGCCGGCGCAGACCGTGACCACCGACAAGCAGGGCCGCTTCCGCATCGCGAACGCCTACACGGGCGGCGCGGGCGAAGTGCAGCTCATGCTCAAGCTCGAGATCAACCACTCGGAGCACCTGGTCGAAGTGGTGCCGGTCAACGTCGCGGAAGGCGGCGAGATCGACCTCGGCCTGGTCGAACTGACTCCCGGCGGCCGGATCCGCGGCGTCGCCTACGGCAAGGACGGCAAAGCGCTCGCCGGCGGCACCGTGATCCTGACCCGGCCCGGCGGCGCGGGCTCCTTCTTCAGCGAAACGCGGACCTTGGACGCCCGCGGGCGCTTCTCCCTGGGCGGCCTCAAGGCCGGCACCTACGAAGTCAGCGTCTACAACGCCGAAGAGGCCTCGAGCTTGCTGCTCTTCACCGAGGCCCCGAGCGAAACGGTCTACGTGGAAGAGGGCGGTGAAGCCGAAGTCGATATCCGCCTGAGCGACGGCTAGGCGGCCGCCAGCCCCCGCCGGCCCCCAAGAGCCCGCGTTCGTTCCCACAACGACGCGGGCTCTTGTGCCGTATCCTTGGGGCGACTCGCACCCGATCGACCCTCCCGTAGCCCATTCCAACAATGCTCGAAGTCTTCTTGCTGCCTTTGCTCCTTTCTCATCAAGAACCGGCGAGCAACATCCGGGTCGACGATCTCAAGGCCCATATCGGCTATCTCGCGAGCGAAGAGCTCGAGGGCCGCGAATCCGGAGAGCGCGGCGGGCACCTGGCGGCCAAGTACGTGGCCAGGCATTTCGAGCAGCTCGGCCTCAAGCCGCTCGGCGAGAAGGGCTCCTACCTGCTGCCCTTCACGATCCGTGGCAAGGGCACCACGGCCTACAACGTCGCGGGCGTCCTGCCCGGCACCGAGACTGGAACCGAGGGCGGCATGCTCGTGATCGGCGGCCACCACGACCATGCGGGCATCGGCGGACCCGGCGCCATGGGCTTCCCCGGCGAAATCCACAACGGCGCCGACGACAACGCTTCCGGCACCGCCGGAGTGATCGAGCTCGCCGAATGGTTCGCGGCGCACCCGCCCAAGCACCCCATCATGTTCGTGACCTTCAGCGCCGAAGAGCGCGGACTCTGGGGCTCGCAGGCCCTGGTCGCGGAAGGCCCGGTCCCGGTCAAGGCGATGCGCGCCATGATCAACCTCGACATGATCGGCCGCAGCGAGAGCGGCTACTTGTTCATCGGCGGGCTGGGCACGGCCGACGAATTCCACACCGTGCTCGATCCGGTGCTCGCCGCGTCGACCCTCAAGCTCGAGACCAAGGACGACGGCCAGGCGCCCAGCGACAACAGCAGCTTCCATGATGCGGGCGTTCCGGCGCTGTTCTTCTTCACCAACGTCCACGACGACTACCACCTGCCGACCGACGACGCCGACAAGATCAACTACGAAGGCGAGGTGCAGATCCTGCAGCTGGTGCGCAAAGTCGCGATGGCCATCGACGGACACGCCGGCGCGATCACCTACCACCAGCGCCCGGGCATGGCGATGCCCGACGATTTCATGGACCGGATGCGCACGCACTACACGCTCATCGCGGAGCGGCGCAATCTCAAGGGCAAGCTGGGGATCACTCCCTCGGAAGCGACCGGCGGACTCGCGATCGGCGCGGTGAGCGAAGGCTCGGCGGCGGCGGCTGCCGGCCTGCAAGCGGGCGACATGCTGATCCGCATCGGCGAGCGGGACATCCGCACGCTGGAAGACCTGCGCCGCGCACTTGGCAGCGGACTTCGCGGCGACGTCGTCAAGGTGACGATCGAGAGAGCCGGCAAGCGCAACACGCTCGACGCCGTGCTCAAGTAGCCGGCGCTAGCCTTCGCCGGCCAGCACGCTCACGGGCCGCGGCCCTCCCGGATCGACCGGGGGCGCCGCGGCCTCTCGCCATCCGCTCCACTCCTTGGCGGGATGCGAGCGCACCAGCGGCCGATGGCGCAGCTGCAGCAAAGCGCCCGTGGCGACGGGTTCCAGGAACGCGCGCAGCAAGGTCGGATCGCTGCGGTCGGGCTGCAGCGCCGCGCGCTGCACGGGACCGTCGGCGACGCGCCACTCGACGAATCCCGTGTACGGCCGGCGCGTGCGCAGCCGCAAGGTGGCGCGGCCAGGACCCCATTCGATTTCGCCCGCGTGTTCGCCGGGTGCCAGGCCTTCGAGCAGGCCGCAGGCCCTGGCAACCAGTTTCCGACCGCCGGCGCCGGCGACCACCAACGGTTCGGCGATGCCGTCGAAGGGGTCGAAATAGGCCGGCGGCTGCCATGTCTCGAGCGCCCCCAGGTCCTCGTCGAAGCGGTACGCATCTCCCGCGCGGTCGCGCAGGATCCATTGCGTGGCGTAGCAAGTGAGCGCGACCAGGTCGTCGCGCCCCGTTTCCCAGGTTCCAGCGGGAGCCGACATTCGGTCGAACGCGCGCAAGTGCTTGCCGCCGGCGTCGAGCAGGAGAGCACGCCCGTCGACCGGCCGCCAGGCAATCGCCACGGCGGTGGACGGCCCTTGGCGGTGCGTCCCCCCGATTGCGGCCGTCAAGGCCGTTGCGGCCAGGGAGGCGCAAAGCAGGGTGGTCACACGCCGCATACGGCGTAGCCTAGAGGTGCGGCAGCCGCGGCGGCCGGTCGATGCGAACTCCAAAAATGCGCACCCGTCTCACAATTGCCGCGCTGATCCTGCTGACTGGCGCCACGGCCTTGCTGCTCGGCTGGTTCGATCCGGCGGGCGGACGCGGCGACGACCGGGATTCCGCGGCTTCCGGCGGTCCGGACCGCGGAGCCGCCGCCTTCACCGGGGCCGCACCCCAGACGGAGCCCGGCCGCACCGGTCTCGATCTCGGAACCTTCGTCGTCCGCGCCGCGCTCGCCGACGGCACGCCTGCAGCCGTGGCCGATTTCCTGGTCCAGGAAGCCGGCGAAAGCCGGCTCGTCGCGGCCGCCGACGGACGCCTGGTCCTGCCGCGCAAGGGCGGCGAGATCGACGTCGCCGCGCGCACCGCCGACGGCTGGTCCGACCTCGAGTCGCTCGAGGCAGCGGAACGCGCGCAGGCCACCGAGCTGCTGCTCCGCGCCATCGAACGCTCGGGCTCGCTGAAACTCCGCGCGAGCTTGTCCGACGGCCGGCCGGCGCCGGTGCACTGGAGCCTGCAGTCGAACGAACGCCGCCCGGGCGCCGGCGAAAGCGCGGCGCTCCGCAATCGTCTGTACGCGCGCGCTCTGGCCGGCGCGGACGCCCCGCTCGGCGAGTTCCTCCTCGAAGGCGTGCCCCCTGGACGCTTCGGGCTGCGCCTGCGCTCCGAAGTGGCTGCGCCGATGACGCGCGGCGTCGAATTGCGCGCCGGCGAGAACACCCTCGTGGTCCTCGAACTCCCGCTCGGCGCGTGGGTCGAAGGCCTCGTGCTCGGTGCGGATCGCGCGCCGCTTGCCGGTGCCGCCGCGCGGCTGGTGCCCGCCGACCTCGGCCTGCTCCAGGATCTGCTGCTCCGCGCGCAGAAAGTCAACGACCTCGGCCTGCTCTCGCAAGTGGTGCCGCCTGGTGGCGATGGCGTCACCGGCGCGGACGGACGCTACCGCCTGGGTCCGCTCGCCGCCGGCGAATACCGGCTGCTCGCCCACGCCGCCGGCTACCTTTCCGCGCTCGCTCCCGGCGCCGCCCTGGTCGCGGAGGGCACGACCGTCGAACTGGCCGACACGCAGCTCGGCCGCGGCCACACCTTGATCGTGGAAGTCGTCGCGGCCGAAGACCAGGCGCCGCTCGAGGCGGCCCGCGTGCGCTACTTCCCGGGCTCCCGTGGCGAGAGCCTGGTCTCCGGGCTGCTCGAGTGGCACGAACCCCCGCAAGCGCTCACCGACGCGAACGGCAAGATCACGCTCGCGACCTTGCCGCCCGGGGAAGTTTCGGTCCGCGTCGAGCGCGAAGGCCGTGCACCGGCCGAGTCCCGCGCCATCCTGCCGCTGGCCGACGGCGCCCCCTTGCGGATTCCCATGCTGCGCGCGATCGGATTGCGCGGCCGCGTCCTCGACCGCGACACCCTCGCGCCGGTCTTCGGCGCGAAGATCAGCGCCCGCGGAGCGGCCGCCCAGAGCGAGCTGTTCCTCGGCATGCTGCCCGGCGGGCCGGCCGGCGGCGGCGAAGTGGCGACGAACGACGGAGGCCGTTTCGTCCTCGACAACCTGGCTGCGGGGCAATGGCAGGTGCGCGTGCGCGCCGATGACTACGCCGACGTGGTGGCCGGCCCCTTTCACGTGGAAACGGGCCTCGACGACGAGATCGAGATCCTCCTCGGTCCCGGCGCGACGCTCGAGGTCCTGCTGCTCGACAGCGACGGCGGGCCCATGCCCCAAGAGCTCGTGACGGTCTTCGGGTTCGCGAATCGCGACCAGCGCGGCGAGCGGACCGACGCGGACGGCCTGGTGCGCTTCGAGCACCTGCTCGCCGACCACTACCAGGTCAGCCACTTCGGCATGGACGCCTCGGAGCAGCTCGCCGCCATGTTCTCGAGCGATCTCGCCGGCTTCCAGTCCGACTCGAAGACCGTCGAGGTCGGCGACGACGAAACCGTCGAAATCGTCCTCGGCGGGCCGGTGCCGCGCGCCGACTTGCAAGGCTTCGTGACGCGCGGCGGCGAACCGGTCGCCGGCGTGACGGTGATGGTGACCTCGGGAATGAACTTCCGCACCACCACCACCGACAGCGGCGGCTGGTACGAGGTCGACGAGCTCCCGCTCGGAAACTACGTGCTGATGACCGGCACCATGCGGCTGGGCGGCGCGTCCGGGCACGTGACCCCGCTGCACCTGCGCGACGAAGGCGTGGTCGAGCGCGACATCGAGCTGCCGGGCACGCGCCTGGTCGTCCGCGTCTACCAGGCCGAGACCGGCGGCACGCTTGCCGGCGTGCTGGTCTTCGTGCGGCCGCGCAACGGCAGCCAGGGCGGCGGCTACTTGTCGACCGACGCGCGCGGCGAAGCCGCTTTCGACTATCTCGACCCGGGCACCTACACGGTGAGCGCAGGCAGCGCCTCCATGCCCCTCTTCGGCGGCGGCGGCGGCGACTTCTCGACCCAGCTCGTCGATCCGGTCGAACTGCGCGACACCGACGGCGCGCCCCAAGTGGTGGAGATCCGCCTGCACGAAGCCGCGCACTTGCGCGCGCGCGTGCTCGGCACCGACGGCCAGCCGGTCGCCGGCGCCGGCGTGCACGTGATCGACGAAGGCGGCCAGCCGATCACGATCTTCTCGATGAACGGCACGGCCCCCGACGGCTGGATGGAGATCGACGCCTTGCCGCCCGGCCGCGTGCGCGTGCTCGCGCGCCATCCGGAATGGGGACAGACCGAGACCGAGGCCTTCTTGCGCTCGGGCGGGACGACCGAAATCGAGCTGCGGCTCGAAACCGGAGCCTGGCTGTTCGTGCTTCCGGTCGACGCCGAAGGCGCGCCCATGCAGGCGGTGCAGGTGATCGCCGTCGACGGCCACGGCACGCCGGTGAGTTCCTTGATGACCGGCACCGAGGCGATGACCATGGCTTTCCAGTTCCTGTCGGGAACGGAACAGCGGCTCGGCCCGCTCGCGCCCGGCAGCTACGAGGTGGTGCTCGCCCCGCTCGGCATGCCCTTGCAGAAGCACGTGGTCGAGATTCCGGCCGGGATGCCGGAAGTGCGCGTGCGGCTGGAGTACAAGTAGGCGCGGACGAAGCGCCACAGGTCGATCCGGCGCGCACCGCCGCGCATGCTCCTCCTGCAGGCCTCTCCTTCCCCGTTCGCCGGCGCCGGCGAACTCTGCGCCGTCGGCAACCTGCTCGCCTGGGGCACGGCGAGCGTGTTGTTCCGGCGCGCTTTCCGCACCCACCGCCCGGCGGACGCCACGCTGTTCAAGAACGTGGTCAGCCTGGCCGTGCTCGCCGCTCTGGCGGTCGCGCTCGGACCCGCGCGCGGCGGCGGCGCGAGCGGAGCGGGCGACTGGAGCTGGCTGCTGGTTTCGGGGGCGCTCGCGGTCGGCGTCGGCGATTTCCTCTACTTCGTGGCGCTGGTGCACATCGGCGTGGCGCGCACGCAGGTGCTGGTGCTCTCGGCGCCGGTGCTCACCGCGCTGCTGGCGGTTCCGATCCTCGGGGAGAGGATGACCGCGTTGCAGTGGACCGGCGCGTTCTTGGTGGTCGGCGCGGGCGTCCTGGTGGAGTCGCGCCGCAGCCAGCGCGTCCGCGCCGACACGCTCGGGGTGCTCGCGGCGCTCGGCGCCGTCCTCGCCTACGCCAGCGGGACTCTCGCCACGCACTGGGGACTCGACGACACCGGCGCGTTCACGGCGTCGGCGTGGCGCCTCGCCGGCGGCGTGGTCGCGGTCCTGCTGCTGCAGGCCGCCAACGGGCGGCTGCTGCCGGCGGCGGCGGCGCTGCTGCGCCGCGACAACTGGCGCGCGTTCCTGCTGCCGACCCTGATCGGGACCGTGGTGGGCATGGGGCTCCTGTCGGCGTCGCTCAAATGGACGCGGCAAGGCGTCGCCATGGGAATCGGCGGCGCGCTGCCGCTGGTCTCGATCCCGCTCGCGCGGTGGTGGCTCGGCGAGCGGCCGGGGCTGCGCGGCTGGGGCGGCGCGGCGCTCGCCGGCGTCGGCGTGGCCTTGCTCGCGTCGGCCGCGGCGGGCTAGCCGACGGCTACTCCGCGTCCGGACTGCCGGCAAGCGATTGGGCGTCCGGATTTCCGGCCGCTGCCGCACTCTCGGCGCGGTAGGCGTCGCGGAAAGTCTCGCCGGCGCGCGCCCGCTCGAGCAGGCGGCCGGTCGCTTGCAGCGCCGGGTCGGCGGCCTCGGCGTCCAAACGCGCGGCGTCGAACTCCAGTTGCGGCAGCAGCCGCGCGAGCACCGCCACCGCGGCCTCGATCCGGTCCTGGGCGCGGAACAACGGCGGCTTGATGAGCTGGAAGTCGCGGTGGTAGCCGGACGGCAGATCGCGCAGCGCATCGCGCAGGGCCGAGCGTTCCGCGACGACCTGGCGCGCGTGCGCGCGCAGCAATTCGAGCAGGTCGGGATTACGCTTGTGCGGCATGAGCGACGAGCCCGTGGTGAAAGCCGCCGGCAGGCGCACGAAACCGAATTCCGCGCTCGAGTAGAGCCAGAGGTCGGCGGCGAGCTTGCCGAGATCGAGCGCCACGCCTTCGAGCGCGGTCAAGTGCGCGAGTTCGGCGCGCCCGCGCGCGTGCTGCGCCAGGGTGACCGGCTCCTCGGCGCATTCGAAGCCGAGCGCGTGCGCCACGAACTCGCGCGCCAGCGGCAGCGGGACGCCGTAACCGGCTCCGCTCCCCAACGGGCAGGCGCGCAAACGGCGCGCGGCGTGGGCGAGGTCGGCGCGGTCCTCGGCGAAGGCTGCGCGGAACGCGGCGAGCCAGTCCCCGACCGACGAGGGCATCGCGCGCCGCAAGTGCGTGTATCCAGGCAGCGGCAGCGCGCCGGCCGCGGCTGCGAGTTCCGCAACGGCCGCTTCGAGTCGGCCGAGAAGTGCGTCGAGGCGCGCGTTGGCCTCGCGCAGCCAGAGCCGGAGATCGGTCGCCACCTGGTCGTTGCGGCTGCGGCCCAGGTGCAGGCGCTTGCCCGGCTCGCCGATCCGCTTGACCAGCCGCCGCTCCACCGCCGAGTGCACGTCCTCGTCGCCGGCTTCGACGTTCCAGCCGCCGGCGCGCCAATCGGCGAGGAGCGCTTCGAGACCCGCGCGGATCGCCGCGTGGTCGTCGGTCTGCAAGAGACCGGCATGCGCGAGCCCGGCGGCATGCGCAAGCGAGCCACGGATGTCGTGCTCCACCAGGCGCCGGTCCGCCACCCAGTCGTCGCCGGCGGTGAAGGCGTACATTTCCGCGTCGATCGGCTCGCCGCGGTCCCAGATCGGCGCCGGCGCCTTCATGCGCCAGCCTCGACCGGAGCCAGCGCGGCGAGCAGCGCCGGCACGGCCCGCGTGTAGAAAGCCGCGCCGGCCGCGAGCTCGGCCGCCGTCACGTACTCGTCGGCGGCGTGGGAGCGCTCCGTCCGACCCGGTCCGCACTTGACCACGGGAACGCCTTGCAGCAAGGCCATGTCCGACATGGTCGCCGATCCGATGGCGGCCTGCCGGCCGGCGGCGGCGAGCGCCGCCACGACCACCGGATGCCCGGCAGCGGTTTCGATCGGCTGCAAGCGCGCGGAACGGATCCGGACCTCGGCGCAGGGAAACAGTTCCCGCAAGTGTCGTACGCATTCCTCGGCGTCGTGCGGCGGCATGAGCCGGGCGTCGAAGACCGCGCGCGCGCGGTCGGGAATCACGTTGTGGCGCGACCCGCTCTCCAGGATCGTCGCGACGGCCGTGCTCGGGCCGAGCAGCGGATGTTCGCCGGGAAGGCGCAAGTAGGGCGCCGACTCCGCCAGATCGGCGGCGGCGGCGAGCAGCGCACTGTCGTGGTCGACGCGCGCGACGTGCGCCGCGTGGCAGGCGCGGCCGTGCCATTCCACCTCGATCACCGCCAGCCCCGCTTGCGCGCGCACCACTTCGAGCCCGGTGGGCTCGCCGCAGACCGCCGCGTCCGGCTTGCCCGTCGCCGCCAGCACCGCGGCCATGCCAGCGTTGTCGGTTTCTTCCCGCGCGGTGAGCGCAAGCCACAACTCGCCTTGCGGAAGGCCGGCCGCAGCCACGGCTTCGAAGGCGTGCAGCATCGCCGCGGCGCTGGCCTTGGCGTCGTTGGCGCCCAGTCCGACCAGCCGCCCGTCCTGCCACTCCGCGGCGAATGGATCGACGGTCCAGCCCTCGCCGGCCGCGACGGTGTCGAGGTGCGAATGCAGCAGCACCCGCGGCCCGGCGGCGCGCCCGCGCAGGCGTGCCAGCACGCTGTCGCCCACGCGTTCGGCCTGGTGGCCCGCCGCCACGAGTCCGGCCACCACCTGGGCCGCGAGCGCGGCTTCGCCACCCGATGGGCTCGCCACGGCGACGAGCGCGGCGAGCCTTCGCTGCAGGTCCGCGCTCATGCGACTTCGGCTTCTTCCGGCGCGCACTGCGGCTCGCGCGTGAGGAGCGTGCCCGCGCCGTGGTTGGTGTAGAGCTCGCGCAGCAGCGCATAGGGATCGGTGCCGCTGACGATGTGGACTCTCTCGACTCCGCCCAGCAGCGCCGCCCGCACCGCCGCCGCCTTGACCTTCATGCCGTCCTGCAGCGCGCCTTCCGCCTCGAGCGCGTCGAGTTCGGCGAGGCTCAGCGCCGAGAGCAGCGAGTGCGGGTCCCGGGGATCGCGGAGCACTCCCGGCGCGGCGGTGAGCAGGATCAGCTTGCTCGCGTTCAGCGCCACGGCGATCGCCGCAGCCGCGAGGTCGGCGTTGACGTTGAGGAAGCCGCCCGCCCCATCGCCCGCCGGAGGACACACCACCGGGATGAGTCCGCCGCTCTGCAGAGCCAGCAGCGGAGCTGCGTCGACGGCCACCAGGTCGCCGACTTCGCCGAAGTCGATCACGCCTTCGCTGGTCGGGACCGGCGGACGCCGGCGGGCCGTGAGCACGCCGCCCGCTCCGCCGCACACGCCGACCGCCGGCGCGCCCTCGGCGCCGAGAGCCGCGCACAGCGCGGGGTTGAGTTCGCCGGCCGCGGCCATCTGCAGCGCGCGCATGCCGAGCGGACTGGTCACGCGCCGGCCTTCGACCAGGCGCGGCTCTTCTCCCAGCGTGCGCTGGAGCGCGCCGGTCTGCGGACCGGCTCCGTGCACCAGGACCGGCAGCGCGCCGAAGGCCTGCACGACCGCGGCCTGTTTCGCGAACGCGCGCACGGCGGCCGGCCGCGCGAGGCAGGCGCCGCCGACCTTGATCACGATGACGGCGTCGCGCTGCATGCGGACGTGGGGAGCGGCTTGGAGGATGTCGATCATGCCGGGCTTTCCATGGCTGCCGCCGCCTTGGCGGCGGTTGCCGCCGGCCGTGCGGTCACGGCGACGGCGAGTCGTTCGAGGAGTGCGGTCTGCGCGTGCAGCCGGTTTTCTGCCTGGTCGAGGACCACGCTCGCGGGTCCGTCCAGCACCGCGTCGCTCACGACCACGTTGCGGCGCACGGGGAGACAGTGCAGAAAGCGCGCGCCCGGTGCGGCGCGGGCCATCCAGTCGGAACCGACGCACCAGTCCCGCAGCGGCGCGCGGTGGCGCGCTTCGGCGTCGGCGTCGCCCCAGTGCGCGAGGCTGCCCCAGGACTTGGCGTACACCACGGTGGCGCCGGCGAGGGCTTCGGCGCGGTCCTCGCTCTCGCGGACGCTGCCACCGCTCGCCGCGG
Source organism: Planctomycetota bacterium (assembly GCA_036396955.1). Classification (GTDB taxonomy): domain Bacteria; phylum Planctomycetota; class UBA1135; order UBA1135; family UBA1135; genus DASWJW01. The sequence goes on from DASWJW010000231.1 coordinate 10,486, forward strand.
CGAGCCGGTGCGCTTCGGCGAGGGCGTCCGCGTGGAGCGCGAAGCCCGGCGGCCGCAGCACCACGCACTCCATGCCGCGCTGCGCCGCCATGCACAAGGTCGAGTTGGGCACGGCGTGCGGCAAGGGCTTGGGATGCCATGCCCAGGTGAGGACGAAGCGCGTCGGAGCCGGCACTGCGTGCTGCTCGAGCGTGACGCGGTCGGCGAGCGCCTGGCACGGATGCCAGAGCGCGCTCTCCATGTTGACCACCGGCACGCCGGCATGCGTGCGGAAGCCCTGCAGCACCGGGTCGCGCAAATCTTCGGCCAGGTCGCGGCTGCCGGCGAACGCGCGCACGGCGAGCAGGTCGACGTAGCGGCCCAGCACCCCCGCGGCTTCGCGCACGTGCTCGGCCGCGGCCCCGTCCATCACCTGGCCGTCGCGGGTTTCGAGGCCCCATACGCCCTGCGCACCGCCGGCCAGCTGCACCAGGTCGAAGCCGAGCCGGCCCGCCGCGCGCTGGAAACTCGCTTGCGTGCGCAAGGAGGGATTGAGGAAAAGCAGCCCCAACGCGAGGCCCTCGAAGCGGCGCGCGGGCGCGCCGGCGCGCAGGGCGAGCGCGCGGGCAGCCAAGGCTTCGACTTCGCCGCCAGCGAGTTCGCCGAGGTGGTAGAGCCCGTTCATCCGCACATTCCCAGGCCCGCGCGCGGCAGGCCGGCGGTCTCGGGCATCCCGAGCATCAAATTGAGACACTGCAGCGCCTGGCCGGCGCCGCCCTTGAGGAGGTTGTCGAGCGCCAGGAGAACGGTGAGCACGCCGCCGCGCGCGTGCACCGCGAGAGAGGCGCGATTCGACGCGGCGACGTGACGGAGCTCCGGCACGCCCGCTTCGAGCACTTGCACGAACGGGCAGTCGGCATAGGCCTCGCGGTACACGGCGCGCGCGCCGGCCGGGTCGCTTGCCGCGCGCAGCGGCAACGCCGCCGTGAGATGGATGCCACGCACGAAAGGGCCCGAATGCGGCAGGAAGTGCAGCGGGGCCGCGTCGATTCCCGCCCAGCGCCCGAGCGCCTGGACCAGCTCCGCTTCGTGCCGGTGGCCGTCGAGCGCGTAGGCGCGCAGGTTGGCCTGCCGGTGCGGATGGTGCGCGGTCGCCGACGGCTTGGCGCCGCTGCCGCTCGAACCGGTGATCGCGTGCAGCACCCACGGCGCGGCGACGTCGAGCAAGCCGGCCCTGGCGGCGGGCAGCACGGCGAGCTGCAAGGCGGTCGCGAAGCAGCCGGGAGCCGCCACGCGGCGCGCGGCGCGGACTTCCGCGCGGTTCCATTCCGGCAAGCCGTAGACGAACGCGCCGAGTTCCTCCGGCGCGGGATGCGGCTGGCCGTAGGCCGCGGCGTAGAGCACCGGGTTGGCGAGCCGGAAATCGGCCGCCAGGTCGACCACTGCCAGGCGTTCGGCGCGCTCGCCGAGGGCGCCGCGCAACGCGAGCCACGCCGCTGCCGAGGCACCGTGCGGGAGCGCGAGCACGACCGCCCCCACCGGGCCGGCGCCCGCCGGTGCGGCGTCGACGAGCGCCGCAATCGCTTCGGCCGCGGCTGCGGCGGTGGTGGTCCGCACGCTGCCGCCGAGTTGCGGCTGCAGCGCTTCCAGAGCTTCGCCGCCGCTGCGCGTGGCCGCTCCGCCGAGCCGCAGATGCGGGTGCTCCTGCAGGAGGCGCAGGAACTCGCCCGCGAGTGCGCCACCTGCCCCGATCACCCAGACCGGCAGAAGTGCCGTCGCCCGGTCGCGAGCGGTGACGAGGGTCGTCACGCCTTCACCGCCTGGAGATCGAGCGACTCGAGCATCGCTTGCGCGAGCTCGGGTCCTTCGCGCAGCGCGTTCCAAGCCGGCAGCTTGAGCCGCTCGGAGCAGAACTTGCTGCCGGCCGGGTTGTCGGTCACCCGTCCCGAGAGCGCGTCCGGCACCAGGCCGTAGTTCTCCTCGAGCAGACGGCAGCCGCCCCACGCACCCACAGGATCCTGCGCGCACAGAACGCTGGCGCGGATCGCCGCGCGCAGCACCGGGTCCTCGAGCACGGCGTGCACGCCGTAGGTGCCGAGCAGGCCGTCGCCCATTTCCAGAACGATCACGTCCGGAGCGGCGTCCGCCAAGTGGGCGAGCAGCGCGCGCGCCGCCGGAGCGGCGTTGTCGGCATCGGTCGTCACCACGCCGAAGTCGGTGAAGAGCGCGACCGGATCGGCGCCGCAGTCCTGCATCTCGAGGACATCGCGGCGCAAGGAGACGCCGGTGAGCTTGCCGGCAGCGACCCGCAGGCCGCGGCGCACCAATTCGCCGACGATCACGGCCGCTGCCGTGGTCTTGCCGGCGTGCATCGAGGTGCCGACCAGCGCCACGACCGGCGGCAGTTCGCCGACCGGATCCGTTGCGGGGAGTCCGGCGCGCGCGACCGAGGCCGGCCGGCCGACCCGCCGGCCGAGGAACGGGAACTCGAGCACCGCGCCAAGGACTTCGACGCGGATCGGCGCGCCGATCCCCGGCGCCGGCCGCGCGCCGACCCCGAGCACGCCGCCCAGGTTGAGCAGCTGCAGGATGTCGCCCGGCGCGACGCTTTCGGGCACGTGGCCCGAGTAGCCAAGCAACGCGTCGCGGTGGCCAAGGGCTCCGGCGATCACGTCGCCGGGATGCAGCGTGACCATGCGGCCGTGCACGTCCTCGAGCTGGTTGTAGACGCTCTTGGCGTCGAGCACGCGGCCGGCGACGACCGAGCCGGCGAGCGCCGGGATTTCGGCGCCGAGCACGGCGTTGCGATCCAGGTCGAGCCGCAGCGTGACCGAAGCGATCTTGTCGAGTGTGCAGCGTTTCATGTTCCGACCTCCGCCGCGCGGCACGCCGCGCGCTCCCCCGCCAGACGATGCAAGCGCGCCGGTTCGGCGAGCACGCGCCCGAGCCCAGCCGCGCGCGCGGCCGCGGGATCGGCGAGTTCGCCGTACCGCGCCGGACTCGCGTCGAGCAGGCTGTGCGGCGAGTCGAGGCCTTCGACCAGCACGCGCCCGTGCGTGCACAGCAGCCGGACTTCGCCGCCGACGCGGCCCTGGCTCGAGGCGAACATCGCTTCGAGATCGCGCAGGAACGGGTCGTGGAACAGGCCCAGGTGCAGGCGGCGGCCGTAGACCTCGCCGAGCTGGTCTTTCCAGAAACGCTGCTCTTCGACGAGCACGAGTTTCTCGAGTTCGCGGTGGGCTGTGAGCAGCAACTCGGCCGCGGGGGCTTCGAACGCGATGCGGCCCTTGATGCCGAGCGCGGTGTCGCCCAGGTGGTAGCCGCGGCCGACGCCGAGCCCGCCGCCGCGGGAGTTGAGCTGCTCGATCAGCGCAACCGGCGCAAGCGACACGCCGTCGAGCGCGACGGGGACACCGTCCGCGAAGGTGATGGCGAGCCGGGCGGTCCCGCCGCCGTCCCGGGTCCAGACCCAGGCGGCATCCGGCAAGGGCTCGGCGCTGCCGAGCATGGCGCCGCCGCCGATCGTGAGGCCCCACAGGCCCTGGTTGATCGAATAGGCGCCTCCCGCCGGCGGCACGGGAAGACCGCGCTCCTGCAACCATGCGCGCTGCTGGTCGCGGCTGGGCATCCGGTCGCGGACCGGCGCCAGGACCCGCAGCTGCGGCGCCACGGCGTGCAAGGCGGCATCGAAGCGCACCTGGTCGTTGCCCGCCGCCGTGCAGCCGTGGGCGATGGCGTCGAAACCCTCGCTGCTCGCGATCCGCGCGAGCACTTCGGCCTGGAGGCCGCGTTCGGCGCCCACCGAGAGCGGATAGACGCCGCCCCGGCGCACGTTGCCGGCGATCAGCCAGCGCAGCACGCGGTCGAACATTTCTTCCCGGGCGTCGACGAAGCGGTGTTCCGCCGCCCCCAGCTGCCGCGCCCGCGCCGCGATGGCCGCTCGCTCGGCGGCGTCGAAGCCGCCGCAGTCGATCGTGCAGGCCACGACCTCGGCAGCGTGCTCGGCGGTCAGCCAGGCGACCAGCCAGGACGTGTCGAGACCACCGGAATAGCCGAGCAATACGCGCATGGTTGGATCGGTGGCTAGAGGAGTTCCCGCACGCGCCGCCGCAAGCGGCGGCTGGCCGCTTGCGAAGCGACTGCGGCGAAGACGGTGTCGTCGCCGGCGACCGTGCCGACCAGACCTTGCAGTTCGTCGGCTTCGAGAGCGCGCGCGATGGCGCTCGCCGCTCCCGGCTCGCAGCGGACCACGACCTGGTAAGGCCCCGCGGGCGTCGCTCCGCGCAGGAGGCTGCGGAGCTGCTCGAGAGGCGTGACCCGGTCTTGCTCGACCAGGGTGTAGACCCCGCCGCGCTTGGCCACGCGCAGCGCGCGCAGGTCCCGGCTGACGACCGGTTGGTTGGAACGATGCCCGCGGGCCGCCAGCTGTTCGAGCAGCTCGGTCTGGCTGCGCACCTCGCCTTCGGCGAGGATCGACTGGATGGCGGCCCGTCGGTCTTCGTAACCACTCATGAAGCGATCAAGCATAACTATTCATTCCATTCGCGCAATATTGAATATTCATGCGTTATCCAGCGCATATCGAGCATATATGCACCCGAGAACGCGGCCGCGGGCCCCGCTATCCTGGGCGCGCATGTTCCACCGGATCTTCGTGGCGAATCGGGGCGAGGTTGCCGCGCGCATCGTGCGCGCCTGCCGCGAGATGGGGATCCAGGCGGTCTGCGGCGCTTCGACCGCCGACCTCGAGGCGGGCTACCCCTATCTGGACGCGGCCGACCAGGTGGTCTGCCTGGGGCCTGGCCCTGCCGCCGAGTCCTACCTGCAGATGGAACGCGTGGTGCAGGCCGCACGGCAGACCAGCTGCGCCGCGCTGCATCCCGGCTGGGGCTTCTTGGCCGAGAACGCCCGTTTCGCCGCGCTCTGCGCGCAGCACGGCGTGATCTTCATCGGCCCCGATGCCGCCACCATGGATCGGATGGGCCGCAAGGTCTCCGCGCGCGCGGCGGCCCGCGCGGCCGGGCTGCCGGTGGTGCCCGGGAGCGGAATCCTCGCCGACGCCGAAACCGCGGCGGCCGAAGCGCAACGGATCGGTTTCCCCGTCGCCTTGAAAGCGGACGCCGGCGGCGGCGGCCGCGGCATCCGCCGCTGCGAAGACCAGGCCGAAGTGCGCACCGCGTTCCGCGACGCCGCGCGCGAGGCCCAAGCCGCGTTCGGCAGCGCCGCGCTCTACCTGGAGAAGTATCTCGAGGGCGGCCGGCACATCGAATTCCAGGTGCTCGGCGACGGCCGCGGCGGTGCGATCCACCTGGGCGAGCGCGAATGTTCGATCCAGCGCCGCCACCAGAAGCTGCTCGAAGAGGCGCCGTCGCCCGCATTCGACGCGGTCCACCGCGCGCACTACGGCGCGCTCTGCGTCCAGGCCACCGCGGCCTGGCGCTATCGCGGAGCGGGCACCATGGAGTTCCTCCTCGACTCGGCCGGCGACCTGCACTTCCTGGAGATGAACACGCGCTTGCAGGTCGAGCACCCGGTCACCGAGGCCGTCACCGGCATCGACCTGGCACAGGCCATGATCCGGATCGCCGCGGGCGGCCCGCTGCCCTGCGCCCAGGACCAAGTGGCGATCCAGGGCCACGCCATCGAGGCACGGCTCAACGCCGAAGACCCCGCCGCCGATTTCCGGCCGGCGCCGGGCCGCCTGGAAGCTTTCGAAGTCGCGGGAGAAGGCGTGCGCGTGGACACCCACCTGGTGGCCGGCGCGCGGGTCCCGCCGTACTACGACTCGCTGCTCGCCAAGGTCATCGCGCACGGCCCCGATCGCGACACGGCGGCCGACCGCCTCGCCGCCGCGCTGGCCGGAGCTCGCATCGAAGGCGTGCCGACCACGGCGGCGCTGCACCTGGCGATCCTCGCCGATCCCGAGTTCCGCGCCGGTCGCTGCGACACCTTGTGGCTGCCGCGTTTCCTTGAGCGCAGCGCCGCAGCCGCCCGCTGACCGCGGGCTGCTAGAATCCGCGCGGCGTATGGAACGATCCTGGCTGCGCGGCCTGACCGCCCTGCTCTGCGGAGCCGGGCTGGCCTCGATCCTGTTCGCGTTGCTGTTCTCGAAACTGCCGGCGGCCGTGCACGCCTACGCACTGGTCGAACCCGGCGACTTGTTCGCGATCGGCATCGGCAACGGCTGGCTGCTCGCGGCCCCGGTCGCCCTGCTCGCGTTGCTCGGCGGCCCCGCGCGCGCGTTGCGGGATCCGCTCGCGGCCCTCGGCATCGGCTTTGCTCTCGGCGGCTTGCCGCTCTGGGGTGCGCTCGGCGCCCCGCCCTGGCTCGCGGCAGCGGCGGCAGCGGGGCTCGCCGGCCTTGCGCTGCGGTTCCTGCGCGGCGGCATTCCGCTCGGATTCACCGGCGGCATCGCCGTCCTGATGCTCGGCGCCACGCTCGCCATCCAGTTCCGGTCGATGCGCGAGCATGCCCGGACCGAGGTCGCGTTCACGCTCCCCGCGCGCGCGGATTCCGCTCCGCAAGGACCGGACGTGGTGCTGATCTCCATCGACACGCTGCGCGCCGACGCGGTGTTCTCCGCACAGACCGGCCTGCCCGGCATGCCGGCGTTCTCGCTGCCCACGTTCGAGCGCCTGCGCGCCGAAGGCTTGTGGGCGGACTACGCGCTGTCGTCGAGCAACCAGACGCTGCCCGGCCACGTCGGCATGCTCACCGGCCTGGACGCGATGGACCACCGCATGCGCTACAACCAGGACGAGGTGCCCGCCGACCTGGTGATGTTGTTCGAGCGCTTCCGGACCGCCGGCTGGCACACCGCGGCGGTGATCGCCAACGAGTTGTTGTCGCCCGACATGGGCTTCGGCCGCGGCGTCGAGCTCTTCGACGACACCACGGTGTCGCGCAACTCGCCGGTCTACGCCCTGGCGACCTGGCTCGACCGCCACACGTGGATCGGCTGGCTGACTCCCGAAAAGGCGCACCTGCGCGCGTTGCAGAAGACGCTCTTCCGCCTGCCGCGCCGGCGCGCGCCGCAAGGCCACCGCTTGACCGAACTCGGCGGCCGGCGACGCGGACGCGTCACCACCGACCAGGTCCTGGCCATGCTCGGGCGCCTGCAGAAGAGCGAGCGGCCGGCGTTCCTGTTCGTCAACTACCTCGACCCGCACCACCCTTATGGTGCGCCGGCGCCCTTCGACGGCGCACTGACCGCCGGCGCGGTGCCGCCGCCGCCGCCGCTTGGTCCCGACGTCGCCGGCGACCAGATCCGCATCGATCCGCTGCGCGCCGTGGAAGCCGGGCTCGTGCGCGACGATCCAGACGCGGCCAAGGCCGCGGCTCTGTACCACCGCATGTATCTGGAGAACGTCGCGTACACCGACGCGCTGCTCGGCGAGGTGCTCGCGGCGATCGAAGCGGCGCGGCGGCCGACCGTCTTGTTGATCACCGGCGATCACGGCGAGCACTTCGGCGAGCACGACCTCATGCTGCACGGCCACGAGCTCTACGAAGACGTGGTGCGCGTCCCGTTCGTCCTCTGGGGGACCGGCGTGCCGCCGACCGGACGACTGCCGCGGCCCGCGCAGCTCGCCGACGTGGCGCCGACGCTGCTCCAGCTCGCCGGCGTCGCCGTCCCCGAGTCCTTGCGCGGCCGCGCCGTGCACCTGGCCATGCCGGAAGTCCCCCACGTGGCCGTCGACGATCGCTGGGTGTCGGTGCGGCTGGCGGGCTGGAAATGGATCGGCCGCTGGGACGATTCCGGTGCGGCCGCCGCGGTGGCGCTCTTCGACCTGAACGCCGACCCGGGCGAACAGCGCAATCTGTTGGACGAGACCGAGATTCCCGCGGAGCTCGCGCGCGCGATCAAGGACGCCTTGGCGCGCAACCGCTATGCCGCCCGCTCCGGGGCGATTCCGGACTGGCAGCAGGAACGGCTGCTGGAGCTGGGCTACGCCGAAGGCGAAGTTCCTCCGGCCGGCGGCTAGGCCGGCTCGCTTCCTGGCGCCGGCGCTGGCGCGCCGATTCGGCACTAGAATGGCGCGGACATCGCCCCCGTTGGAGGCACCGCGGCCAGACCGCGGGGCCGCCTTCCAAGACCCCGAGGAATCCGACCCATGAACTCCATCGCCAAATTCGTGCTCGCCGGCATCGCCATCGCCGGCGCATCGTCTCTGCTCACCGTCGCGCTCGTTCAAGCGCAGGATCCCGTCCAGCCCGGCGCCGCCCAAGCCGCGCCCGAAGGCTTCGACATGGCCATGATGGAAACGATGATGAAGCTGGCCGAGCCCGGCGCCGAACACAAGGAACTCGCCGACGCCGAAGGCGAGTGGACCCAGGCCTACAAGGTCTACATGCCGGGCATGCCGACGATGGAATCGACCGGCACCTCGAGGGTCTTCAGCATGCTCGACGGCCGCTACATCGTCGAGGAAATCGAGACCACGATGATGGGACAGCCATTCGAAGGCGTAATGGTGCTGGGCTACGACAACCTGGCCCAGGAGTACGTTTCGGTCTGGATGGACTCGATGAGCACCTGGCCGGTGTTCTCGCGCGGCAAGGCCGACGCCAAGGGCATGATCAACCTCAAGGGCACGATGGTCGACGCGGTCACGCCGAAGGGGCGGCCTTTCCGCGAGACCATCGCCAAGCAGGCCGACGGCTCGGTGCACATCACCATGTACGACACCATTCCTCCGCAGGGCGAGGTCGTGGTGATGGAAATCGTCTCCAAGAAGGCCGGCGCCAAGAAAGCCGGCAGCAAGTAGACCGGGCCCGACCCGGACCTCTCCGGCCGGCGGCCGTCCCCGAGCGGGCGGCCGTCGGCTTTTTTCGCCGGCCCGGCGGCCGCGCTAGGCTCCGTGCCGACATGGCGCTCGTTCCCCTCGATCCCATCGGCGGACCGCGCGAGGACTTCCTCGACGCCGATGAAGTGCGGCGCAACGGCGCGTTCTTGCAGGAGAAACGCGCCGAATTGCAGGCGCGCCGCGACCAGGTGCGGGCGGGATGGGGCGAGAAATACGCCGACCGCGTCCACCAGAAGGCCAAGCTAACCGCCTGGGAGCGGATCGAGGCCTTGAAGGACGCCGGTGCGCCGGTCCACCCCGTCGGCAGTTTCGTCAATTGGGGCCGCGAGTTCGCGCAGGCCGGCCGCACGCTCGAGTCGCCCGGCGCCGGCGTGATCACGGCGTTCACGCGCGTCTGCGAGCGCTGGGTGGTGGTGATCGCCAACGACAACACCGTCGCCAGCGGTTCGTGGTGGCCGCAGACCCCCGAGAAGATCGAACGCGCCCAGGAGATCGGCCTGCGGCTGCGGCTGCCGGTGGTCTACCTGGTCGACTGCAGCGGCTTGTTCCTGCCCGAACAGTCGCACAGTTTCCCCGGCCGCACCGGAGCGGGGCACATCTTCCAAAAGAACTCGCTGCTCTCCGACGCGGGAGTCCCGCAGATCGCCGGCGTGTTCGGCGACTGCATCGCCGGCGGCGGCTACATGCCGATCATCAGCGACCGCGTGGTGATGACCGAGCAGGCCTACATGGTCATCGCCGGTGCGGCGCTCATCAAGGGCGCCAAGTCGCAGAAGATCACCAGCCTCGCCATCGGCGGCCCCGAAGTGCACGTGCACCAGTCGGGCTGCGCCGACGAGCGCGTGCCCGACGACGACGCCGCCTTGCTGCGGATCCGCGAACTGGTCGCCGAGACCGCGGCGAGCGGCGCGCCCTTCCGTCGCGGCGGCATGGCGCCCGCGCCGCCGGCCTTCGCCGCCGCCGAACTCGATTCGCTGTTCCCGCCCGACCACCGCCACGCCTACGAAGTGCGGCAGGTGCTCGCACGCCTCGTCGACCGCTCCTTGTTCTGGGAGCTGCTCCCCCATCGCGGCCGCGAGATGGTCGTCGGCGTCGGCCGGGTCAACGGGCTCTACGCGGGCTTCATCGCCAACGTGGCGGGTCCGGTGCCCGATCCCGAGCACCGCGGCAAGGTCAAGCCGGGCGGGATCCTGTACCGCGAAGGCATCGCCAAGATCAGCGCTTTCAGCCGCGCGTGCGACAGCGACGGCATTCCGATCGTGTGGCTGCAGGACATCAGTGGCTTCGACATCGGCGCCGAGGCCGAAGCGCACGGCCTGCTCGGCTACGGCAGCAACCTGATCTACACCAATAGCACCAACCGCACGCCCATGTTCACGGTGCTGCTGCGCAAGGCGAGCGGAGCCGGTTACTACGCCATGGCCGGGCTGCCCTACGAGCCGGTGCTGCAGCTCGCAACTCCGTTCGCGCGGCTCTCGGTGATGGAAGGCCGCACACTCGCGATCGCGACCTACAACCCCAAGCTCGACGACGATTTCGAAATCGCCAGCGCCGACCCCGCGGAGCGCGCCGCCATCGAAAAAGGCATGGCCGCAGTCGAAGCGCGTATCGAAGCCGACATGGACCCCTACGTCGCCGCCAGCCAGCGCGACGTCGACGAGATCGTCACCCCCGCCGAATTGCGCCCCTGGCTCGAATGCCTGATCGAATCGGCCTACCAGGGCCAAGGCTACCGCCGGGTCAAGAACCCGCGCATCTGGAGCCTGCACGACCTCGCGGTGCTCGCTGGCGGCGAGTAGGCGTTGCCTACCGGGCCGGCCTGCGGCGCCACAAGAAGACGGCGGCGGCCAAGCCGGCGACGGGGAGCCACACCCACAACAACTCGGTCTGGATCACCTGCAGGCCGCGTTCGCCGAAGAAGCGCCCGATGCCGAGCGGGCTGACACGGATCGGGCGCCAGGGCAGGAACCAGCGATCTTCGAGGAAGGGCGAGAGGAAGGCGATGCCGCCGCCGCCGTCGGTCATGGCGTCGAGCAGGCCGTGGCTGGCGGTGCACAGGAACAGATAGACGAAGAGGCGCTTGCGGTGCGCCCGCCACGGCCGGCCGCGCGCGCCGCGGGTGAGCAGACCGACGCACAGGCCGGCCCAGGCGAGCGCGAAGGGAATCCCGTGCGAGAGGCCGCGGTGGCCGAGCAGGCTGCGATAGGGAATGCCCAGATTCCAGCCGAGGACGTCGGCGTCGGGCAGCCAGGCGCTGGCCATGCCGAGCGTGATCCAACGGCCGCGGCGCGGCAAGGCGCGCGGCAGCATGGCCAGACCGGCCATTCCGCCGGCGTACCAGTGGGTGAACGCGGAAGCCATCGCGAAGACGCGCGCCGATGGAGCCGGCGCGCACGCGCCCCTACCCTACGACCATGAGCGGCGACCGCCTCACGCTGCGCGCGCGCGCGACCGCCGGGGCATCCGGCGGCGGCGGCGGTGACGCCGGCTGGACGCTCGAATCGCCCGGCGTCGGCCTGTACGCGCGCGCGCCGGAGCGCGGCACCTTGCTGCGAGCCGGTGCGGTGGCCGGGGTGCTGCTGGTCCTGGAACGCGCAATCGAGCTGGTGGTGCCCGACGGCGTCGCCGGCTACGTGGTCGACGAACCGCCCGCCGCACGGCGGCAGGCGGTGGCTTACGGCGACCCGCTGCTGCGCCTGCGGGCCGATGCGGGCGCCATGGCCACGGCGGCGAGCGCCGCGCCCGACGGCGCGCAGTCGGTCGACGGCCTGGTGGTGCGGGCTCCGCAAGCCGGCCGCTTCTGGCGCCACCCGGAACCTGGAGCGCCGCCTTTCGTCGCCGACGGCCAGACCGTGGCCGCCGGCCGCACGCTCGGTCTGCTCGAAGTGATGAAGACCTTCAATCCGCTCAAGTACGCGCCCGGCGGCGGCCTGCCCGCGCGCGCGGTCGCGGTGCGGTTCCTGGTGGGAGACGGCGACGATCTCGAAGAAGGGCAGCCCGTGCTCGTGGTCGTCGCGGCGGGAGCTTGAGCGCGTGGAATCCGCCGCGCTCGATCCGCACCAGCGCGCCTTGCTCGCCGAACTCCGCGCCTACTGCGGCGTGGACCCGGTCGAAGAAAGCCACCGTGCCGCCATCCTCGTACAAGTCGAGGCCACGCCGCTGTGGTGGCACCGCGACACGCTGCCGGGGCACGTCACGGCGAGCGCGTTCGTGATCGACGCGGCAATGGACCGCCTGCTGCTCCATCACCACCGGAAGCTCGACCGCTGGCTGCAGCTCGGCGGCCACGACGACGGCGAGCGCGATCCGGCGCGCGCGGTGCTGCGCGAAGTCCGCGAGGAAAGCGGACTGGCCGAATTCGCGTTCCTGGGCGGCCAGCCGACGATCCTCGACCTGGACGTCCACGCGATTCCAGCGCGCGGAGCGATGCCGGCGCACGACCACCTGGACGTCCGTTTCTTGATCGTCGCCGACCCGGCGGCAACGCTCTCGCGCGACGCTGCCGAATCGAAGGAGCTGGCGTGGTTCGCCGTGGCCGAAGGCATCGCCCTGATGGACGAAGAAGCCGCCGAAAGGGTCGGCCGCAAGATCGCCGGTATCCGCGCCGCGCTGCGGCCGCTCCGGCGCTGAACGCTCGGCCGGCCGCGGCCCGGCAAGCGGCTAGTTCTTGTTCTCGACGCGCAGGAGCCGCGGCTCGAGGTCTTCGAAGTAGCCGGAATACTGCACGCGCCGCACCCAGGTGCCGTTCTTGTGCGTGTCGGTGCCGAAGCGGTAGTTGACCCAGAGTTCGGCGCCGGGGCCGTAGTTGATGCCGCTCTCCCAGTGCAGCGGCAGGATGCCGAAGCCGCCCGGGGCGAGCGTGGTGCTCGCGAGCTCGCCGGCCAGCGAGTCGATCACCGGCCGCCGCCGGCCGCGCGCGTCGCGGTGTTCGATCCACAGACGGTCGTTGGGATGGGCGTGTTGGTTGCGGAATTCCTCGTGGCTGCAGATCGACAGATCGGTGAGCACGAAGCGCTGGCCTTCGGGGACCGTGAGCAAGCGGGCCGACAGATCGTCGTCGACCACGGCGGTGTCCCAGTAGACGGTGCGTTGCGGCAGGACGAGATAGACGCCGTTGTCCTTCTCGACCGCGGGCTCTTGCGAGCGGATCGTGATGGTGCCGAACAGCGCGACGAGGAGTGCGAACGCGAGAATTGCAGTAGTGGACTTGTTCATGGGCGGGAACGGGGTGCCGCCAGTCTAGGCGACGGGGCCATTCTGACGCGCCCGCGACCACGGCCCTTCCGCAAGCGGCGGAGTGGCATGCCACGGCTGGCCGCGCGCACCCCGCGCGGGCTAGAGTGCCTGGAGATGCCCCTATCGGTTCACACACATCCCCGCACCGAGGTCCTCGAGGAGGCCTTTCTTGCGGAACTGCGCCGGATCCGGGGCTCCGATCCGCTCGCACCCGTGTGGATCATCACCCCCACCCGGCGGCTCGGCCGGGCGCTGCAGCGGCGGCTGGCCGAGGCTGGCGGCGCCGTTCTCGGCGTCGAGTTCCTGGAACTGCTGGGTTTCGCGCAGCGAATCGCAGCCCGCCTGCCGGTGCGGGAGAACGCGGCCTTGCGGTCCGTCGCCGAGCGTTTGCTCGTGCGGCACGCGCTCGCCGATTGCGGCGAGACCCGGTTGCTCGCCTTCGACGGCGCCGAGAGCAGCCTGGTGCCGGCGTTCCGGGCGCTGCGCGAAGGCGGCGTCGACGGCGCGCGCGCCGTCGACGCCGCGCGCGCAGTCGAAACCGCAGCGCCGCCGCCGCTCGTCCTGCGGGTCTTCGCTGCCTGGCGCGAGCGGGTCGAAGCGGCGCAGCTCGACGACGACTACGCGCTTCCCGCGAGAATCGAATCGGCTCTCGCCGCGGGGGCGCCCGGACTGCCGCACGTCGTGTTGTTCGGCTTCAGCGAATTGGTGGGCCGCTGGCGGCGCATGGTGGCGGCCCTGGCTCGCGTGCACCCGGTCGTGTTGTTCGCACACGCGCCGGGCGCCGAGGCGGCGGTCGGTCTGGAAGCCAGCGGCGCCATGCTCGGAGACTTGTGCCGGCTGGCCGGTGCCGGTCCGAAAGCGATCCGGCGCCTGCCTGGCGCGGCCACTGTTCCGTCCGCGCTCCTCGCCCACCTGGCGCGGCGCGGGCCGGCCGGAGAACTCGAAGAAGCCTTCCGGCAAGCACGCCGGTGGCACCGGGAAGGCCTTCCGCTGGCGCGCATCGGCATCGTGGCGCGCACGCTCGAGCCTTACGCGCCGTGGCTGCGCCCCACAGCGGCGCGGCTCGGCATGGAGAGCGTGTTGGACGCCAGCGTGGGCAGTCCATTGGCACGCCACCCCGCCGCCGCGGGCTTGCGCCGCGCCTTGGGCCGCCGCGTCGCCGCCGACGACGCCTTCGGCCAGGCGCTCGACTCCTGCGGCAGCGACGAAGTCGTCGCCGGAGCGCTGCGCAAGGCGTGGGCTGCCGCCCGGCAAGCGATGCTCGTTCGGCGCCCCGGCGATCCCGAATTCCCCGTGCTGCTCGCCCAAGCGCTCGATGCGCAGTCGCTGCCGATCGGCGGCGGCAACGGGCTGGCCGTCCTCGACGCGCAGCAGGCGCGCGGCCTGCGCTTCGCGCGCACCGTCCTGCTGGGCTTCCACCAAGGCGGATGGCCGCTGCCGCCGCGCGAGGATCCCTGGCTCGACGAGACGCGGCGCGCGCAGCTCCAAGCGCTCGGCTGCACCGCCACCGAGCTCCCCGACCGCGCGGCCGCGCGCGCCGACGAGCACTTGCTGCTGCAACTCGCGCTGCGCACCGCCGAAGACGGACTGCTGGTGCTGCGCCAGCACGCCGACCAGGCCGGCAGCCGCGTCGCGGCCTCGACGGCGCTGGACGCGTTGCGCCGCCACTTGGGCGCGGCGGCGGACCTCGGCAAGCCGAGCATCGCGTCGGCCGATCCGCTCGCCAAGGCGGCGCGTCACGTCGGCGAAGGCTGCGCCGACCCCGGCACGGCCGCCGCGGCCCTGGCGGTGGGCGGACCGGCCGCCGCCCGCGCGCAGCAACTCGCCGACCGCCAAGAGCTGGTCGCCGCGCGGCTCGGTCCGGCGCCCGGCTGGATCGGCGTGGTCGACGCGCGCGAACCCGGCGCCATGCGCTTCGACGGGGTGGTGCCGCCGCGCGAAGACTTCGCCCTGCTGCGCGAGCCGGTTGGTCCGACGCGCCTCGAGGCCTACGGCCGTGGCCCGCTCGGCTACTTCTTCGAGAAGTTGCTGGCCGTCCCGCCGCGCGAAACCAGGCGGCTGCCGGGACCGCCCGCACTCGATCTGGGCACCGCGGTCCACGCCGTGCTCGAGACCGCCTGGAACTCGGCGGCCGGCGCGGACCCGAGACCTCTGCTCGCCGCGACGGCCGCCGCGTTCGAGGATTTCGTCGCGCCGCTGTTCGCCCGCGCGCAGCGAACCGACGAGCGCGAGGCCGCGCGCTACCTCGAACGGGAATGCACGCGCTGGCGCGGTTTCTTGCAGGCCTTCGTCGGATGGGACCACGCCCGGGTCGTCGGCGGCCTCAAGGACCGGAGCGTCGGCCACGCGCCGATGCGCCTGGACACGCTCGAGACTGAGCGCGAGCTCGCCGCCGAACTCGAACTGTCCGGAATGCGGGCCCCGTTCGCGGGCAAGGCCGACCGCATCCTCCGCGACGGCTCGGGCGAAGGCCGGGTCACCGACTGGAAGACCGGCAAGAGCGCCGACGCCAGCAAGCTCACGCCGCTGTTGCAGGGCGAACGCGCGCAGCTGGCGCTGTACCTGCTGGTCGCCGAAGCCGCGGGCATGGGCTTGAACGCGGCGGAGGCGATCGGCGTGAATCCCGATTTCGACTACACCGAGTCCGCCAGCGTCGGCAAGTGGGCTTCCGCGCTGCGCCCGGACCAATGGGCGGCCGCGCGCGAAGGCCTCCTCGAAACCGTGGCCGTGTTGTTCACGCACTGCCGGCGCGGGCATTTCTGCGCCACGCGAAAGCCCGGCGACCGCAGCGAACACGGCCCCAAGTGGGACGGATGGTTCGCCACCCAGCGCATCGGCCACGACCCCACGCTCGACCGGATCGCCGCGTTCGAGCCCTGGCAGGACCTGCTCGCGCTCCACCAGAAGACCAGCGGCAGGAAGAAGGACTGCAGCGACGGCCGGCTCATGCTCGCGGACGTCCGCGCCTACCAAGCCGGCGAGCAGGCCGAGGAGGCCGCGCTCCCATGAATTCGCGACCCGCCGACCACGCCGACCGCCTGCGCGCGGTTGAGGAATTCGACCACGACCTGCTGGTCGAGGCCGGCGCGGGTTCGGGCAAGACTTCGTTGCTGGTGGAGCGGCTGCTGGTGCTGCTCCTGCTGCGCGGGCAGCCGCTCGCGAGAACCGCTGCGATCACGTTCACCCGCAAGGCCGCCGCCGAGATGCAGGACCGGCTCGCCGAAGAGCTGCACCACGTGTGCGCGCTCGCCGCCGGCGCCGAGCAGGCCTCTGCCGGAACCGCCGCGGGCCGCCTGTGGGAGCGATCGGGCGCCGCGGAACGCACGACCGCCGGCGCACGCGCCGCGCATGTCCTCGAACAGCTCGACGAAGCGCAGATCACCACCTTGCACGGTTTCTGCAGCGGCATCTTGCGGCGGCTGCCGCTGCAGTCGGGGCTGGCGCCGGGCTTCCGCGAGGACGAAGGCGACGGCATGGACTTGCTGGTCCTCCACCAGGGCCCGGAAATCCTCGGTGAAGCGCTGGACGGACTCTCCGCCGAAGCCCGCGCCCTGCTCGCCCACCGCAACGGCGAGCAGCTGCTCGAACTGCTCGTCGCAGCCCTGCGCGCGCCCGCCTTCGCCGCGCCCGCGGCCAGCGCGGACGAATGGGATGCGCTCACGGCCTTCGCCCACGCCGGCGTGGCGGCCCTGCGCGAGCGCCACCACGCCGCCGGCCTCGCCTCGTTCGACGACCTGGTGCGCCGAGTTCGCGAGCTGCTCGAATCCGACGCCGACGTCCGCGACCGCGAACGCGCGCGCTGGGACCACTTGCTGGTCGACGAGCTGCAGGACACCGATCCCGAGCAGTACGCGATCTTGCGCCTCCTGACTTCCGAGCCCGCAGCCGGACCGCGCCCGCGCCTGTTCGGCGTGGGTGATCCCAAACAGTCGATCTACCGCTTCCGCGGCGCGGACCTCGCCGCCTACGAGGATTTTTCCCGGCCGTTCCACGAGGACCGGCGCCTGCTCGCTCTCACGGTCAACTTCCGCAGCCGCAGCGGTGTGCTCACGGCGGTCAACGCCATGCTCGCGCCGACCATGACGGCGGTGCCCGGACTGCAGCCGGAATACGTCGACCTGCTCCCCAGCACCGGGAATCTGGACGCCGCCGGCACGCCCGCCGGTGTGCGGCTGGTCGAGGTGCGCTGCGGCGTCGGCCGCGACGCCGGCCGCCAGGCCGAAGCCGCAGTGCTGGTGCAGGAATTGCAGCGTGCGAAGGCCGAGGGCGCGGCGTGGCGCGACTGCATGTTGCTGCTGCCCAAGACGACCGGGTTGTCCTTCCATCAGCGCGCGCTACAGCGCGCCGGCATCCCGTTCGTCTCCGACGGCGGCAAGGCCTTCTACAAGCGCCAGGAAGTCGCCGACTTCGCCGCCATGCTCACCGCCTGGCTGGGACCGGAACGCGGCCGGGACCACGCGGCTGCAGTGCTGGCCTTCATGCGCGGCCCGCTCGGCGCCGTGCCCGACGCCGAGCTCCTTGAGTACCGTGTGGCGATCGGCCCCGACGCCCGTTTCGGCACGCCGCCGCCGGCGGCCGCGGCGTGTCCTGCCGCGCGGCGCGCACTTGCGCGCCTCGCGCGATGGCAGCAGGACCTCGCCGCCGTCGTCGAAGACGAGCTGCCGCTCCGCTTGCTCGAAGAGAGCGGCCTGCTTGCCGCGTGGAGCTTGCGCGGTCTCGGCGCGCAGGCCGCCGCAAACCTGCTCACCGCCGCCGAAACGGTCGCCGAACAGGTGCGCGCGCACGGCTTCCTGCTCGAGGAGGCGGCTCACGAACTCGCCGAGCGCTTGTTCCAGGGGCGCGCCGCGGAGACCTCGGTCGCCGAGGAGAGCGGAGATGCCGTGGCGATCCTGACCATCCACAAGGCCAAGGGGCTGGAACGACCGCGGGTGTTCCTGGCCGGATTGGAAGGCTGCGAACTGCGCAGTCCCTCGGGCCTCGACTTGCGCGTGCAGGAAGGCGGGCGGCTGGCGATCCACTTCACCGGCGGCAAGGACGAATCGAAGGGCGAGCGCGACGAAAGCCCGCTCTATTCGAATTCGCGCGAAGCCGAAGCCGGCCGCGAGCGCGCCGAGAAGATCCGTTTGCTCTACGTGGCCGCCACGCGCGCCAAGGAGCGGCTGGTGGTGCTGCACGGCAACCCGGCGTTGCGCGGCAAGCGACCGGACAATCCCTGGCTCGAGGCGCTCGCGGCTTGGAACTACGTGGCCGGAACGGAACCGCCGGTGCATCCGGCGGTGGAATTCGTCCTGGTCGAGCAAGAGCCGGAGATCGGGCGCGCAGCCGCCGAATTGCCGGTCGACCCGGCCACCGCGGCCGCCGCCGTCGTCGCCTGGGCCGAATCCGTCGCCGCTCCCCTCCTGCACGCCACGCCTTCCTCGGCCGCGCTCCACAGCGGCGGCGCCCAAGGCCGCGGTGCCGATCGCACGACCGCGCTCGCGGCCGGAACCCTGGTCCACGCCGCGCTCGAAACGGTCGCGCTCGACGACCTCCACGGCCTGGCGGCACGCGTGAGCGAACTCGCGCCGCGGCACGCGGCCGACGCCGGCCTCGAAGCCGCGACCCTCGCGGAGCACGCCGCCGCCTTGCTGGAAGGCTTGCCTGGATCCGCAGCCGCCGCGCGCCTTGCCGCGATCGCCGCGCGCCCCCATTACCGCGAGCTTCCCATGACGATGCGCGATGCCGGCGGCGTGACCTGGTCGGGCGCGATCGACCTGCTGGTGTCGGAGGCCGACGGAACTTGGACGGTGATCGATTTCAAGACCGACCACGGCCTGACGCCCGCCGCCGCGATGGAGCGGTACGCGCCGCAGATGCAGGTCTACGGAGCCGCCGTGAAGGAAGCTCTCGCCTTGGACGCCGTGCCCCACCTCGAACTGCTGATGCTCGCGCAAGGCGCCGTCGTCCCCTGCTAGCACGCTGCTAGGCTCTGCGCGTCCATGCGCCGCTATCTGGTCCTCGACGTGGTGGGTCTCACCACGCGGCTGCTGCAGAGCGGCGCCATGCCGCGGCTCGAGGCCTTCGCGCGCGAGAACACCTGCCTGCCGCTGCAGCCCGACCTGCCGGCGGTCACGTGCACGGTCCAGGCCTCCATGCTCACCGGCGCGGCGCCGGCGCAGCACGGCGCCGTCG
>DASWJW010000232.1:0-26966 GCA_036396955.1 Planctomycetota bacterium
ACGATTCACGTGTTTTTGCCGCATCGGGTTCCCCATCGTCGTTGTTGGATGTCTGACAAGACGGGGCGACCCATGCCGAAAGAATGGGATGGTGAAAATGCGCAATCTCGTCGGGGGGCCGTCGTCGCGGCTCGACGGACACGCATCGACGTCTTGCCGGGTCACCGTCGAGAGCGACGGCGCCGTCGCCATCGGCGCAGGCCAATGTCGCTCGGGGTGCGGCAAGGGTCACCGAGGCGGATCACGCCGTTATCGACGGGAATGGGGGCGGGAGGATTCGAACCTCCGAAGGAATAATCCAACAGATTTACAGTCTGTCCCGTTTGGCCGCTTCGGTATCTCCCCGGTCGGGCCATGCCGGCCCGACGGAATCGAGGCTTCCGAGTTGAACAAAGAACGTGCGGGATCTTCTCCGTTCGAACCGTGGCCGCAAGACCATTCCAGTGGCCTTCAGGACGGTGGCAACGGACGCAGCTCCCCCGCAGAACGGGAGCTAGCGGAGGGACTCGAACCCTCGACCGTCCGCTTACAAGGCGGAAGCTCTTCCAACTGAGCTACGCTAGCCAAGCACCCGGCGGCCGAAAGGGCCCAACATCTTACGGCGGTCGTTTCCGCCGTCAACGGAAGCATCTACGAAAATCGTGCCGCTTCCCCGGGAGGCCGGTTCGACCGCATCCTAGACCGCTCCGGCGGGCGGCGCACCCCCCCTTCCAGCGAGGTCCTCGGGCCAGTCGGCAGGGTTTTCCTCGCGACCCAGACGGGCCCAGACGGCCCACCCTTCTTCGAGGGTCACGCCGCCCAGCCGGGCGCGCAGGGCGGAGGCCAATTCGAGCGCCACCACCGCCTCGCCCACCACCGAGGCCGCCGAGACGGTGCAGACGTCGCTGCGCTCGTAAGTGGCCCGCGATTCCCGCATTGCCGCCAGATCGACCGAGGCCGCGCCCTTCCTCAAGGTCGGGATGGGTTTCATCACGGCCCGCAGGCGGACCGGCGCCCCGGTGGTGTAGCCGCCTTCGATCCCGCCGGCATGGTTGGAGGCCCGCTGCAGCCCGGCCCAGCCGCCGGGTGCGAGGTGGATCTCGTCGTGATAACGGCTGCCCGGGACCCCGGATCCGGCGAAACCGAGGCCGATTTCGACGCCCTTGATCGCCGGAATCGACGCCAGCGCCGCCATCAGCCGCGCATCGAGCCGGTCGACCGGCTGGGCGAGGCCGCCGAGGCCCGGCGGGCAGCCCCAGGCCTGGACTTCGAAGACCCCGCCCAGCGAGTCCCCCGCTTCCCGCGCGGCTTCGATGCGTTCCCGCCAGGCTTCATCGCACGAGGTGTCGAACGCGAAGAACGCGCTGCGGTCGCGTCCCGCGCGCAAGGCTTGGAGGTCCTCGGGAACGGGGGCGGCCGCCACCCCGCCGATTTCCGTGACGTAGGCGTGCACCTCGATTCCGAACACCGCCAGGTACTGGCGCGCGACCTCCCCGAGCGCGGCCCGCGCGGCGGTTTCGCGGGCGCTGGCGCGTTCGAGCACCGCCCGGATGTCGCGCGAGCGGGAGCGCAGGACCCCCGGCAGGTCGGCGTGCCCCGGGCGCGGTGCGGCGAGATTGGGCAGGTCGTTGATGCGCGTGTCGCCGTTGCCGACCTGCATGGCGAGCGGCGTGCCGAGCGTCACGCCGTGCTTCACGCCGGACAGGATCGTCAGCGGATCCTTCTCGAACTTGGCGCGCGGCCCGCGCCCGTACGCGGCCCAGCGACGCATCATCCCGGCCTGGATCCGCTCGAAATCGAGCGGCAGCGCGGCCGGCAGTCCCTCGAGCAGGGCGATCAGGCACGGGCCGTGCGACTCCCCCGCGGTGCTCCAGCGCAGACCGATGCTCTCCGGGCTCCGGCCGTGGCTCACCAGGGCGCTCCTGCGTCCGCTCCTGCGTTCGTTTCGCTCGCGCCCATCTCCCGCCCGGCAGGGCGGTCCGCGGCGGCGGGCAAGAGCAGCGCGCGGGCCCGCTCGGCGAGTTCCAGCACGCTGAAAGGCTTGGCGATGACGCCCCGGAACCCGGGCATCCGGTCGAGCTCGGCGAGCGCCGGATCTTCGGGAGTGCCGGTCACCACCAGGAATTGCGGCAGCAGGCCGGCCTGCTCCCAGGCACGCGCGAGCTGGTGGCCGGAGCGGCCGCCGCCCAGGTGCAGGTCGAGCAGGAGCAAACCGATCCCGCCGGCGCGCAACACGCGCTCGGCTTCCTCGGCGTCGGCTGCGGCGCACACGGGCACGCCGGCGCGGCCGACGGCGAGGACCAGCAGATCGCGCAGCGCGCGGTCGTTGTCGAGAACGAGGACGGCCGGAGACATGGCTTCCGGCGGCCGTTGCCCTGGCTGGGATCGCCCGCCGGTGGCGGCTAGGCTACCTCGGCGCGCGGCAAGCACGAACACCGGCAGCGCACCGTTCTCGAAGAATGCCTGTCAAGAATTACGCGGAACCGGTGCCCGCCGCCGTCGACCCGACGTCCGACGGTCCGGCGCGCTGGCTGGTCGCGGCGTGCATGGTCGGCCTGGTCCTGCACGCGGTGCGCTACCTCGACGTGGTCCAGGAAGAGGCCTATCTCTACTTCCGGTACGCCGAGAACTTCGCGCGCGGTGCCGGCCTGGTGTTCAACGCCGGCGAACACGTCGAAGGGCATTCCAGCACGCTCTGGGCCTTGCTGCTCGGCCTGATCGGCAAGACCGGACTCGCGATTCCCGAAGCGGCACGCTGGCTGGGGATGCTGTTCGCCGCTCTCGCTCTGGTCCCGCTCTGGCGGATCGCGCGCTTCTTCGGCGCGCGGCCTTTCGCCGCGGTGCTCGCCCCGGCGCTGCTGGTGGTCTCGCCGGCCTATGCGCTCGCCGCCTCCAGCGGCCTGGAGACCGGCCTCTTTCTCTGTCTGCTGTTCGCCGCCGCAGCCGCCTACCTGTGCGAACTCCAAGACGCGCAATTCCGGCCGTGGTGGTCGGCGATCTGGCTCGTCCTGCTCGCCCTCGCCCGTCCCGAGGGCGTCTGGATCGGCGCGCTGTTCTTCGTGCACGCCGGCTTGCACCTGGTGTTCTTCGACAAGACCTGGAGCCTCAAGTACCAGCACCTCATCCGTCTGGCGGCCTGGGCGCTGGCAGGCGGTCTGCTGCTCCTGTTGCGCGCGAATTACTACGGCTCGTTCGTCGCGCAGGTGCAGACCATGCGCTTCGCGGGCCAAGGACCGCTGTTCGGCGACTTCGCGCTCGGCCAGATCGGCCACGGCTGGGACCGCTACCTGCGGCCGTTCCTGGCGCAGCAGGTGTTCCTGTTCGGCTGGGGCCTGCTGCTGGTCGTGGCGGCGCTCCCGCGCCTCGCCAAGCAGTCCGGCTTCTGGCTCGCGGTCCTGCTGGCGGCGGCCGGCATGGCCTGGTCCTTGCGGCTCGGCGGCGACGAGTCCCCCATGTGGCGGCTGCTCCTGCCGGTGCACGGCCTCGCCGTGGCGTGCATCGCCGCGGCGGTGTTCCGCGTGTCGACCTATCCGCGTTCGCGCGGCCCCGGCATGCCCGCGCCGCAAGTGCTGCGCATCCTCGTCGTCGTCACCATGGTGGTCGGCGGCGTCAACCTCCTGCAAGTCGACCAGGACTGGAAGGAACGCCTCGACGTGGGCCGCGTCGCGCGCGCGTCGTCGTTCCACACCTACGAGCAGCTGAAAGGCGTCATTCCGCCGGGCGAAGTCATCGCGTTCGCGCTCGACGGCGTCATGCCGTGGGTGATGATCGACAACCCGGTGCTCGACCTCTCCGGCGCGTGCGAACCCCACCTTGCCGCCGCTGGCCGGCGCGCCTTGCCCCAGCTCGGCCACGCCGACGATCACTGGCAGAAGGCCGACATCGACTGGGTCGTGCGCACCCGCAAGCCGAAGTGGATCCTGGTGCAGCGCGCGCATCCGGAATTCGGCCGCGGACCCTGGCCGGCGAGCACCGAGTCGGTCACCGACGATCGTGGCCGACCTTGGAGCGTGTCCTTCACCCACCCCGTGAACCAGCTGGTGGCGAACCACGCGCTGTTCCGCCTCGAGTACGAGCTGGTTTCCGAGCTCCAGAACCTCCCGGAGCCGGCCCCGACCTTCGCCGGCGGCGCTTCGCGGCGGCTCTTCGTCTACCGGCGGAAGAGCGGCTGACCGCGCGAGCGCCACAGGCGCCACCAGGCGCGCAGCGCGTCGCCGACCGCCGCGAAGTCGAGCGAGGAACCCGTGAACGCGTAGCGGATCGGAACCTCGCGGATCGCCATGCCGGCGCGGTCGACCGCAGCCAGGCTCTCGAGCAGGAAGCCGTGGGCGCGGCTCGGCGGCGGGTCCGCGAGCAGCAGTTCCATTGCGCGCCGCGAATAGCGCCGGTAGCCCGAAGTGCAGTCGGCGAGCCGCGCGGGGCCGTCGCGGCCGCGGCCGTCGAGCGCGCGGTTGAGCAAGGCCGTGCCGGCGCGGCTCAAGCTCCGGCGGTGCCAGGGCACCCCGGAAAGGCGGTCCGCCCTGCGCACGCCGAGCACCAGATCGGCGGCGGGCGCCCAGAGAAACGCCGGCAGTTCCTCCGGGTCGTGCGAGAAGCCGGCGTCCATGGTCACGACCGCCGCGAAGCGGTTCTCGAGCGCCCAGGCCATTCCGTCGAGCACCGCGCGCGCGATGTGCGTGTTGGTCGCGTGCCGGAGGACCTGCACCCCCGCCACCGCGGCGGCCGCTTCGGCGGTGCCGTCTCCGGATGCGTCGTCGACCACCAGCACCGGCGCGTGCCGGAGCGCGCCGGCGGCGACCGCGGCGATGTTCGCGGCTTCCTGGTGTGCGGGAATGAGCACCAGGACCCGCGCCCCGGCGCCCCCGCGCGGCATGGCGTCCGTCATCCGCCGGCGCCCCCCAGGCGCGCCTCCGCAGCGGCGAGGTCGGCGGCGGTGTTGACGTTCACGTAGCCCGCGCCGATGTCGAAGCAGCGCACGTCGTGCCCCGCGTCGATCGCGCACTGGATCAAGTCGGGCAGCTCCTTCTCGCCGCGTTCGGGGTGCACGGGGGTGCGCTCCACGAAATCGAAGAGCGCGCTCGGCAGAATGCAATTGCCCGTGCCCATGCGCGTGTCGCGCGGCTGCCGCGGTTTTTCGATCAAGCGATGGATCCTGCCGCTGTCCGGCTCGCAGATCAGCGCGTAGGTCTTGCGCACGGCGTCCGGATCGGCCGCCCGCACCACGCCGCAGGTCGCGTACAGACCGTGTTCGCGGTGGAAACGGAGCATTTCCTCGTGACGCGGAGCGAGCAGCACCTCGTCGGCGAGGAACAGCATGAAGTCGCCCGCGCCGAGCGCCGATTGCGCGCAGGTCATGGCGTGGACCAGGCCGTGCGGCCGGTCCTGGTGCACGTACTGCAGCGGCACCCCGCGCCAGTCCGTGCCGCAGCGCGCACGGACTTCTTCGGCGCGGAAGCCCACCACCACCACCACGGAGGAAGCGCCGGCAGCGACCGCGTTGGCGAGGCTGTATTCGACCAGCGGCCGGCCGCGCAGCTCAAGCAGGCACTTGTTGCCGGCGTCGGCGCGGTCGTCGACGCGGCGGCCGCGGCCGCCCGCCAGCACCAGCGCCTTCATGCGCCCGGCTCCGAACCGGCGAACAAGGCGCGGTGCTCCGCCGCCCAGCCGAGCAGGCGCCGGACGCCCTCGGCCGGCAGCACGCGCGGCTCCCACCCGAACGCCGCGCGGGCGCGGGCGGAATCGCCGCAGAACCAGCGCAGATCGCCGGGCCGCGCGGGCTCGAAGGCCACTTGCGGCCGCGTGCCGAGCAGCGTGGCGAGCA
This sequence comes from Planctomycetota bacterium, assembly GCA_036396955.1. Classification (GTDB taxonomy): domain Bacteria; phylum Planctomycetota; class UBA1135; order UBA1135; family UBA1135; genus DASWJW01. The sequence continues at coordinate 5,801 of DASWJW010000232.1, forward strand.
AGTCGATGCACTCGAGCAGCGACAGTTCGCGCTCGGGCCCGCCGCAGACGTTGAAGGCGCCGGCCTGCGGCTGCCGCTGCCAGGCGACGAATGCGGCCGCGGCGTCGTCGGCGTAGAGAACGTCGCGCGTCTGGCGGCCGTCGCCGAAGATCGTCAGCGGCCGGCCGAGCAGCGCGCGGATCGCGAAATTGGCGACCCAGCCGTGGTCCTCGCCGCCGAACTGGCGCGGACCGTAGAGGCCGGTCAGGCGGAAACTCGCCGCCCGCACGCCGTACTGGTCGGCGTACACACGCACGTAGTGCTCGGCGCCGGCCTTGGAAGCGTGCAACGGCGTGAGCCGGCCGTTGGCGCCGGTGCGCAGGAGCGGTTCGTCCTCGCGCACCATCGGCGGCCGCCGCGCGCAGCGCGTCGGCGTCTCGTGCAGGTCGTCGTTGAGCCCCGGGCCGTAGACGTGCACGGTGGAGCAGGCCGCGACCGGCAGTCCGTGCCGGCGCGCGGCCTCGAGGACGTTGCGGGTGCCGGCGAGATTGGTTTCGAAGTCGAGACCCGGCTGTTCCCAGCCGATGGTCATCGCCGGCTGGGCGGCGGTGTGGGCGAGGATATCGCAGCCGCTCGCCGCGTCGAGCAGCGCGGAAGCGTCGCGCACGTCGGCGACCTGCACGGTCACGCCCAGGCCCTCCAGCCGCTCGCGCAAGTGTGCGCGCGCGGCCTCGGTGGCGTAGCCGGTGCGCTCGAGCTCGTGCTTGGTGAGATTGTCGTAGGCGACGACCTCGAAGCCCTCGCGCAGAAATGCTTCGGCGACGTGCGAGCCGAGGAAGCCGCAGCCGCCGGTGACCAGGGCCTTCATCGCCGGCCTCCGGGCCGCCGCACCGGACCGTTTGCCCGGCTCATGCGGGGTCCTCGCTCGGCGGCGGTTCGACCCAGCTCAGCCGGTGCAGCGGCAATTCCACGTCGAGTGCGCCGCGCCGCAGCTTGACCCGTTCGCGCTTGCGGTCGACCTTGAGCACTTGCAGCCGTTCGCGGAGCGAAGGCACGTACACGACCGAACCCTTGCGGACGTCGCGGAGGAAGGCTTCCCAGCGTTCCGCCAGGCCGCTCTCGCGCATGCAGGCCGCCGCTTCGGCCAGGAGCCGCTCCAGGATCACCAGATCCGTGCCGCGCAAGCGGCCGCGCAGCTTGCCGCCCAGGCGGACGTGCAGTTCCGCGAGTTCCTCGCGCAGGTTGCGGAACGCCATTTCCGCTTCGGCGAGGCGCAATTCCCGCGACGCCTCGGTCTCACGCTCGGCGGCTTCCATGCGGTCCTGCGCGCCGCGCGCTTCGGCTTCGCTCTGGCGCGCCCGTTCGCGGATCAGCTCGGCGTCGCGCCGCACACGCGCGACGTCCGCGATCAGCCGCTCGGTGCCGCCGCCGCGCGGCGACAGCGCCCGCGCGCGTTCGAGCAGGTCGGCCGGCAAGCCGAGCCGTTGCGCGACTTCGAGCGCGTGGCTGGCGCCGGGAACCCCCACCAGCAGGCGGTAGCGCGGTTCGAGCGACACCGGATCGAACTCCATCGACGCGTTTTCCGCCCGGTCGACGTCGAGCGAGAACAGCTTGAGCGAGCCGAGGTGCGTGGTGGCGACGACGAGCGCGCCGCGGGCTAGCAGCGCTTCGAGGATCGACTGGCCGAGCGCGGCGCCCTCTTCGGGGTCGGTGCCCGTGCCGACTTCGTCGAGCAGCACCAGGCAGCCGGCCTGCGCGCGCTCCAGGATGCCGAGCGTGCGGTACAAGTGGCCGGAAAACGTCGACAAGCTGCCTTCGATCGACTGCGGGTCGCCGATGTCGCTCTCGATCCCGGGCAGATGGGCGATCCGCGTGCCTTCCGCGAAAGTCCCGGGCAGGCCGGCGCCGGCGAGAGCGGCGAGCAGGCCGAGCGTCTTGAGCGCCACGGTCTTGCCGCCGGTGTTGGGCCCGGTGACGACCAGCAAGTCCCAGTCGTGGCCGAGTTCGAGAGTGAGCGGCACCACGCCGGCGCGGCCGTGGGTGCGCTCGAGCAGCGGGTGGCGCGCGTCGCGCAGGTCGATGCCCGATTCGGCGAGTTCGGCCCAGCGGCCGTCGTTGGCGTGCGCCCAGGCGGCACAGGCGAGCGCCAGGTCGAGGTCGGCGATGCGCTCGCCGGCTTCGAGCAAGGCGGTTTTCTCGCCCGCGACCTTGCGGCTGGTCTCGGCGAGGACCCGGTGGACGATCTGCTGCTCGCGGCTGCGCTCGCGGGTCAGGTCGTTGGAGATCGAGACCGAGTCCTCGGGTTCGATGAACACCGTGTCGCCGCTCTGCGAGCGGTCGTGCAGCAGGCCGCGGGCGCGCCCTTGGTGCACCGCGCGCACGGCCAGCGTCGGCCGCTCGCCGCGGATGACCGGGCGGCGCTGCTGCAGGATGCCGCGCTTGCTCCAGGATTCGATCGCGACCTCGAGCACGCGCTCGCGGCGGCGCAGCAGCTCCTGGATCTTGGTGCGCGCCTGGGCCAGACCGGGATCGGCGTCGTCGTGCACCCGCCCGCGTTCGTCGACCACGCGACGGATTTCGGCGCGCAGGCCGCTCAGGTCGGGGAGCTGCGCCGCCATGGCCGCGAGCTTCGGGGCCGCGGCGCGCGCGGCCCAGCGGCGGAGTCCCTGGGCCACGTCCAGGCCGTCTGCCAGCTCCAGTAGCTCGCTGGCGTCCAGCACCCGGCGCTGGCAGCGTTCGGCGAGTTCCTCGAGGTCGGGGCAGCGTCGCACCGTTGGAGCAGCGGCCGCCGCCACGAGCTGCAAGGCCTCGCGGCCGCGCTCTTCCCGGCCCACGAGGTCGGTCCGCGACAACCCGGGACGCGCGGCCAGTAGCAGGCGCCGCCCCATGGGCGTCCCCGCGTGTTCGGCCAGCCAATCCAGCGTCTGCGGCAGCTCGAGCATCTCGAGCGCTTCGCGCGGAAAGGCGGCGGCGTACGGCGCTGCGGCGGCAGGCATGGATTCGGAAGGGCTGCAGACTAGAATCGCGCGGCTCGCATGGAGCTGCCGACCACGCCCGCCTCGATCGCCGTTCTCGACAACTTGCTCGAGGCCGTCGGCAACACTCCGCTGGTGCGCTTGCCCGCAGCGTACGCGCCCGAGGTCCGCTGCGAGATCTTGTTGAAGGTCGAGGCGGCCAATCCCGGCGGCAGCGTCAAGGACCGGGTGGGCGTGGCCATGATCCTCGGCGCCGAGGCCCGCGGCGAGCTGCTACGCGGCGGCACCGTGGTGGAATACACCTCGGGGAACACCGGCGTCGGCCTGTGCCTGGCGGCGGCCGCGCGCGGCTACCGGGTGATCCTGACCATGCCCGACCGCACCAGCGCCGAGAAGGTGCGGCAGCTCCGCGCCCGCGGCGCCGAGATCGAGCTCTGCCCAAGCGACGCGGCGCCCGGTTCGCCGGGCCACTTCGTCGAACGCGCGCGGCGGACCGCGGCCGCGATCCCCGGCGCGTGGCTCGCCGACCAGTTCCGCAACTCCGACAATCCCGGCGCGCACTACCGCGGCACGGCGCCCGAGATCTGGGCGCAGACCGGCGGCCGGCTCGACGCCTTCGTGGCTTGCTGCGGCACCGGCGGGACGGTCGCCGGCGTCGGCCGCTACTTGCGCGAGCGCGACCCGCGGATCCGCATCGTCGCGGCGGACCCGCAAGGATCGGTGTACGCCGAGTTCTGGCGCAGCGGCCTGCCCGGCGTCGCCGGTCCGCACGCCGTCGAAGGCGCCGGCGGAGACCAGGTTCCGCCCGTGTTCGATGCCGGCGGCATCGACCACTACGAGATCGTCGCCGACGCCGAGGCCTTTGGGCACGCGCGCCGGCTGGCAGCCGAGACCGGCTTGATGGTCGGCGGCAGTTCGGGCCTCGCGCTGGCCGCGGCGCTGCGCTTCGCAGCGCGCCTGCCGGCCGCGGCGCGGGTGGTGGTGCTGTTGCCGGACGGCGGTGAGCGCTACTTGAGCAAGCTCTACGACGACGACTGGATGCTCGACCGCGGCCTGCTCGCCGGAGCGCGCGCTCCACGGTGCGCGGCCGATTTGCTGCGCCGACGGATGTTCCTGTTCGTGCGCCCCGACGACAGCCTGGAAACCGCGCGCTTGCTTCTCGGCGACGGCGGCAACCGGCCGCTGCCGGTTCTGGCCGGCGACGGCAGCCTGCTCGGCGTGGTGGACGAAGCCGCGCTCCTCGGGCGCACCGCGGCCGGGGCCCGCCTCGAAGACTTCCCGGTCTCCGCATGCCTGGCGCCGCCGCCGCCGTGTCTGGAGGCCGGCGTCCCGCTCGCCGAGACCCTGCACGCCCTGGCGGCGAACGAAGCGGTGCTGGTGCGTTCCTCCGGGGCCTGGGCGGGCCTGCAGCGCAGCGAAGTGTTCCAATCCCTGGGCCGGCTGGCTTCCCCCGCCCCGGCTTCCCCCGACCCCTTGGTTTCTTCCGCCCCGGCCTCCCCCGCACCTGCTGCAAGCAGCGCCAGCCGTTCCCACGACCGATGAAATCCAAACGCAAGCTCGCCACACGCGCGGTCCACGCCGGCTGGGAGCCCGAAGCCCGCACCGGCGCGGTCAACCCGCCGATCTACATGACCAGCACCTACGTGCAGGACGCGCCCGGCGAGCCGCGCGAGGGCTTCGAGTACACCCGCACGCAGAACCCCACGCGCTTCGCGCTGCAAGACGCCCTCGCGGACCTCGAAGGCGGCGCGGCGGCGTTCGCCTGCGCGTCCGGCATGGCCGCGATCCACACGCTCCTGCTCACGCTGAAGCCCGGCGACCGCGTGGTGGCGGGGACCGATTTGTACGGCGGCACCCACCGGCTGTTCACGCGCATCGAGCAGCGCTTCGGCCTGCGCTTCGATTTCGTCGACACGAGCGATCCCGCCGCGCTCGCCGCGCTGCCGGCGGACACCCGGCTGCTATACCTGGAAACGCCGAGCAACCCCTTGCTGCAGATCACGCCGCTGGCTGCCGCTTCGGCCGCGGCGCGCCGCGTCGGCGCGGAGGTCGCGGTCGACAACACTTTCGCCACGCCGGCGCTGCAGCGGCCCTTCGAATTCGGCGCCGACTACGTCGTCCACTCGACCACCAAGTACATCGGCGGGCACAGCGACGTGGTCGGCGGCGCCCTGGTCATTCGCGATCCGGCGAAGAAGGAAGAAGTCTGGTTCCACCAGAACTCGGCGGGCACCAGCAACTCGCCGTTCGACAGCTTCCTCACGCTGCGCGGCCTGCGCACCCTGTCCTTGCGGATGGAACGCCACTGCGAGAACGCGCAGCGGCTCGCCGAGTACCTCGAAGCTCATCCTGGCGTGCAGAAGGTCCACTACCCCGGACTCGCGAGCCACCCGGGCCACGCCGCGGCGCGCGAGCAGATGTCGGCCTTCGGAGGCATGGTCTGCTTCGAGGTTCCCGGCGGCGAGCCCCAGGGCCGCGCGCTGGTCCAGGCTCTCCAGATCTTCCTTCTCGCGGAGTCGCTGGGCGGCGTCGAATCGCTGGTCGAATTGCCCGCGCCCATGACCCACGCTTCGATTCCCGCCGCGGTGCGCCACGCCGCCGGCATCGAGGACGGGCTGGTCCGGCTCTCGGTCGGCATCGAGGACTTCGGCGACCTGCGCGCCGATCTGGACCAGGCGCTGGCCCGCTCCGCCTCGCTGGCCGGAGTTCAGTAACCGCTGGGCGCGGGGTTGCCGAAGCTCTCGCCGCTCGTCGGCGTGCTCCGAGCCTTGACATCCGGCTCGGGTCCGTCTTCGACGCGCTTCTTGAGCACGTTGCCGACCTTGAACTTGACCACCCGCTTGGCGGGCACCTTGACCTTGGCCAGCGTCTTGGGGTTCTGGGCGGTCCGGCCCGGCCGCGACCGCACTTCGAATACGCCGAACTTGCGGAATTCGAGCCGGTTGCCGCTGATCAACTCGTCGGAAACTTCGTCCAGGAAGCGCTGGATGATGTCCCGTACGAGGACCTTGGTCTGGCCGGTGTTGTCCGCGATCCGCTGGACCAGGTCACGTTTGGTGACCGTCAGTCCGGCCTCGTTCGCTTCGGGCTGATGCATGCGGAAGAGGGGGGCGAAAGCGACCGGGTTGGCCGACCTTTCTCCTTGCAGTATCGGGATTTGGGCGGATTCGTCAAGCGCCGCTCGGGGGCACTTGCAGCAGATAGCTCGCAGGCCCGCGGTTGGCAAGTTCCACGACCATTGCGGCACCGAACTCGCCCTCGGCGACTTCCAGACCGCTCTCGCGGAGCGCGGCGACCACTTCGGCGACCCGTTCCCGGGCGCTCTCGGGTTCCAGCGCCGAGCTGAAGGACGGCCGAGTCCCCTTCCGGGTATCGGCGGCCAGAGTGAATTGGCTGACCACCAGCACCGCGCCCGCCACGTCGCGGACGCTGCAGTTGGTCCGCTCGGCGGCGTCTTCGAAGACCCGGTAGCCGGCCAGCCGGTCGGCCAGCCGGACGCCGTCCGCGGCCGTGTCGCCCTTTTCGCAGCCGAGCAGGACCAGGAGGCCGCAGCCGATCTCGCCGACGATCCGGTCGTCGACCTTGACCCGCGCCCAGTCGACGCGCTGCAGCAGCGCTTTCACGGCCGCTGTCCGTCCATTTCCGCCGCGGTCCCCGCTGCAGCCGCGGCGGAAGCGGTCTCGATGCGGGACAACCAGAGTTCCGCCTGGATCTTGCGCTGCAAGGGCACGTCGGCGCCCGCTGCGACCAGGTCGAGGAAGTTGCGCAACTCGCGCGCGGCGAGCTGCGGCCGGTGCAGGTAGTCCACGGCGAGCAGGCCGAGGTTGAAGTGCGCCATCGGATCGCCGGGATCGTCGGCGACCAGCTCGCGAAGTTGCGTGAGGGCGAGTTCGTAGTCGCCGGCCGCCGTCCAAGCCGCGGCGCGGAAGTGGCGCGCCTCGCGATCCTCCTGCGGCAGGCGGTCCAGGTGCCGCAACGCCAGGCGCGGCTGCTCGTCGGCGAGGGCCGCCTCGGCCATGGCGAGGACCGCGCGCCGCACAGGTTCGTGCGGCGACCAGGGCTCGGTGCTCGCGGCGCGGTGCGCCAGGTCGGACCTCGCGTACAGCGGCGAGAGTTTCTGCAGCAGGCGCCAGCCTTCCGCCGACCCGGGGTGCTCGGCCAGCAGCCGCACCAGGTCGTCGAGGACGCTCGCATCGCCGACCTTGGCCTCGAGACCCAGCCGCAGCACGCGAGCCGGCACCAGGCCGGGATCGGCTGCCAGCGCGGCGTCGAGGAGCGCGATGGCGGGATCGCGATCGCCGGTCACCCGCGCCGCAAGCCAGGCGTTAACCGGACCGGGCGCGGCGGCGTGCCGCAGCCGGTAGCGTTCCGCCACGGCGTCGAAGCCTTCGGCGGCGACTTCGAGATCCTGCACCACGGCCCGCAGACGCAGCGCGCCGGGACGCTCCGCAGCGCGAGCCTGCAGGCCGGGCAGCCCCGCGGCGCCGCCGGCGAGCCCGGCGTCGACCACCTCCGCCAGCTCGGTCCATTCCACGGCATCGCGTAGCTTGGCCGCGGCCACGGCATCGGGCGGCGGCAGGTCCGGCGTCGCGGTCAGCAGACCGCAGGCCGGCGCGGCCGCGCCCGCGGCCGCGAGGAACCAACCCTGCAGTCCGGGCCTAGACACCGAGGCCGACCGCATCGCGCACTTCGGCCATGGTCGCGTCGGCGACCACGCGCGCCCGGGCGGCGCCGGCTCGCAGGACGTCCCTCACCTGGTCGGGGTCGCGCTCGAGTTCGGCGGCGCGTTCGCGCACCGGGGCGAGGCGCGCCGCCATGTTGTCGGCGAGCCGCGTCTTGCAGTCCACGCAGCCGAGCGCCGCGCTGCGGCAGTCGGCGGCGATCCCCGCCACGTCCGTGGCGGGCGTGAAATGGCCGTGCAGCGCAAAGACGTTGCAGACCTCCGGCCGGCCGGGATCCTCGCGGCGGACCCGCTGCGGATCCGTGACGGCCTTGCGCACGCGCTTGTGGATCTCTTCGGGCGGCGCGAGCAGCGGCACGTGGTTGCCGAGGCTCTTGGACATCTTGTTCACGGCGTCGAGCCCCATGATCCGCGACGCCTTTGCCAGCCGCGGCTCGGGTTCGGGGAAGATCGGCGTGTAGCGGTTGTTGAAGCGCCGCGCGATCTCGCGCGCGAGTTCGAGGTGCTGCACCTGGTCCTCGCCGACCGGCACCGACGCCGCCTTGTAGATGAGGATGTCGGCCGTCTGCAGCACCGGATAGGTGAACAGGCCCACGTTGATGTTCTTGGGCTGCTTGGCCGACTTGTCCTTGAACTGCGTCATCCGCTGCAGGTCGCCCATGGGCGTCAAGCACTGGAAGACCCAGGCGAGTTCGGCGTGGCTGGGAACGTCGGACTGCAGGAACAGCGCCGAGCGGCCGGGATCCAGGCCGATCGCCAGGAACACCCGCGCCATCTCCAGGCTGGCGGCCCGCAGCGCCGGGGGATTGGGCGTCGAGGTCAGCGCGTGGAGGTCGACGATGCAGTAGAAGCAATTTCCTGCTTCCTGCATCGTGACCCAATTCTGGAAAGCGCCGAGCCAGTTCCCGACATGGGCCTGGCCGGTCGGCTGGACCCCAGAGAGCACGTCGACCTTCTCTATCATGGGGCCGCAGAGTCTAGCGGCCCGGAGCGCGCGCGGCGCGCGGCACGCGGCCTATACTGCGCGCTGCATGCGCCCGGGTTCCTCGGCCGGTGGACTGCGACGGCGCGATCGCGCGGCGAGAGCCGTGCACGCATGCCTCCGCGGAGCGCGCACGGCCATCGTGGCGGCGAGCGCGAGCTTGCTGGCCGGATGCGCGGCGCCGGACGCCGAAATCCACCTGGCGCCGCTCTTCTCGCGCCACACCGTGCCCGGCTACGACCACGCGGAACTCGCCGGCGGCGCGCTGCGCTACGGCGAGCAGGGCGGCGCAACCACCTGGGCGCTGAGCCCCCTCGTCTGGCACGAGCGCCGCGCCGATGGCGGCATCACCGCCGACTTCCTCTATCCGCTCGGCCGCTACGAACACGACCCCGGGCGGCCGCGCACCATGGCGCGGCTGTTCCCGCTGTTCTGGCGCGAAGCCGAAGTCCGCCCCGACGGGGTCGAAGACCTCGACTGGTTCGTGCTGCCGCCGCTGTTCTGGGGCGGCTCGAGCAGCGACGGAAAAGAGGACTACTTCGCCTTCTTCCCCTTCTTCGGCACGCTCAAGAACTTCCTCACCTACGACGAAGTGCGCTTCTTGTTCTTCCCGCTGTGGATGGAGAACCGCAAGGACGGCCGCCGCAGCCGGCACGTGCTGTGGCCGATCTTCGGCTGGACGACCGGCAGCGAGACCGGCTGGCGGGTGTTCCCGCTGTACGGACAGACCGAGGTCCCCGGCCGCTACAAGGCTTCGTACTTCCTCTGGCCGCTCGCGACCTTCAGCGTGACGGACCTCGACAAGAAGCACCCGCGGACCGGGTGGCTGGTCCTGCCGCTCGGCGGCCGCATCGTGCAGGACGACTACACCGCCACCACCGTGCTCTGGCCCGTGTTCGGCTGGGCCGACCGTCCGTCCACCGACTACCGCTCGTGGCAGGTCTGGCCGATCTTGCGCTTCGAGCGCGGCGGCCGCGAAGTCGACCGTCGCGTCAGCCGCGTGTTCCCGTTCTGGATCCGCTACGAAGACGCCCAGACCGAGTACAGCAGCTGGATGTGGCCGCTGTTCTGGAACCGCAGCGACGAGTTCAACGACATGCGCCGCGAGTCGTTCTATGCGCTGCCTTTCTACTTCTCTTCGCGCACGGTGCGCGACGACGGCCGCACCGAGACCAAGGAACGCTTCTGGCCGCTCGCCAAGACCGAGCGTTCGAGCGACGGCAGCGAATGGTTCTCGGCGCCCGCACCCGGCATCGAGCCGCTCCTCGACTCGCGCGTGCTGTCGCGCAACCTCGGCTTCGCGTTCGAAGTCTGGGCCGGCAGCGCCGCGCCGCAAGGCGCGCGCGAACGGCGCGCGTTCCTCAACCTCTACCACCAGGCCAAAGCCGGCGGCCACAAGCGCTGGTCGGTGGCCGGCCTCGCCGGCCAGTGGACCGAACCCGACGGCACGGTGCACACGTCCTTGCTGTTCGGACTGCTGCGCTTCCGCAGCGGCCCCGACAGCGGTCTCGAGCTGCCCGCTTTTCCCGGGCCCGGCTGGCCCGACCTGCACGCCGTGGCTCCCGCGGCCGCCGCCGGAGGCGCGGAGCGGTGAACCCGGTCACCCGTATCGGCGCGCGCGTGATCCGCCCGGCGCTGGACCAGGCCGGCTACGGGCTGTGGCTTGCCGGCCGCACGCTAATGCTGCTCGGCCACGTGCCGCGCCGTGCCCGCGCCTTGCTCGACTACATGCACGCGGCGGGCGTGCGCACCGCGCCGGTCGTGGTATTCGTCGGCTTCTTCATGGGCATGATCGTGGCGCTGCAGGTCGGCCTCGAACTGTCGCGTTACGGCCAGCAGGAATCGATCGGCATCCTGGTCGCCGTCACGATGGCCCGCGAGATGGGTCCGTTCGTGACCTCGATCATCCTGGCGGCGAGCGTGGCGAGTTCGATGGCCGCGGAGCTCGGCACCATGAAGGTGCAGGAAGAGATCACGGCGCTCGAAGTCATGTCCGTCGACGTCGGCAGCTATCTGGTGCTGCCGCGGGTGCTGGGCCTCACGCTGATGGCGCCGATCCTCACGCTGATGGCCGACGCGGTCGGCATCCTGGGCGGCGGCGTGATCGCCGTGACCCAGCTGCAGCTCGACTTCCAGAACTACCTCTACAACGTGCGCGAGGCGCTCTCGCGGGTCGGCGACTTGGTGCCGGTGCCGAGCGACCTGTACGCGGGCCTGCTCAAGTCGCTGGTCTTCGGCTTCGCGATCGCCGTGACCGGCTGCGCGGCGGGCCTGCGCGCTAAGGGCGGCGCGCGCGGCGTCGGCGAAACCACGCGCGCGGCGGTGCGCACGTCGGTGATCCTGATCATCGTGCTCAATTTCTTCATGGGCAAACTGCTGCACCATTGATCGAGCTCCGCGACGTCCACAAGTCCTTCGGCGCGCAGAAAGTGCTCGACGGAGTCAGCTTCCTGGTCCCCGAGGGCCAGTCGCTGGTGATCATGGGGCCTTCGGGCTCCGGCAAGAGCGTCATGCTCAAGCACTTGATCGGCCTGCTCCGGCCCGACCGCGGCGAAGTGCTGGTCGACGGCCACTCGGTGCCCGATCTCTCGGCCGGCGAACTGAGTGAATTGCGCCGCGAGATGGGCTACTTGTTCCAGCACAGCGCACTGATCAATTGGCTGAACGTGTTCGAGAACATGGCGCTGCCGCTGCGCGAAACGACCGCGCTGGACAAGGCGACCGTGGACGCCCGCGTCGACAAGGTGCTGCACCTGGTCGGCCTGGAAGGCGCCGAGAAGAAGTTTCCGTCGGAAATCTCAGGCGGCATGCAGAAACGGGTCGGGCTGGCGCGCGCGCTGGTCACCGAACCCCGGATCCTGCTCTACGACGAGCCCGAAGCCGGCCTCGACCCCGAGATGTCGGCCAAGATCAACCGCGTGATCCGCAACCTCAATACCGAGCTCGGCATCACTTCTGTGACCGTCACCCACTCGATCGCCTGCGCGCTGGCGGTCGGCGACCAGCTCGCGGTCTTCGACCGCGGCCGCATGATCTACGCAGACGAGCCCCGCAGGGTCCTCGACTGCGACAACGAACGTGTCCAGGAGTTCCTGGGCGTGAAGATGGACTGAACCCATGTCGGAATCCAACACCACCCGCGACTTCCTGCTCGGCCTGGTCTTCTTCGGGACGATCGCGTTCCTGATCTACGCGACCGTCGCGCTGACCGGCTTCAGTTTCGCCGCCACCGAGCGGTTCTCGGTGTGGTTTCCCAACGCTGCCGGTCTCAAACAAGGCGACGCGGTGCTGGTCAGCGGACACCCGACCGGCAAGGTCGTCGCGGTCCAGTACATCGACGACCGCCCCGACGACCGCCGCATCCGGGTCGACGTCGAGTTCCAGGAACTGGTCAGGATGCGCGAGGGCTACCAGATCACGATCATGGAATTCACCTTGCTCGGCGGCCGCGTGATCGAGATCGACCCGGGTCCGCTCGGCAACGAGACCCTGCCGGCGGGCGCCGACCTGGTGGGCGGAGTCGGCCCGAGCGCGCTCGAGGCGATCGGCGAACTGGTGGGCGACAACCGCGACGACGTGCGCGTGATCGTCCGCAACCTGCGCCAGGCTTCCGAAGACCTCGCCAGCGGGAAAGGCCCCCTTGGGGCTCTGCTGGCCGATTCGGCGATGAAGGAAGACTTGGACGCCGCGCTCGGCGGCATGCGCTCGATCGCCGAAGCGGTCGCTTCCGAGGAAGGCTTCCTCGGCACGCTCGTCGCCGACGAGGTCGTGCGCGACCGCCTGGTCGCGATGATCAACGACGGCGGCGCGGCGGTGACCGATCTGCGCAAGCTGGTCGAGGAACTGGCCGACGGCGAGGGCACGCTCGGTGCGCTGATGCGAGACGAGAGCCTGCGCGCCAACTCGGTGGAGATGATCGCGAACCTCGCGGCGGCGGCGGACGGCCTGAACTTGATGATCCGTAACGCCAACCGCGGCGACGGCCTCGCCGGCCGCCTGCTGACCGACGAGGAAATGTCCGCCGGCGCGCGCAGCTTCATCGACGATCTCGCCGAGATCGTCGGCCGTCTGGAGCGCGGCGAAGGCAGCCTCGGCCACCTCTTGTCCGAAGACGAAGCCTACACCGAATTGATGGTCGCGCTGCGCAGCCTCAACGGCCAGCTCGAAGACGCGCGCGAAGCGCAGCCGGTGCAGGGCTTCGCATCGATCATCTTCAACGGTTTCTAGGCGCCGGGGCGCGGGCGCCTCAAGCCTCGGGCGCAGGCCCGCGGTGCGTGACCTCAAGCCTCGGGCGCAGGCCCGCGGTGCGTGACCTCAAGCCTCGGGCGCAGGCCCGCGGTGCGTGACCTCAAGCCTCGGGCGCAGGCCCGCGGTGCGTGCCTGCGCGCAACTCCAGCTGGCGGGCGACGTACTTGCCGAGCAGGTCGCCCTCCAGGTGCACGCGGTCACCGGGCTCGAGCACAGCCAGCGTGGTCCGCGCCAGGGTTTCCGGAATCAGCGCGACCGAGAAGCGTTCGTCCGCGGTCAAGGTCGCGACCGTCAGGGAAACGCCGTCCACGGCGACCGAGCCCTTGGTGACCAAGTAGGCGGCGAAGCCCGAAGGAGCCGCGAATTCCTGGACCATGTAGTCCCCGTCGCGGCGGGCTCCGACCAAGGTGCCCAGGCCGTCGACGTGGCCGGTGACCAGGTGCCCGCCCATGCGGTCGCCAAGCTTGAGGCTGCGCTCGAGGTTGAGCTGGTCCCCTGGCCGGAGGGTCCCGAAACGGGTCAGGGAGAGGGTTTCGGGCGACAGCTCGAAGGTGGCGCGCCCGGCCTCGAGGGCCGCCACGGTCAGGCAGCAGCCGGCCACGCAGATCGAGTCGCCCAGTCCGCTTCCGGCGGCCAGCGGACCCAGATCGACGACCAGGCGCAGCCCGCCGCCCACCGCTTCGCGGGCCAGGATTTTGCCTGCATGCTCGATGAGGCCGGTGAACATGTGCGCAAAGGCTAGCGCCGCCTCCGACCCCCCTCCCGAGGGCCTGTTTCGGCAGCCCATCGAAGGCGCGTAAACCTTGCCGGAAGCGAGGGCCTAGCGTAATCTATGCGGCCCATTTCCCGGGGGAGACCGGGAATGCTCGAGGTCCACCTACTCACGTTGTTTCCGGACGCCGTCCGGGGCTATCTCCAGGCCAGCATCCTGGGGCGCGCCCAGGCAGCCGGAAGGGTGAAGGTGGAAGTGACGGACTTCCGCGAATTCGCGAAAGACCGCCATCACAAGGTCGACGACCGTCCGTTCGGAGGCGGTCCCGGCATGGTGCTCAAGCCCGAGCCGATCTTCGATGCTGTCGAGTGGATCGAGGGCCGCTTCGGCCCTTGCCACAAGATCCTGCTGACCCCCGCGGGCCAGCGCTTCGAGCAGGCCACTGCGGCCCGGCTCGCGGAGAAGGAGCGCCTGCTCCTTTTGTGCGGCCGGTACGAAGGCTTCGACGAGCGCATCCGCTTGGGGATCGCATGGCAGGAGCTCTCGATGGGCGACTTCGTTCTTTCCGGCGGCGAGCTGCCGGCCTTGGCGGTTCTCGAAGCCACCGCGCGCCTGATTCCGGGCGTGCTGGGCGACGCGGACTCCGCACCGGCCGACTCCTTCACCGCCGATCCCCGCTTGCTCGACCACCCCCAGTACACGCGTCCCGTCGTATTCCGCGACATGCCGGTGCCGGAGGTGCTGCGCAGCGGCGACCATGGGGCCATCGCCGCGTGGCGCCGGGCGCAAGCCGAGCAGCGGACCAACGAACGGCGGCCCGACCTCGCCGAGCGCGATCCTTCCTCCACCAAGACCACCTGACCTCCGCCGAGACCGTTCCGCCATGGACCTCATCCGCCAGATCGAATCCAAGTACCTCAAGGCCGAACCGCCGAAGTTCAAGGTAGGCGACTTCGTGCGCGTGGAGTACCTGATCAAGGAGGGCAAGGACGAGCGCGTGCAGCCCTTCGTCGGCCAGGTGATCCGCTTCAACGGCGAGGGCAACCGCATCACGTTCACGGTCCGCCGCATCGTGCAGGACGAAGGCGTGGAGCGGACTTTCCCGCTGCACAGCCCGCGGATCCTCAACGTGAAGACCGAGCGGAGCCCCAACCGCAAGCCGAGGCGCGCTCGCCTCTACTTCTTGCGCGGGCGTTCCGGCAAGGCCGCCACTCTTTGACCGCGCGGCGGCCGCGGCCGGTTTCCGGCCCGGACGCCAACGGTTCCCGACCGCTCCGACCGCTTCGGCCTCCGCCATGGTTCCGAATCTCTCCCGCAAAGTCTTCGGCATCCTCCTGCTGATCGCGCTGACCGCGTATTCGCTGTTCGCCTTTCAGATCAACCTCGGCCTCGATCTCCTCGGCGGATCGCGCCTGGTCTACCGGCTCGACTTCGACAAAGCCGAAGAAGAAGGCCTGGTTTCCGCCAACGAGAACCGTCAAGGGTTGATCCAGGACACCGCGACGGTGTTCCTGCGCCGCCTCGACTCCACCGGCCTCGCCGACATCTCGATCTATCCGCAAGGCGACGACCGCGTGGTGGTCGAGATCCCCAAACGCGGCGAAGATGAAGTCGAGACGATCAAGCGCACGATCGTCAACCAGGGATCGCTGCTGTTCCGCATCGTGGTCAACGACAGCGACGATCTCAACCGGCAGCAGGAAATCGACAAATTCCGGACTTGGCGCACGGCCAACCCCGGCGTGCTCGCGCACGAGTTCAACCGCATCGCCGAGAAGGACGGCGGCCCCCGCCGCGGCGTCGCCTGGTACAGCCCGAGCGAGAACGTCCTCAAGGAACCCAACCTCGTCGCGACCTTCGAGGCCGCCCCCGGCCTGGGCGCGGCGATGGTGCGCGTGGAGAGCGAACTGCGCGGCACTCCCGAGCAGCCGGACAACTCCTGGGATTTCTCCGGTGCCGGCCTCAAGTCCGTGGGACCCTCCAGCGATACCCGCACGGGCTTCCCGGCGGTGCGTTTCGAGTTCATCGAAGCGCGTAAGACGGACTTCGCCAACTTCACCGACGAGTACAAGAACCGCTTGATGGCGATCGTGCTCAACAACCGGGTGGACAGCGCGCCGTCGATCAACCAGCGGCTTCCCGGCGAGGGCATCATCACCGGCGGCATGGACGGCTTCGCGCCCGAAGAGGTGCGCGAGCTGATCACCGTGCTCCGCACCGGCTCGCTCAAGATCGCGCCGGAACTCGAAAGCGAGTCCTTCGTCGGTCCGTCGCTCGGCGCCGAGTCGGTCCGCATCGGGGTGCTGTCGGCGGCGATCGGCGGCCTGCTCGTGCTGCTGTTCATGCTGCTCTACTACCGGACCAACGGCCTGGTCGGGTGCGCGGCGCTGGTCTTCAACGCCGCGATCCTGCTCGGCGCGATGGCCTTCACGCAGGCCACGCTCACCTTGCCGGGCATTGCCGGCCTGGTGCTCACGATCGGCATGGCGGTGGACGCCAACATCCTGATCTTCGAACGCGTGCGCGAGGAGCGGCAGCGCGGCCGCGACGTCGCTCAGGCGTACAAGAACGGTTACGAAAAGGCGCTGTCTGCGATCGTCGACTCCAACCTGACCACGCTGATCACGGCGCTGGTGCTGTTCCGGGTCGGTACCGGGCCAGTGCGCGGTTTCGCCGCCACCCTCTCGCTGGGCATCATCACTTCGATGTTCTCGGCGCTGGTGTTCTCCAAGGTGCTCATGCACGTGCTGGTGTTTTCCAAGCCGGCGCGGATCACCGAGGTCAAGATGGCCGGGCGCATCATAGACGAGCCCAAGTACGACTTCCTCGGCAAGCGCAAGATCGCGATCGGCACTTCGATCGTGCTGGTCGCCGCGGGTCTTGTCGCGGCGCTCTCGGTCGGCAAGGACATGCTCGGCATCGACTTCGTCGGCGGCGGCTCCGCGCGGATCAACTTGGCGCAGCAGGCTTCGACCGGCGACGTCGCCACGCGGCTCGGCACCGGTTACAGCGTGGTGCGGATGGAAAGCCGGGCGGCCGCCGTGGACGAAACCTCCTCGGACACCTTCCTGGTCAAGAAGAAGTTCAGCTCCGCGGAGGAAGGCTCCAACGACATGGCGTTCTTCGAAAGCGAACTGACCAGCCGCCTCGACGGTCTGCTCGCCGTCGAGAACCCGTTCCCTGAGATCAACACGGTCGGCCTGCGGGTTTCCGGCGACATCCAGCAGAAGGCCATCCAGGCGATCCTGCTGTCCATGATCGCCATCGTGATCTACTTGAACTTCCGCTTCAAGGAATTGCGCTACGGCCTCGCCGCCGTGACCGCGGTCTTCCACGACGTGCTGTTCACGCTCGGCGCGCTCGCCGCCGCGCACATGGCGGGCCTGATGGAGATGGAGGTCAACCTCGAGATCATCGCGGCCTTCCTCACGATCATCGGCTACTCGCTGAACGACACGATCGTGATCTTCGACCGCATCCGCGAGAACCTGCCACGCAAACAGGGGACGTACAGCGAGATCGTCAACTTGTCGATCAACCAGTCGCTGTCGCGGACCATCCTGACTTCGTTGACCACGTTCTTCGTGGTGGCGGTGCTGTTCTTCGTGAACTCCTCGCAGCACAACGTGCTCGCGGCCTTCGCTTTCGCGATGCTCATCGGCGTCGTGGTCGGCACCTACTCCACCATGTTCATCGCTTCACCCATGCTGATGTTCCTGGACCGCTGGTCGCACAAGCGCGGTGGCACTTCGGCTGCCTCGGCGCAGGGCGGTAAGGGCCAGCGCAAGGGCTCGACCGCTCCCGCCGGGGCCTGATCCCGGCCGGGATTCCCCGGCGGCAACCGCCCCGGGCTCCGGCGCCGCCGGGGCCCGGGGTCTTTGCTCGTGGCGGACAGCCTGCCGCACCGCACGCAGACGAGGCCCGCGGCCGCCTCCCTGCCCGGCTGCTGGAATTGCGGCTTCTTCCGCGGCTATCCTGCCCGCATGAGGAGTCTTCTCGTTCTCGCCGGAGTCCTGGTGCTGCTCGCGGGCGCCGTCACTTGGAAACTTCTCCTGCCGGCGGCGGACACTCCCGTGCGGGCCACCGACGGCGCCGAGGGCCGGGTCCTCCTGGGCCTGCCTGCGGGCGAGGGCGAACCGCTCGATCCTCTCGCCTTGGCGCGCGCTTCCGCCTCGGCCGCGCGCGAAGCGGCCTCGACGCCCGGCGGTCGCGAGAACTTGCCGGCGGACGCGGGCTTCGTCGGCGACGGCGGCGCGGCTCCGGCAAACGCTCCTCCGCGCGACCCAGGCGGCGAACGCACCCCCGCGGCCGCAGCACCTCCGGCGCGCCCGCTCACCTACCGCGTACGGTCTGGCGACAGTCTGTATCGGATCGTGATGCGCGCGTACGGCACCGCCCCCCCGGACCTGCTCGCAGCGGTCGCCATCGCCAACCGCATGAAGGATCCCTCCATGCTCGTCGCCGACCAGGATCTGACGCTGCCGGTGCTCGAGCACTGGCCCGCGCCGAAGCTCGACTGAACCCCGTCAGTCGGCGACGCCGATCCGCGCCCGGCAGACGCCGCCGCGGTCCTCGAACTCCGCGCGCATGCCGTTCCAGTGCCGCGGCAGGATCCGCACCCGCGCGGACCACTGGCCGCCCTCGTACTTCTCGTCGTCGATCACGGCGCGCCGGTGCAGACGCGCGAGCACGCGTCCTTCCCCGGCCGGCAGCTCCAGCTCGAGGTGCAAGGAGCCCTCGTCGATCCAACGGCCGACCGCGGCGTCGAGCACATCGATGCCCTCGCCTCCGCGCGCGGAGACCTGCACCGACCCGGGGTAGGCCGCCGACAAGGCCAGGCGCTCCGCCGGCCCGACGCGGTCGATCTTATTGAACACCAGCAAGCGCGGGATCTCGGCGGCTCCCAGCTGGCCGAGGACGTCGTCCACCGCCTCCAGGTGCGCCTCGAGTTCGGCGTCGGCGGCGTCGACGACCTGCAGGAGCAGATCGGCGTTGAGCGTCTCTTCGAGGGTCGCGTGGAACGAAGCCACCAGGTGGTGCGGAAGGTTGCGGACGAAGCCGACGGTGTCGGCGAGCAGCACCGAGCGGGTGTCCGCGAGGTCCCATTGCCGGACCCGGGTGTCGAGCGTCGCGAACAACTGGTCGGCGATGTAGACATCGGCGCCGGTCAGACGTGCGAGCAGCGAGGACTTGCCGGCGTTGGTGTAGCCCACCAGGGAGACCGTGAGCGGCTCCTCGCGCGAAGTGGCCTCGCGATGGCGGCGCGCATCGATTTCCGAGAGGCGCCGCTTAAGATCGACGATCCGGTCCTGGATGAGCCGGCGGTCGGTCTCGAGCTGGGTCTCGCCGGGGCCGCGCGATCCGATCGCACCTTCGGTCCGTTCCAGGTGGGTCCACATGCGCATGAGCCGCGGGCGCATGTATTCCGCCTGCGCGAGCTCGACCTGCAGCTTGGCCTGCTTGGTGCGCGCGCGGCGCACGAAGATGTCGAGGATGAGCTCGGTGCGGTCGACGATGCGCACGCCGATCTCCTTCTCCAGGACGCGGCCCTGGCTCGGGCTGAGGTCGAAATCGATGATCACGATGTCGGCCTTGCTCGCCGCAGCAAGTTCCTTCAGCTCTGCGACCTTGCCCGAGCCGAATGCAGTCCGTGGATGCATGCTGCGCCGGCGCTGCACCAGGCCGCCGACCACTTCCGCGCCTGCGGCGTGGGCCAGCGCCTCGATCTCCTCGAGCGGATCCGCGGGTTCCCGGCCATCGCCGTTGGCGGACAGGATTGCGGCGACGATCGCGCGCTCTTTCGGTCTCTCCGTGGACTGCGAATTGGCTTTCAAGTGGTCTTGCCTTCGGTAACGATCGGAATCTCGGACCCGGCCTCGCGGACCGGCGCGGTCCGCCAATACACGCCGTCTTCGAGCGCGCGAACGCGCGTGTGCACGTGCCATTCTTCGCGCGGCTCGGGCCAGTCGGTGCGGTAGTGCGTGCCCCGCGACTCCTCGCGGTACGCCGCAGACTTCGCGACCATCCAAGCGGTCTGCACCATGTTCACGGCCTCGACTCCGTCGCGGTTGAACGGTCCGAGGCGGCCGAGGAAGTCCTCCCAGGTGGCGATGCGCTCAGCGGCCTCTTCCAGGCCCGCTCCATCGCGTTCGATGCCGACCTGCCGCCACATCAAGGACTTGAGCGAGTACACCAGGTCGCGCAGGGAGAGCTCGGCGCCGGAGTGATCGCGCGCGCCGCTGGAATTCGGCAACAGGAATCGGCGCGGCGGCCGGCAGTCGCCCGCCGCCGCACGTCCGGTGCCGCCACCGTGGACCAGACCCTCGAGCAGGCTGTTCGAACCCAGCCGGTTGGCGCCGTGGAGGCCGGTGCTCGCGCATTCGCCCGTCGCCCAGAGACCGGGAACGCTGCTGCGACCGTCCAGGTCGACCGCCACGCCACCGATGAAGTAGTGCACCGCAGGCCGCACCGGGATCGGATCTCTTCGCACGTCGATGCCGAACTCCTTCGTGATCCGGGCGAGTTCCGGAAAACGCCCTGCGGGATCGGGGACCGCCGACAGGTCCAGATAGACGTGCGTGTCGCCGGTTTCGACGATCCGCCGGAAGATTGCCCGGCTCACGACGTCGCGCGGGGCGAGTTCCTGGTCCGGGTGGTAGGAGGCCATGAACGCGCGGCCCTCGCGGTCGCGCAGCACCGCACCGGCGCCGCGCACAACCTCGCTGATGAGGAAGCGCGCCGCGCCGGCGACGTAGAGGATCGTCGGATGGAACTGCACGAACTCCAAGTCCTGCAATTCCGCGCCCGCGCGCAACGCCATGGCGAGACCATCCGCGGTCGCCAGCGCGGGATTCGTGGTCTCGCGGTACAGCTGGCCGCCGCCGCCCGTCGCGAGCACCACCGCGCCCGCTTCGAACAGCACCGGCTCGGGCGCGCCGCGGCTGCCTTGCAGCATCGCGAGCAGTCCAGCCACGCGGCCTTCGGCGTCGCGCAGCAGATCCACGCCGCACACGTCCTCGAACAAGTCGATGCGGGCGTGCGCGCGCGCCTGTGCGATCAAGACACGCTGTAGTTCGAGTCCGGTCGCGGTGCCGTGATGCAGGATTCGCGCGACCCGGTGGCCGCCTTCGCGGCCGAGCGAGAACTCGCCGGCGGCGTTCCGGTTGAACTGGATCCCGGCTTCGAGCAACCGGTCCACCGCGGAAGCCGCGCCCGCGGTGATCGCCTGCACGACGGCCGGCTCGGAAAGGCCGCAGCCAACGCCCAGGGTGTCGCCCGCATGAAACTCGGCCCGGTCTTCCGGCCCGATGGCCGCCGCAAGCCCGCCTTGCGCATAACGCGTGTTCGTGTCGCGCAGGCTGCCCTTGCTCACTGCCATCACGTGCGCGCCGCTGTCCGCGGCCGCCATCGCCGCGGCCAACCCGGCGCTCCCCGTCCCGAGGACGAGGACGTCGCAACGGTAGACGGCCAACCGCCTGGGCAGCGCGGGGAGCCGGCGAGAAGGAGAAGTCGGTCGGAAGGGGAAGACCTGCGGGCGCTCCGCCATCTGGGCAAGCGATTCTACCCTCCCCACGAGCTTGCTTGCGGTG
>DASWJW010000233.1:0-4795 GCA_036396955.1 Planctomycetota bacterium
GTCCGCGAGCCGGCGACCGGGACCGTCGCTGCACCGGCCGCGGTGCTCGGACCTTCGTGTTGGCCGGAGAGCGAGTCCGTCCCGGCAGTCGAGATCACCTGGGCGGGACCGCGCCACTTGCAGGCGTTGCACGAACTCGGCATCGCCACGGCGACAGCGCTGCAAGGCGAAGAAGCCATCCGTGCTGCGGCCGTGCCGCGGGAGGGCGGGCTGATGCTCGCCCGCGCCGACCGCTTGCTGGAGGACAACACGGCCGCTCTGAGCGAACTCGAAAAGGCGATCGAAGCCGAGGGCGCGCCGCTGATGGGCGCCTGGATGCGCCTGCGGCGCGACCTCCGCAAGGCGGTGGGCGATTTCCGCCGCCGCGCCGACCGCAGCCAGCGCAATCGCGGCGGCATCCGCGGTGCGCGCCTGCACGCGCTCGCGCAAGGCCTGCGGCCGCTCGGCGAGCCGCAAGAGGAGCGCTTGGGCCTGCTCACCGCCGCCGCACTGTTCCGGCTCGATCTCGATGCCCTGGCGGCGCATCTCCCCGCTGTGGGCTCCGCCCGCCGCGGCGGACCGGCCGTCTTGCCGACGGCGCCCTAAGGGATGCTCTGATTCATCCCGCACGGCGAATCCGAAGCCGAGACCGACGGGTTCCATCCTCGGCTCCGCTCGCTGGACGAGATCCGAGCTTCCCTGGAACAAGAACTTCCGCTTGTGCGTTGTCGAAACCGGGTCCGCGGTCCGGTTATTCTCGGCTCGTGCAAGTCGTCGCGGTGATCAACCAGAAGGGCGGTGTGGGCAAGACCACTTCGTGCGTCAACCTCGGCGCTGCGGTCGCCATGGAAGGCCGGCGCACCCTGCTGATCGACCTCGATCCGCAGGCGCATCTGTCGATCAGCTTCGACGCCATGCCCGAACCGGGTGAACCCTCGGTGTACACCATGCTCGCCGGGGAGCACGCCGCGGCCGAAGTCCGGCGCGAGACCGGCGTCGCAGGCTTGACGATCCTGCCCACCAACCTGGATCTCACCGGCGCCGAAACCGAGTTTTCCAGCGAGATCGGCCGCGAGACCTTGTTGCGCAACGCGCTCGAGAAATTCGCGGGGTCCGAAGCCGCGCCCGAACTGGTGCTGCTCGACTGTCCGCCGTCGCTCGGGCTGCTGTCGCTCAACGCGATGGTCGCGGCGCAGCACGTGCTCGTGCCGGTCCAGGCGGAGTTTTTTGCGCTGCAAGGCATGGCGCAGCTGCTCGACGTGGTCCAGCGCGTGCAACGGCGCATCAATCCGCAGCTCGAACTGGTCGGGATCCTGGTGGGGATGTTCGCCAAGCAGCGCAACTTGTCGCGCGAGGTGCTCGAGGAACTCCGCGCGCACTTCGACGACCAATTGTTCCGCACGCTCGTGCGCGTGAACGTGCGGCTCGCGGAAGCGCCGAGCCACGCCAAGACGATTTTCGAGTACGCGCCCGAATCTGGCGCGGCACAGGACTTCCGCGCGGTGGCGCGCGAGCTGATGCGGCGCGTCGGGCTTCCGTCGGCCGCATCGCAACCGCCGCAACAACCGCCCGAGCCGGCGATCGCGGCCAAGGACGAGCCGGCGACCCCGGCCGGCGCGCCCCCCGCAATTGCCGAACCGGCGCTGCGGGAGCGAGAAGCTGGATAGGTTCGCGCTCGACGCCAACGCCGGTGAACCGGCGCGCGAGGAAGCGCTCGAGGCCTTCGTCCGCGTGGCGCGCGAGGCGCCCGGCAACCCTTCTTCGCTGCACCGCAACGGCCGGCGCGCGCAGGGCGCGCTCGAAGACGCGCGCGAAAGGGTCGGCGCGGCGCTTGGCGCGCCAGCGCGCGAGATCGTGTTCACGAGCGGCGCGACCGAGGCCAACAACATCGCGCTGTTCGGAGCTGCCCGCGCGCGGTCGCGGCTCACCGGAGCCGCCGTCCCCCTGGTCGCGAGCCTCGCCGAACACGCGTCCGTGGTCGGGCCGCTGCGCAGACTGCAGCAGGACGGCCACTCGCTGGCGCTCGCGCCGCTCGATGCACACGCTCGTCCGGCTGCGCCGGCGCTGCTCGCCCTGGTGGCCGAACGCCGCGCCCAGCTCGTCGCACTGCAGTGGGCGAACAACG
Source organism: Planctomycetota bacterium (assembly GCA_036396955.1). Classification (GTDB taxonomy): domain Bacteria; phylum Planctomycetota; class UBA1135; order UBA1135; family UBA1135; genus DASWJW01. The sequence continues at coordinate 2,105 of DASWJW010000233.1, forward strand.
AGACCGGGGCGGTGCAGCCGGTCGAGGAGTTCGCGGCCGCGCTGCCGGACGACGTGCACTGGCACTGCGACGCCGTGCAGGGCTTCGGCAAGCTGCCGCCCGCCACGGCGCTGGCCCGCGCCGACACGCTCGTGCTTTCCGGCCACAAGTTCGGCGCCCCGAAAGGCGTGGGTGTGCTGCGGCGCCGGGAAGATGCGCCACTCGACCCCTTGATGGCCGGTGGCGGCCACCAGGGCGGAGTTCGCCCGGGCACGGAGTCGCCGGCGCTTGCGACGGCCTTCGCCGTGGCGCTGGAACTGGCGCTCGCCGAGCAGCCTGAATGGTCCGAGCAGGCGGCCCGCGCGGCCGCGGAGCTGCTCGCGGCCCTCGTGGCGGCCGGCGTGAGCTTCCAGGCCAATCACCCGGCCGAACCCGGCGGCCGGCTTCCGAACACGCTGAACCTGACCTTTGCGGGGGTCGACGGGCGCGCTCTACTGGTCGCCTGCGACGCCGAAGGCCTCTCCGTGGCCTCTGGGTCGGCCTGTTCGTCGGGCGCCCCCGAACCCTCCCCGATTCTGCGCGCCCTGGGGCTTACGAAGGAACTCGCGAAGTCCTCGCTCCGCCTGAGCTTCGGACGATACCCGCCGCCCGGGCTGGGTGCCCGGGCCGGTGAGCGCTTGGCCGCCACGGTCCTGAGGGTGTACCAAGCCGGATTCCACTAGTCGCGTGGGGGCGGCTGTTTGCCGCAGGCCTTGCGATTTAAGTTGGTCATGCGGCACTGGCCGAGCGACCCTGGGTACCGGCCCGGAACAAGTCCGAGAAACTGCCGTAAGTCCTGATGACTTAGGCGTTTGGGCCTCCCCCCAACCTACATAGCCGAACCTTTGCTGCAATCGATGACTCCGGCCATTACCTGGGCCAAGGCCCTCAAGAAGCTGGAAGGCGCGATCGGGGTGGTCGAGGTGGACAGTTGGCTGCGCGACGCGCGCCTGACCCACCACGAACCGCCGGCCAAGGCCCACATGACGGTGCCCTCCCGGCTGCACGAAGAGCGCATCCGCGCGAAGTTCCTGCCCCACATCTGCGTCGCGCTCGAGGTCCAGAGCTGCGACCTCGACGTCGCCCTCGTCGAAGAGGAGTTCGCCCAGCCGGACGAACTGCCGATTCCGAAGGCGCGCCCGCCCGCGGCCGATCCCGCCAGCGCACCTGCGCGGGAGCGGGAGCCCGCGGGCCTGGTCCTCAATCCCGACTACGTCTTCGATGCGTACGTCGTCGGCCCGTGCAACCGCTTCGCCCACGCCGCCGCGCGCGGGGTGGCGGACCGTCCGGCCGTGGCCTTCAACCCGCTGTTCCTGCACGGACCGGTCGGAGTCGGCAAGACGCACCTCATGCAGGCGATCGCGCACCATCTCCTGGCCCGCGAAGCGGACCTCAAGATCGTGTTCCTCTCCTGCGAGACGTTCATCAACCACTTCATCCAGGCACTGCAGCAGGGCCAGCCGGAGACTTTCCGGCACCGCTACCGACAAGCCGACGTGCTTGTGGTCGACGACATCCAGCTGCTCGCCAACAAGGCGCGCACGCAGGAAGAGTTCTTCCATACCTTCAACACGCTGCACAACGCGCAGAAGCAGATCGTGCTCTCGAGCGACTCGCCGCCCGAAGAGATTCCCGCTCTGCAAGAACGGCTCGTGAGCCGGTTCAAGTGGGGATTGGTGGCTGAAATCGAGCCTCCCTGCTTCGAGACGCGCGTGGCGATCCTGCAAGCGAAGGCCGCGCGCTCCAACCTGGCGCTGCCCGACGACGCGGCGCACTACCTCGCCGAGCACGTGCAGAACAACGTGCGCGAGCTCGAGGGCACGCTCACGCGCATGCAGGCCTTGGCGGCCTTGAACAACCGCCAGGTCGACCTCGATCTGGCGCGCGAGGTGCTGGCGCCGACGCTGCGCGGCCGCGTCAAGCGGCCGGTGCGGATGGACGACATCCTCGAAACCGTGACGTCTCACTTCGGCGTGAAGGTCTCCGACCTCCAGTCCAAGCGCCGCACGCAGTCGGTCGTGCTGCCCAGGCAGGTCGCCATGAACCTCGCGCGCAAGCTCACGCCGCTCTCGCTCGAAGAGATCGGCGGATTCTTCGGCGGCCGCGACCACTCCACGGTCCTCTACTCGCTCGAGAAAATGGAGCAACGCCGCCGCGTCGACGCGGAATTCGCGAACCGTCTCGCCGAACTCGAACGCGAAGTGCGCCGTCGGGTCGAGGAGTCCTGAGCGTGCCTGCGCGGCTCGCGCATGCCCGTCCGGGAACGCGCGAGCCCGCTGCGCGCGGCCGGAAAGTCTGGGGAGACTCCGGGGGAAGCTGGGGACGGAATCGCGAGTTCTCCCCGCTCTTCCACAGTTCGGCCTCGGCCGCGCCGCGCCGTGGGGAGAAGCCTGCGCTTGTCCCCGCGCTCTCCCCAGTGAACCACCCGTTCCCCACTTCGTCGAGCGTCAAATCACTGGCCGCAAACCTCCTTGGCCGAATGACTTACGATTTCCGGCCGAGGTTTATCCACACTCCCGGGCCCCCTATACTATGACTACTGTGAATGCTTCTAGTCCTGTAATAGAAGAAGGCCGGATGGCGCGCATGAAGTTCTTGATCGACCGTCTGTCCTTCCGCGACGCCCTCCAACGAGTCGAGATGGCCATCGACCGCAAGCCCACCCGGCCGGTC
>DASWJW010000234.1:0-11354 GCA_036396955.1 Planctomycetota bacterium
CGGCTCCCCGAGCGCGAGCTGTTCGAGCACGCGCGCGCCGACCCAGCGGCCCATGCCGTCGTTGATGCGCCGGCCAGCGAGGATGACTTCGGGGTGGTGGCCGGCGGCCTCGGCCGCCGCGGTCAGCCAGTAGGGGTCCACGCCGACGCAGTGCCCGCCGACCAGGCCCGGCTCGAAGGGCAGGAAATTCCACTTGGTGCCGGCGGTCTCGAGCACCGCCCGCGTGTCCAGGCCGAGCCGCTCGCAGACCATCGCGAGCTCGTTCATCAGCGCGATGTTCAAGTCGCGCTGCGTGTTCTCCAGGACTTTCGCCGCCTCGGCGATGCGGATCGACGGCGCGCGGTACAGCCCCGCGCGCGCGACCGGCGCGTAGACCGCTTCGATCGCGCGCCAGGAATCCTCGTCGAGCGCGGCCACGACTTTCACCACGTCCTCGAGCGTGTGCTCGGCGTCGCCCGGGTTGATGCGCTCCGGCGAGTAGCCGAGCCCGAAGCCGCGGCCGCGGACCAGGCCCGAGCGGCGTTCCAGGATCGGCGCGCATTCGTCCTCGGTGACTCCTGGATAAACCGTGCTCTCGAACACCACCACGCCGCCGGGCCGTAGCGCGGCGCCGATCCGCTCCGCCGCGGACCGCAGCGGACCGAGGTCGGGCCGGCGGTCGGCATCGATCGGCGTCGGCACGGCGACCACGAAGAAATCGGCTCCAGCGAGCCGCGCCGGGTCGGCGGTGAAGTCCACGCCGGAGCTCCCGGCGCCGGCGCGCAGCCGCGCCACATGCTCGGCATCGCTGTCGAAGCCGATGGCGCCGCCGTGCGCGCGCGCAAAGCCCTCGGCGAGCGGCAGCCCCACGTAGCCGAGGCCGAGCACGGCGATGCGGCGGCTCATGCGTCCGCCTCCGCCCAGGATGCACCGTCGGCGGCCATGGCGAGCAATTCGCGGTAGTGCGCGGCGTACGCGTCGGCGACCCGGTCCAGCGTGAATTCCCGGAGCACGCGCTCCCGGCTCCGTTCCGCCATCAACGCCCGCAACGGCGCGTCGGCGAGCAGCGCGGCGATCGCCTTGGCCAGCGCCGCGGCGTCGCCGACCGGCACCCGCAAGCCGTTCCAGCCGTCGCGCAGGATTTCGCGGCAGCCCGGTGCGTCGGTCGCAACCAGCGGCAGGCCGAGCGCGGCGGCTTCGAGCAGCGTGCGCGGCAGGCCTTCGCGGTACGCGGTCGGCAGCACGAAGAGATCGCTCGCCGCCAGGAGCGCCGGCAAGTCGGCGCGCGGCCCGAGCACCAGCACCTGGTCGCGGTATTCGTCGAGCAAGGCCTCGTTCACGGCGGGCGCGCCGGCCCCGTCGCGCGGTCCGACCAGCACGAAGCGCGCCACGACACCGGCTTGGAGCAGCGCGCGCGCCGCTTGCAGGAACACGGGCACGCCCTTGGCGACCAGCAGGCGGCCGGCGAAAACCACGATCGGCGCGCCGCGCGGAGACAGCTCGGCGCGCAAGGCCGCGAGCGGGGCCGGACCGGGCACGGCGGCATCGAGCGCCGCGACGTCGACGCCCGATCCAGGCACCAGGGCGGCGCGGGCTTCGTCGACCAGGCCCAGGCCCACGAAATCGGCGCAGTCCTCGGGGTTCTGGAAGAAGGTCCGCGCGCTGGCGGCCGACGCGCGCTTGTGCAGCGCCGCGACCGTGGGCCGCAGAGTGCGCGCCTTCGCCGAATCCACAGACCAGGTCCAGCCCAGGCCGGTGACGGTGCGCACCCGCACCGGCACGCCCGCGCGCGCCGCCGCCAGCGGCGCGTAAATGGCGGGCTTGGTCTCGAAACCGTGCACCACGTCGGGCCGCAGCGCGCGGCAAGCCGCGCGCAGGCCGCGCAGAGTGCCGAAATCCGCGAACGGCGCGAGACCGCGGTGCAGCGGCACGCAGCGGTAAGGAACCCCCGCGGCGTCGAAGGGCGCGGAATCGCCGGACCCGGTCGCGCTCACCTCGAAACCGCGCGCGCGAAGCGCCAACAGCAAGGGCAGGCGAGCGGCCGTGTCGCCGGCGGCGTGGAGGATGTGCGGCGTCACGCCTTCTTCGGACGATCCGGAAGCGGGCTAACATAGCCGAATCCCGCGTCCGCGGGCTCGCGATGCGGTCGTCGGCACTCCTGATTCTCGCTTTGGCCGCATGCGGCGGTGGCGGACCGGCACGCGTTCCCGGCCCGCCGGCGCGAGTGGTCGTGCTCGGACCGTCCAGCGCCGAGACGCTCTTCGACCTCGGCCTCGGCGACCGCGTGGTGGGCGTTTCCGACTACTGCGTACACCCGCTGGCCGCGGGCAAGGACCGCCTCGGCGGCCAGTGGAACCCCGACGTGGAACGGATCGCCGCGCTCGCACCCGACCTGCTGGTGCTGCAAGGCGCCTTTCCCGAACTCGAGACCCTTGCCGCGCAGCTGGGCATCGCCACGTTGCCGCTCCTGACCGACGACTGGGAGGGCTGGCTGCGCGAAGTCGTGCTGTTCGGCGCGCGTTTCGACGTCCCGGAGGCCGCCGCGGCGCTCTCCGCGGCCAAGCGCGCCGAACTCGACCAGGTCCGCGCCGCCGCGGCCGCAGCGGGGATCGGCGGGCGGCCGGCCTTGCTGATCATCGGCCGGTGGCCGGGCCAGGCCGCCGGCCTGGTCGTCGCCGGCGCGGCGTCGTTCCTTTCGGAAATGCTCACCGCGGCCGGCGGCCGCAACGTCTTCGCCGACAACCCGCGCGACTATTTCGACCTCGACGAAGAAGCGCTGATCCGCGCCGCGCCCGAAGTGATCTTCGATTTGCGGCCCGGGGGCGAGGACGACGCCCAAGACCTGCTCGCCACGTGGCGCGATGCCTTCCCCGGCGTGCCCGCGGTCCGGTCCGGGCGCGTGTTCGTCCTCACGCAGGATTTCATCCTGCTGCCGGGCCCGCGCATGCCGCAGATCGCGCGGCTCTTCCAGGAGCGGCTGGCCGACTAGGCGGGCGTGAAAGCCTGTTCGACCGTCTCGCACCACAAGTGCCCGAACAGCAAGTGCACTTCTTGGATCCGCGGCGTGTCGTCGCTCGGGGCGCGCACCGCCACGTCGCACAGCGGCGCCAGCCTGCCGCCCTTGCGACCGGTCACGCCGACGACGCGCGCACCACGGTCGCGCGCTGCCTCGACCGCGAGCAGGATGTTCGCGCTGTTGCCCGAGGTGCTGATCGCGACCAGCAAGTCGCCATGGCGCACGTGCGCGCGCACCTGGCGCTCGAAGACCTGTTCGGGCGGGTAGTCGTTGACCAGCGCCGTGTAGGTGCTCGAATTGACCGTGAGGGCGTGCACGTTCAGCGGCTCGCGCTCGATCAAGTAGCGCCCCACCAGTTCGGCGGCCCAGTGCTGCGCGTCGGCGGCGCTGCCGCCGTTGCCGATCAAGTAGACACCGCCTCCGGCGCGCAGGGCGTCGATCGCCAATTCGGCCGCGGCGGCCACTGCGGCGAGGAATTCCTGGTCCAGGGCCGCGTAGCTCGCCTGGGCCTCGGCCAGGCGGCGCGCGAGCAGCGCGGTCACCGTCTTGGGCATGGCGCGAGAGTCTAGCAGGCGGGAAGATGGGGTCATGGCGCTGCGCGCGAGCCGTCTCGAAGCGGGCTACCCCGAAGGCGGCAAGGTCTTGCACGGCGTGGACCTCGACCTGCCGCGCGGACGCTTCCTGTGTCTGCTGGGGCCCAACGGCTCGGGCAAGAGCACGCTGCTGCGCGTGCTCGCCGGCATGCTCGCCCCGCAGGCGGGCGCGGTGCACCTCGACGACGCGCCGCTCGCCGGCTTCGGCGCGCGCGCGCGCGCCCAGCGTATCGGCTTCCTGCCGCAGGAAGTGCGCGCGAGTTTCTCCTTCCGGGTCGACGAAGCCGTCGCGCTCGGCGCCCGGGTCGCCGGCCACGGCGCCTGGCACGAAACGCGGCCGTCGGCGGCGACCCGGCAGGCCGTGGCGCACGCGCTTGAGCAGGTCGAAGCCGGCGAGCTCGCCGCGCGCGCGCTCGAGACCTTGTCCGGCGGCGAGCGGCGGCGCGTGCTGGTGGCGAGCGTGCTCGCGCAAGAGCCCGACTACCTGCTGCTCGATGAACCCGCGGCGATGCTCGACCTGCACCACCAGGCCGCGCTGTTCGGCATGCTGCGGCGGCTCGCGCGTTCCGGACTGGGAGTGCTTTGCGTCACCCACGACCCCAACCTCGCCGCCGCCTTCGCGGACGAGCTGGTCTTGATGCACCGCGGCCGCATCACGGCGCGCGGCACGGCCGCCGAGGTTCTCGACGCCGCGCACCTCGCGCCCTTGTTCGGTGTCCACTTCGAGCTCGTGCCGCGCGCCGGGGGCCCGCCTGCGGTGCTGCCGAAATGAGCGCCGCCGCGGCTCCGGCGCGGGTACCTGCCGCGGCCCTGCTCGGCGGGCTCGCCGTGTTCAGCGCCGTCGCACTGCTGCTCGGACCGCTCTGGGGTTCGGAATCGATCGAGAAATGGACCGCCTGGACGGAACTCCTGCAGCTGGACCGCGCCGACTGGAGCGTGCACACCCGCATCTTGAACCTGCGTCTGCCGCGCGTCGCGCTGGCCTGGCTCGCCGGCGGCACGCTGGCGGTTTGCGGCGCCGTGCTGCAGACCTTGCTGCGCAACGGTCTCGCCACGCCCTACACGCTGGGCGTTTCCAGCGCCGCCAGCTTCGGCGCCTTCCTCTCGATCGCCTGGCCCGGCCTGCTTCCGCTCGGCGCCGGCTTGTCGCTGCGCCTTGGCGCGCTCGTTTTCGCGCTCGCCGAGGCCGGGCTGGTGCTCGCCGTCGCGCGGCGCGCGCGCCGCGCCGACGGCCTGATCCTGGCCGGCGTGGTGTTCAACTTCCTGTTCGGAGCCGCAACCATGCTGGTGCGCTACCTCGCCGACCCCTACGAACTCGCCAGCATGGACCGCTGGCTGATGGGTTCGCTGCAGGCGGTGACCGCGGGCGCTCCGCTCGCGTTGCTGCCGTGGCTGGGCGTCGGCCTGCTGCTCATCGCCTGGCGCACGAGCGCGCTCGACCAGCTCGCCTTCGACGAGGAGCTCGCCGCCGCCCGCGGCGTGCCGGTCCGCGCCGTGCGCCGCGACCTGCTGCTCGCCACGGGGCTCCTCACCGCCGCGGTGGTCGCGCAGTGCGGCCCGATCGGCTTCCTCGGCCTGCTGGTGCCCCACGCGCTGCGGCCCTTCGCGGGCCTGCGCCACGGCATCCTCTTGCCGGCGTGCTTTCTCGCCGGCGGGGGTTTCCTGGTGTTCGCCGACCTCGCCGCGCGCAGCCTCGAGCTGCTCGGCCGCCACAGCGAGGTGCCCGTCGGCATCCTCACCGCCCTGCTCGGCGCGCCGTTCTTCCTGCTGCTGCTCCTGCGCAGCCGTTTCTAGTCTTCTTCCGGCGTTATTCCGCGGCCGCTCGCGTCTTCGTCGTAGTAGTCGAGCTGGTCGAGCGGCAGGACCACCGCGGTGATGATGTTCATGGCGTGCGCGACGACGCGCTTGAAGTAGCGGTAGGTGAGCGCCGTGGCGGCGAGCCGGCCGCCGCCTTCGGTGCGCAGGAGCAGCGCGTTCGTGCGCTTGTCGCACAAGGACTGCAGCGCGTCCGATTCAGCCAGGAAGGAGCGCGCTTCGTTTTCCCGCTGGTTGTCGTACACGTTGCGCGCGCGCACCAGCAGCTTGCTGATCGTGTCCTTGAGCGCCACCAGGTCGGAGCGCGAGTCGTCGAGCACCTTGAGGTCGAGCGCGGCGAGGTCGAAGATGTTCTTGCCGTAGTCGCCGATCCGCTCCGCGTCCTTCACCAGGCTCATCAGCGACAGGCAGAACGGCAGCTCGCTCATTCCGTAACTGACCGCGTGGGTCATGAGCATGCGGCGGATCTGCCGCTCGTTGTGGTTGATGCGCTTGTCGGTCGCCCACAGGTCGTCGCGGATGACCACGGGATCGGTACCTCCGAGCAGGGCGTTGGTCGCCGCGTCGAAAATGTGCCGCCCGTCCTCGAGCATCTGCTCGAAGGAGCGGCGCATTTCCTGCGTGCCGTCGCTTCGGGAACCGAGCTTCTTGAACCAGTCGAACATGGGAACGGAATGCTAGCGGAAAAGGACGATGCCGAGGAGAGGCATGAGGACGAAGACCACGCCCACGTAGCCGAACGCCCAGACGGGATTGATGGCACAGCGCTTGGCCAGCGAGCGCGCGAGCTTCACGGGCACGGCCCGCACGCTCGGAATGGGGTAGACCAGCAGCACGCCGACCACGTTGAACAGCACGTGCACCAGCGCGATGGTCAAGCCCGCGGAACCGGTGGCCACCGAAGCCAGCAGCGCGGTGATGGTGGTGCCGATGTTGGCGCCGAGCATCACCGGAAAGGCGTTGCGGGCCGACAAGACGCCGCTGGCGCAAAGCGGCACCAGGAGCGAGGTCGTGATGCTCGAACTCTGCACCGCGACGGTGATCCCCACCCCCATGGCCATGGCCAGCAAGCCGGAACGCGCGAGCATGGCGTTCAGCGCTTGTTCGGCCTTGCCGGCGATCACCACCCGCATGATCTTGGTGATGAAAGTGAGCGACACGAAGATCAGGCCCAAGCCGAGCGCTAGCATCACCACGGCCCCAAAGGTGCCATCCAGGCCCAGGACGTCCTTGAGGACGTGCTTGACCTCTCCCGACACCGCCTTGACGGCGATCTTGATCGGGCTCGTGTAGCTGCCCGCGTCGCCGACGTCGATCGAGCGCTCGACCAGGGTGTCGGAAATCGCCGTGGCGGTCTTCGAAAGGAAACCGGTCGCCAGTTCGAGCGGCAGCATGACGCCGACCGCGAGCACGTTGAAGAAATCGTGCATGGTCGCGGCCGCGAACGCGCGCCGGAATTCCTGGCTCTGGCGCACGTGCGCCAGCGAAACCATGGTGTTGGTCACGGTGGTGCCGATGTTGGCGCCCATGATCATCGGCACGGCGTAGCTCACCGAGAGCTCGCCCGAGCCGACCAGGGCCACGATCGTCGCCGTGCTCACCGAACTCGACTGCACGAGCACCGTCGAGAGGATGCCGACCGCCAGGCCCGCAAACGGGTTGGCGACGCCCTCGAACAAGGACTTCGCCTGGTCGCTGCCCATGAACTTGAACGCCCCGCTCATGACTTCGATGGCGACCAGGAACAGATACAGAAGCGCAAACAGCGCCAGCAGCCGCGCCCACAAGGGCATTCCGGACTCGGAAGCCCGGGACTGGGGCGGGGATTCGGGAATTGCGATGGGAAGGGCTCCGTTTGCGGGTGTGGGCAGAGGCTATTCAGCCTTTGTGGAGGCCGCGTGAAGGCGGCATGAAAGATTCCGCACGCGCACGGCTCCAGCCGCCGCCGGGCCGGCCCCAGGCGGCAGTAAGCGGCCCCTCCTAGAGGAACGCGGCCTGGCCGGCGCCCTGGAGCGGGCGCGCCGGGTTGGCGGGCAGCTCGACGCGGAAGCTCGAGCCCTCGCCCGGCCGGCTCGAGACGGCGATCCGCCCGCCCATGCGGCCCACCAGGTTGCGCACGATCGCCAGGCCCAGGCCCGTGCCGCCGCTCGCGCGGCTGCGCGCCGGATCGCCTCGGAAGAAGCGCTCGAAAATGCGCGGCAGCACGGCCGGATCGATCCCGGGACCGGTGTCCCGGACTTCGATCATCACCCCTCCCTCCGGGGTCTCGCGGGCCGAGACCTCCACCTTTCCGGACGCGGTGTAGGTGATCGCGTTGTCGACCAGGTTGCCGACCACCGTCGCCAAGGAAAGCGGGTCGGCGAGCAGGCGCAGGTCGCCGGGCTCGACCGAACTCGAGATCGCGAGACCTTTCGCCGCGGCGCGTTCGCGGCGGCTTTCCAAGGTCTCCGCGAGCTCGGCCGCCACGGCAAGCTCTTTGGGCGCCGGCCGCCAGTGCGGATCCTCCGCCCGCGCCAGGCCGAGCAGGTCGCGGGTGAGGCTCGCCAGCGACTCGGCATTGCGACGCGCGCGCGCGAACAGCTGCGGCCGTTCCTCGGCCTCGACCTCTTCGATCAGATCGAGCAGGCCGATGATGGCCGCGATCGGGGTCTGCAGCTCGTGGCTCGCGTTGGCCACGAAATCGCGGCGTTTGCGGTCCAGGATGTCGGCCGCGTGCAGGTCGCGCAGGAGCAGGAGCCGGCGGCCGGCTCCTGCCGGCACGATCGTCAGCTCGAGCAGTCCGCGCTGGTCGTCGGCGGTGACGACTTCGATGGACCGGCGCACCGTCTCGTCCGGCCCGCTTCGCTCCACCACCGCCAGCAGCGCCGGCTGGGGCGCGAAACCCGCCAGCGGCTCGCCGCGGTCGGGGGCGGCCGTGGCACTGCCCAGCAGCGTTGCCGCAGCCGGATTGGCGCGCAGGACGCCGCCGTGACCGTCGAGCAGCAGCACGCCTTGCGGCAGATAGGCGAGGGCGGCGGCCAGATCGGCGTCTTCGCGGCCGCTCGCCGGTGCGGCTTCGGCCGGTCGCCGCCCGCGGCGGCGCGTGAGCCAGACGCCCGCGCCGAAGCCGGCCGCGGCACCGAGTCCGAGGGCGAGGTAGTCCAAGATCCGCGCGGAACGGCGCCTAGCCGATCTCGTCGCGGAAGCAGTATCCCACACCGCGGACCGTCTCGACGCGCTCGCCTTGCTCGCCCAGCTTCTTGCGCACGGCCTTGATGTGGGTGTCGATGGTGCGGTCGGTCACCACGGCGTCGCTTCCTACCGCACTGTCGATGAGTTCGTTGCGCCGGAAGACGCGGCCGGGACTCGCGGCCAGGGTCTGCAGCAGCCGGAATTCGGTGGGGGTGAATCGCACCGCATCGGCGCCGACTCGCACTTCGAAGCGGACCGGATCGACCACCAGCGAGTCGAAGCGCATCACTTCGTCGACCACGGCGGGATCGCGCCCGCGGCTGCGGCGCAGCAGCGCCTTGACGCGTGCGGCCAGCTCCCGCGGCCGCGCCGGCTTGGCGAGGTAGTCATCCGCGCCGACCCCCAGGCCGAGGACCACGTCGGCTTCTTCGGAGCGCGCCGTGAGCATGAGGACCGGCACCCGGGCGAGCGACGGATCGCCGCGCAGCGCCTGGCAGATCTCGATCCCGTCCATGCCCGGCAGCATCACGTCGAGCACCACCAGGTCGGGCTGGTGACGCCGCGCCAGTTCCAGCGCTTGCCGGCCGTCGCTGGCCAGCACCGTCTCGTAGCCTTCTCTCTCGAAGGTCAGGCGCAGGACTTCGAGGAGATCGGGGTCGTCCTCGACGAGCAGGAGGGTCTTGGCCAAGGTGGAACCGGCGGCACGGTCGCGCCGTTCGAATCCTGCGTAAGTTAGGGCGCACGGCCGGATTCCGCCAATTCGCGCGGAGAGATTCGGTGCCAGCCCATCGGATCGCGAAGGCCAATTTGCAAGTTCGGTTATATTGGGGCGAATTGCCGGGTGACAGCGACCCGATCGGCCCCCGGCGAGCCAGATGGACCCGGTCCGTCGGGTGGCCCCCACGCGGACACTTCGACCCTTCATTCCCGGGTCGTGTCCGACCTCGAATCCTTCCCCGCTACTTCGATAGCGACACAATGAAAAATCCCTTTTCCCTGCTCGTGCTGCTGGCTCTCGCCGCACCGCTGAGCGCCCAAGCAACTCTTCTGACCGAAGACTTCGAGTCCGGTCTGGTCCCGCCCGCTGGCTGGGGACAACTCATCAACGGTTCGGTCGGCTCCACCTTCTGGACCGCCGGCGATGTGTCCGTCAACTTGCGCGGCAACGGCATGTGGGCCGCGTACCACGACGACGGCCCGAGCGGCGGCATCTTCAACGACAACTACCTCGTCGCCCCCAAGATGGATGCCTCCGGCGTCAGCGCGCTCTTTGCGCACATGGTCGAGTATCAGGTCTTCCCGACCTTCTACCTGTTCCACGCCGTGGAAGTCGCCACCACCGTCGGTCCCCCGACCGTGGGCGACTTCGTCTTCGTCGCCGAAGGCGGCAACCAGGGCGCCGCGCTCAAGAACGCGGACGTGAACCTCGGCGCGTACGCCGGCCAGAGCAGCGTCTGGCTCGGCTTCCACTACACCGGCGACTTCGCCGACGAGTGGTACGTGGACGATCTGGTCGTCGACGACCAGTGCCCGCCGCCGCCCGCCCAGCTGTGGCCCAACCTTCCCGCCACCAAGATGGCGCTCGTTCCGGGCGCCAACCTCGAGGACTTCGAGTCCCACGCCGGAGTCGTTCCCGCGCACATGGCGGTCAACGAGCTGACGGCCGACCACAGCGCCTACGACCCCGAGGCGTGGTGCAACATCGGCCAGAACGCGGCGCCGCTGGTTCCCTTCGGCGGCTTGTACGCCCTCGAAATGGGCCTGATCCCCGGCAGCACCAACTACCACGACGTCGCCAACGCCCTGATCATCGGGCTCGACGGCACCGGCGTACAGGGTCCGATCACCATGGACTACATGCTGTACGACGCCGGCGAAGAGGGCAGCGCGGCCGACGGCATTTTCGTCAGCCAGGACGGCGTGACCTACACCCGCGTCAGCGATGACTGGACCACCCAGAGCATCAGCACCAGCGTCTGGGAGGCCAAGACCGGCGTCGACTTGAGCAGCAGCTCGGTCAACACCAGCGCGCCTTTCTTCCTGGCGTTGCAGCAGACCGACAACTTCCCGTTCAACGACCTGGACGGCGTCAGCATCGACGACATCGTCATCAATGCCGGCGGCGCGAACACCGACATCGTGCTGTACACCGGTACCCCGATCAACGGGCTGCCGATGGACGTCACCGCGGCCAACCTGGTCGCCGGCGACAAGGTCATCTTCGCGTACTCGCTCCAGCTCGGCCCGACCACGACCGGCGCTTGTGGTTCGATCGGCATTGGCAACGGCAGCCTCGCCGCGGTCAAGAAGATCGGCGGCACGAACACCGCGACCGGCAGCGAACTGACCATCAGCCCGACCGTTCCGGCCGGTCTTTGCGGCCTCACGGCCCACTTGCAGGCTGCAGCGATCCGCAGCGGCGTGTGCATGCTGTCGAACGTCGTCACCATCACCGTCTTCTAGAGCGGACCCCGTCCGCAACCGGGACCCTTCCTTCGGGGAGGGTCTCTTTTTTTGTCTCCGCTGCCGCCGGACCGTGGATCAGTCGCCGGCTGAGGCCGGCACCAGGGCCCGGAGCGCTGCGGGCGCCGCCGCCGGAATGCGCCGCGGCAGCACTGCGGCAGCGCGCGGCTCGTCTTCGAGAAGAGTCGCGAGCGAGTCCGATCCCGGCGCGCCAAGCTGGTCGAGCACGGCAAAGCCGAGCCGTGCTTCGAGCGCGAGCGCCGGCAGGATCCCCGCGCGCGCCCGCGCCTGGCTGAACAGGGTCCGCGCTTCGCGAT
>DASWJW010000235.1:0-54767 GCA_036396955.1 Planctomycetota bacterium
CCTCCCAATGGGCAGAATGCCCGCATGAGTGGGGATTCGTCGTACGAGCCGCAGTTGGCGGCGCCGGTCGAGGAGGAGTTCGAGAGGACTCTCCGACCCCGCGACTTCCAGGAATTCCTGGGCCAGGAGGCTCTCCTGGAGCCCCTCCAGGTGATGATCCAGGCCGCGACCGGTCGCGAAGAAGTCCTGGAGCACCTCCTCTTCGCCGGCCAGCCGGGCCTCGGCAAGACCAGCCTCGCGCTCGCCCTTGCCAGTGAGATCGGCCGTCCGCTCAAGATCACCAGCGGCCCGGCGCTCGAGCGCGCCAAGGATCTGGTCGGAATCCTGTCCGGCCTCGAGCGCGGCACGGTGCTCTTCATCGACGAGATCCATCGCTTGCCGCGCGTGGTCGAAGAGTACCTCTACGGCGCCATGGAGCGCTTCCAGCTGGAGTTCACTCTCGACCAGGGCGTGCACGCGCGGCTCCTCAAGCTCGAACTCCAGCCCTTCACGCTGGTCGGCGCGACCACCCGCGAAGCCATGCTCACCGGTGCCTTCCGCTCTCGCTTCGGACATGTCCTGCACTTCGAACCGTATTCGGACGACGCGTTGCAGCGGATCCTCGAACGATCCGCGGGCTTGCTCGGTGTCGCGGCCGATCCTGCCGCCCTCGCCGAACTCGCTAGCCGTTCGCGCGGCGTGCCGCGGATCGCCAACCGCCTGCTGCGCCGCGCCCGCGACGTCGCGCAGGTGGAACAGGCTTCCCGGCTCGACCTCCGCGTGGTCGCGCGCGCGCTCGACCTGCTCGACATCGACGCGCACGGACTCGAGCGCACCGACCGCCGCCTGCTCGAGGTCCTGGCGCGTTCCGGCGGCCGTCCGCAAGGCCTCAAGACCCTCGCCGTCGCGGTCGGCGAAGCCGAAGACACGCTGGAGGACGTCTACGAACCCTGGTTGATCCGCCAAGGCTGGATCGCACGAACGCCGCAAGGCCGCGTGCTGCAGGACGCCGGCTGGCGACTCCTCGGACTCGAGCCGCCCGCCGCCGCCAACGCCTCGGCGGCGACTCTTCCGGGCCTGGACGCCCGGCACGGCGGCTGAGGTCTTCGATGCGGCTGCGCACCCGCCTGTTCTTCTTCCTGGTCCCCCTCGCGCTGCTCTGGAGCGCGAGCGTGTGGCTCGGGGGCGGCGTGGAAGGCGCCGAGCGCGGCAAGCTTGGCGCGGTCGTGAACCCGACGGTCGCCGTGCGGCTCGAAGAGCACCTGGGCAGCGACGGTGTCGACTTGCGCCTGCGTGGCAGCTGGCGAATGCTGCGCGCCGACGGCAAGGTCCTGCACCAAGGCACCGAATTCGAAGGCCGGCTCGCCGTCGACGCCAGCGGCGCTCGCGTCGGCGCGTGGCGGCCGCGGGTCGACCGCTTCCGCCTGGAGGCCGACGGCGACGCCGCGGTCGGGATCGCCGACCGCTGGTACCGCGGCAAACTGGACGTGCGCGTGCTCAGATCGGGCACGACCGGATTGCCGAGCGGCCTCGACTTGCGCTTGGAGCTGCCGCTCGAGGACTACGTGGTCGGCGTGGTCTGCGGCGAAATGCCGACCGGCAAGGCCGAGGCCGCCGGGGCGCTGAGCGCGCAAGCGGTCGCCGCGCGCACCTACGCGCTGTACCGCTTGCGCGCGGGCCGCGAATTCCTGCGCGACGACGCGCGCGACCAGCGCTTCCTCGGCGTCGATTTCGAGACCGAGGCCGCACGCGTCGCGGTGCGCGAGTCCTTGGGCCAGGTGTTGTTCTGGGACGGCGAGCTGCTGCCCGCTTACTACCACGCCCAATGCGCCGGCCACACCGCCGATGCCGCGGCGCTCGGCTTCGTGAAACGCGGCATCGCGCCGCTCGCCGGCGTCGATGACCCGGGCTGCCGCGACCCGTACGGCTGGGAGCAGACCGTTCCCGCCGCGCATCTCGACCGGCTCGCGCGCGAGCACGAACTGGGGACTTGGGTGCAGCGCATCGAGATCCGCGAGCGCGGCGCCGGCGGCCGCTGCGTCAGCGCGCGCGTGAGCGGCGACCTGCGCATGCAGCACTTCCGCGGCGAGGACTTGCGGCCCTGGCTCGACCTGCCCTCGACCGTGTGGCGCGATCTGCTGCCGACCGAGGACGGGTCGCTCACCGTGCGCGGCGCCGGCCGCGGCCACGGAGTCGGCATGTGCCAGGAGGGCGCGCTGCGCCGCGCGCGCAACGGGATGACGGCCGAGGAAATCCTGGGCCATTACTATCCCGGCGCCGTGCTGCGTTTCCTCCTCGAACCCGGCACCGCGGCGCTTTGAGTTCCGGTTTCACCCTCCACCTGCCCGCCCCGGCGGCGGGCGCGGCGCTGGGACCGCGGCGCGGCGAGCTGCGCACTCCGCACGGGACCGTGCAGACGCCCGGATTCATGCCGGTCGCAACCCGCGGCATGCTGCGCGGCATTGCGCCCGACCGCCTCGGCCCTCTGGGCGCGCAGATCCTGCTCGCCAACGCGTTCCACCTGTACGCCCGGCCCGGCGTCGAAGTCGTCCGGCAGCTCGGCGGAGTGCACGGCATGCTCGCGTGGCACGGACCGGTGCTCACCGACTCGGGCGGCTTCCAGGTGTTCAGCCTCGCGGCGCTCGACGACGTCGACGTCGACGGCGTGCGCGTCGACCATCCGGTCCACGGCGGCAAGATCTTCTGGACTCCGCGTCTTGCGTTCGAAGCCCAGCGCGACCTCGGTCCCGACGTCGCGATGGTGCTGGACGTTTGCCCCGCCGACCCCCAGGCGCGCGGGCCGGTCCAAGCGGCGGTCGAGCAGACGCTCGCGTGGGCGCGCATCCAGCGCGACCTGCATGCGGAGCGCGGCGGCGCGGACTCCGGGCAAGCGCTGTTCGGCATCGTCCAGGGGGGCGTGTTCGCCGACCTTCGCGAACGCTGCGCCAAGGAACTCGTGGCGCTCGACTTCGACGGCTACGCGGTCGGCGGAGTCAGCGTGGGCGAAAGCCACGAGCTGATGATGACCGCGGTCGAAGCCTCGATTCCGCACCTTCCGGTCGGGAAAGTGCGCTACTTGATGGGGGTCGGCACGCCACGCGACCTGGTGGAAGCCGTCGCGCGCGGCGTCGATCTCTTCGACTGCGTGTTTCCGACCCGCGCGGGCCGCTTCGGCACCGCGCTGACGTGGGACGGCCGCCTGCACCTGCTCAACGCCCGCCACCGCGCCGACACCGCGCCGATCGAGCCCGGCTGTCCGTGTGCCGCTTGCGCCAGCGGCGTGCCGCGCGGCGCGCTCCGCGCGGGCTTCAAGGCCAAGGAGCTGCTCCCCCCGGTGCTGGTCTCGCTGCACAACCTGCATTTCATCCTCGAACTCATGCGCCGCATCCGTGCCGCCCTCGACGACGGCGGGTTCGAGGCGCTCCGCGCCCGCGTCGGCGCCGCCTACCCGCCGCGCCATGAAGGGCCGACGCCGGCCGCGCGCGACGAACGCGCTCCCCGCGCGCCCTAGCCGCAGGCTATCGGGCCGGCGCCGGCCGGCGCAGCGCGACGACCACGGCGCCGCCGACGCCAAGGCCGATCGCCACCAGCAGGATCGCGATCGACAGCAGCAGGGTCTCTCCGCGCGTGGCAAAGTCGAAGATCTCGACTGTGAGCGCGCCGAGCGTGTTGAGCACCATGAACACGGCGGGCAACGCCAGCGGCCAGAAATTGCGGCCCGCCTGCTTGAGATAGACGGTGGCGGTGAGGAGCGCAAGACCGGCGATCAGCTGGTTGGTGCTCCCGAACAGCGTCCACAGCGCGAGCCCGGCCGACACCGTGCGCGTGCCGCCGGCGCCGTCGGGGACTTGCAGCTCGTAGAACGCGAAGAAGCCGATCGCGGCGGCGGCGGCGCCCGTGGCGAGGAAGCGGTTGCGGAACAAGGCCGCCACCGGTGCGAGCCGCGTGCGGGATAGCGATTCGGCGATTTCTTCCACGTTGAAGCGCAGCAGCCGAGTCGCCGAATCCAGCGTGGTCAGCGCGAAGCTCACCACGACCATCGCCACGAGCGTGACGGCGAGATCGTGCGACACGCCGAGCTCCTCGATGAACGACGCCGCGCCGCGGATGAAGACGCCGAGCTTGGGTCCGAGCCCTTGCATCGAGCCCCAGTTCAGGTACACCCTGGCCCACGCGTCCTTGCCGCCGAGCGTGGTCGTGCACGCGAGCACGGCCATCAGGCCGAGCAGCGATTCGCCGATCATGCCGCCGTAGCCGATCGGCCGGGCGTGCGTCTCCTTGTCGAGCTGCCGCGCGGTCGTGCCGCTGGCGACCAGCGAATGGAAACCGCTCGCCGCGCCGCAAGCGATGGTGATAAACACGAACGGGAAGATCGGCGGCGCACCGACCGGATCCGGATTGATCGCCGGCGCGTCGAAACTCGGTCCGATCAGGAAGAAACCGAGATACATGAGCCCCAGCCCCAGTGCGAGCAGCAAGGAGTTGAGGAAATCGCGCGCCTGCAGCAGCAGCCATACCGGCAGGACCGACGCGGCGTACGCGTAGCCCAGCAGGATCCAGACCCAGGCGGCCTTGCCCGGCCATGCCGAAGCGTCCGCAACGCCGAGAGTCGGCACGCGGTAGCCCAGGTAGATCACGCCTAGCAGCAGGCCGAAGCCGACCAGCGTCACCGGGCCGAGCGGCTTGCCCTTCACGTACAGGAGCCAGCCGGCTCCCACTGCCAGGACCATCAGCGCGGCGGACGGCAGCACGACTTCCGGGAAGGAAGTGCTCGCGCCGGCGAGCGTTTCCGGGCCGAATTCCACGAGCGTTGGCGGCAGGTCCGCCCCCCACGAGAACAGCAGCGAGAGGACTTCGACGAAGACTCCCATCGCGAGCGCGACACCGAAGAAGATCAGCGCGAGGAACAAGCCCTTGGCGAGCGGGCCGAGCAGGTGCTCGCACAGCGAACCGATCGACTGGCCGCGGTGGCGCGCCGACAGGACCAGCGCCGAGAAGTCGTGGACGCAGCCGATCAGAAGGGAGCCAAACACGACCCAGAGAAGAGCCGGCAGCCAGCCCCAGAACACCGCGACCGCCGGCCCCAGCATGGGCGCGAGACCGGCGATCGAGGCGAAGTGGTGCCCGAACAGCACCACCGGCCGGGTCGGCACGAAATCGATGCCGTCCTGGCGCGCATGCGCCGGAGTGACTGCGTCCGGATCGAGCCGGAACACCCGGCGCGCCAGCCACCCGCCGTAATAGCGGTAGCCGGCGGCGTAGACGCCGAACGCGAGGAGGGCGACGAGGAAAGGCGTCATGGTTGCCGTGAGGCAGCCGGCGCAGTTTGCCCGCGCCCGGACGCACCTTCAAACCGCCGCGCTGGCCGCCTATGCTGGACCGCCGGCCGCCATGGAGTTCCTTCTCGCCGTTCTCGGACTCGCCCTGGGCACCCTGCTGGGTTACCTGTGGGGCCGCGCCCGCGCCGGCGCCGAGACCGCCGCCGCACGCGAGGCGCTCGCCACTCGCAGCGCCGAACTCGAGGCGGCCCGACAGGGCGCCGCCGAACGCGAGGCCTTCCTCGCCAGGGCGCGCGAGGATCTCGAGAACGCATTCGGCAACCTCGCGGCCAAGGCCTTGAACGCCAACAACGAGGCCTTCCTCGCCCACGCCGAGGAACGGCTCGAGGCCAAGAACAAGCAGAGCACCGGCGAGTTCAAGAAGGACAAGGAAGCGATCGAGAACCGCCTCAAGGAGATGGGCGAGGCGCTCGTCACGGTGCGCGGCCAGCACAAGTCGCTCGACGACAACCTCAAGTCCTTCGGCGCCGTGGTCAGCGATCTTGGACGCGAGAGCCATGCGCTCTCCACCGCCTTGCGCGGCAGCAGCCAGGCGCGCGGCAACTGGGGCGAGCTCCATTTGCGCAACCTGATCGAGATCGCCGGCATGAGCGAGCACTGCGATTTCGTCGAGCAGCGCGGCACCGGCGAACTGCGCCCCGACATGGTGGTGCGGCTGTCGGGCGGCGACGGCATTCCCATCGACGCCAAGGCGCCGCTCGCCGCGTACCTGGACGGGCTCGAGGCCGCGGACCCCGCCGCGCAGCGCGAACTGTTCAAGAAGCACGCCACCGAGTTGAAGAAGCACGTCCGCGATCTCGAGAAGCGCGAGTACCACGGCGGCACGGCGATCGCCGGCTCGATCGACTTCACCGTGCTCTACCTGCCCGGCGAACCGATCCTCGCGGCGGCCCTCCAATACGACCGCGAAT
Source organism: Planctomycetota bacterium (assembly GCA_036396955.1). Taxonomy (GTDB): domain Bacteria; phylum Planctomycetota; class UBA1135; order UBA1135; family UBA1135; genus DASWJW01. Next base: position 6,230 of record DASWJW010000235.1, read on the forward strand.
TGCAGGAATACGCGCTCTCGCGGCGCATCCTGCTCGCCACCCCGGTGACCCTGTTCGCTCTGCTCAAGACGGTCGGCATCTACTGGCGGCAGCAGGCCGTCGCCGAGAACGCCGAGAAGGTCTTTGAAGTTGCCCGCGTCTTCTACGACCGCGTGCGGGTGTTCGCCGACCACCTCGGCAAGGTGGGCCGGGGTCTCGACCTCGCCGTGACCAGCTACAACCGCGCCGTCGGAAGCTTCGACCAGATGGTGATCCCGCAAGGCCGCCGGATCGAAGGCTTGAAGGCGATCGAGAGCGCCAAGACGCTCGTGGCCCCGGCCAGCGTCGAGGCGGCCGTGCGCAACGCGGCTCCGCGCGTCGCCGACGCGGCGGCGCTGACCGAAAGCGAGGGCGAGGGCGACGGCGCGGCCGGCGGCACCCTCGAGTTCGAAGCCGGCTAGGGTCTCAGCGCCGGCTGCGCGGCGGGACGGCTTCTCCGTTCACCGGTACGCGGATCCTGATGTCGCGCCGCAGATAGACGCATTCGCCGTGGACGTCTTCGCAGACGTAGTAGGTGGCGTAGCCGCGCAATTCGGCGATCCCCGACGGCGCGTCGGCGGGCACGCGCAGCTCGAGTTCGAGCAGGCGGGTTTCGCTGCTGGTGGCCGCGTCCTCGGGCAGCGGAGCGGAGAGTTCCGAAGCCGACTGCGTCCATCCTTCCGGAGCCCCGACCCAGGCTTGCAGCAGCCCCGCATCGTTGCTCCAGTGCACGCGTGCGCCCGCATTGGGCTCGAAGTACAGATACACGCGCACGGCCTGCCCGGGACGCACCGGGGTCGGCGCGAGCACGGGCGTGAATGCGACCAGACGGCGGTCGTCGCGCGGCAGGCGGCCTTCGGGGTCGGGGCCGGCCAAGGCGGGCGCCGCCGCGAAGTCGCGCACCGCCTGCGCAAGTTCCGAACCCTCGGGTTCGGCGCCGAGCGGATGCGGGGCTTCGCCGCGCGCGGAGATCTCCGCGCGGGCCGTCGGCACCCAGTCGTAGAACGGATACGGCTTGTCGAGAGTCGGCCCGTACTGCTGCAGACGCCGCCTCCAGATGTAGTTCGAAGGATCGAGGTCGAGCGCCCTGGTCCACGCCGCGACGGCGCGCTGGAAGTCGCTCGCGCGGCGCCCGTCGGAATCATGGCGGGCGCGGAAGGCGCAGCCGAGGCGGAACCAATTCAACGCGTTCTTCCGATCGCTGCTGGCGAGATAGCCGAAGCGCTCCACCGCCTGGTCCCACTCGCCAGCCAGGAAGTGGCCGACGGCGACGTCCTCGTGCGGCGGCGCTGCGGCCGCGGCGGGCGGCGGATACTCGGTGGCGAGGAACTCCCCTGTCAACCACTCCATGGTCGGGCGTTCGCTCCGGAGCACGCCGTGCTCGTCGACCGCCCAGAACAGCGGCACGGCGGACACGCCGATCCGGTTGAGCGAATCGACCAGGATCGGGAAGTCCATCTGCTTCCACTGCAGGAACAGCGCGCAGCGTTCGGGGTGCTGCTCCTGGATCAGGCCGACCATTTGCAGGTCGCCGCGCTCGCGGAGTTCTCTCGTCTGCTCGTACCAGACCGGTACGTGGCGGCGGCAACCCGCTCACCACGAAGCGAATTGCACCAGCAGGAGCTTGCGCCCCCGGAAGGCCGCAAGGCTCGCACGCTCCTCCGTACCGAACCGAGGAAACTCGAAGCCCGGAAACGGCGCGCCGACCTGCGGCACGAGCGCCGCGGCCGGCTCCTGGGCGGCCGCCGCCTGCGGAGCGGCCAGCAGTAGGAGAAGAAACGCCGCGACCATGCAGCGAGTCTAGCGGCGGCGCGCTAGCGGGGCGTCTTGGGCGGCTTGGCCCACCAACTCCGGAAGTCGCGCTCGAAATCGGCCCCGAATGCTGCCGACACGAGTTCCTGGACGCGGGCCGGCGCCGGCTCGTAGCGGCCCCCGCCTTGGGCGCGGGAGTCCTCCGCCATGCCGGCGAGCAGCCGCGCAAAGCCTTCCCGGTCCGCTTCCAGGCCATAGACTGCGAAGGCGAACGCGAAGCGCGCGAGGTCTTCGTCGAAAGGCCGCGCCGGGTAGGCGTAGAGATCGGGAAGCGGCCGCTGGTTCTTGGCGACCAGCCTGGAGGCGTCGTTCCGCCACCCGCCGTGCGCGAGCACCGAGACGAAAGAGTCGCGGTACCAGTTGGCCCAGATCTCCCCGAAGGCCCGCTCTTCGCCCGCGCAGGCCACGCCTTCGGCAAGCCACAGCGGCAGGCTGCCGAAGCGACGGCTCAACTCCTGGTGCACCAATCGCGGCGCAGAGCGCACGGTAAAGATCCGGATCGGCGATCATCAGCGCGAGCAGCGGCGGCCCGCCGGTGACCTCTCGCGAATCGGCACCGAGGGCCTTCTCGAGGTGACCGAAGACGAGGCCGACCTTCTTGAACGCGTCCCGTCCTTCCCGGGCGCGGAAATCGGTGAGGATGCGGAAGCGGCCGCCGCGGTCGTCGTAGCTCTCGATCCCGCGGACTTCCAGAGTCGCCGCGATCGCTTCGAGGACCACCGCATTGCGCGCACTGGGACCGCCTTCGGTGCCGACCCCTCCCCACCAGGCCGCCGCGCGGTTCAAGAAATCGTGGCCGAGCACGCTCTTGAAGACTTCGGTCTGCAACGCGGCACCGGGCTCCCAGGCTTCCTCCGCGCCGATGCACGGACGTCTCGAGGCGAGGGTCGCGATCAATTCGCCCAGGCGTGCCGGCTCGGCCGCGACCAGCCACAGGCCGAGCGCGAATTGACCATGGGCTCGCGACTGCTCGAAACGCGTGCCGCTCTCCTTGCTCAAGCCCGCGATGTCGAAGCCGTTCGTGTGCACCTGGAGCGCCGCGCCCGAGCGCCAGCCCTGGTAGTACGCCGCGTCGAGGTCGCCCCCCGGGTGGAAGTTGAAGCCATAGACGCCGCCGGCGAGTTCGTCCTGGAGGGCGTAGCCAAGAGCTTCGCCGATCCAGAACGGCAATCGGCCGTAGCGGCGCACCAATTCGAGCGGCCAGGCCATGTGCGCGAGCTGGTATTCGGAACCCTTCACCAGCGCGGTGCCGGCGTCGTGGCGCACCACGGCTAGCAAGGGCGCCCAGTGCTGGATCCGCGGGTACGTCGCCGCGGGAACCCGCGAAAACCAGGTGCCGCGGGCCGCGAGAGCCGGGTCCACGCTGGCGTAGACACACCAGCGGCCGTCGTCGGCTTGGTGCAAGGTCCAGTTCCGCTCCTCGGCAACGGCATCGAGGAATCCCGCGGGAGGACCCTGAGCGACGAGCGAAGTTGCACACGCGACACCAAGGGTCGCGATTGCCAGGGAGCGGCGGATCATGAAGGCGGCGATCATGTGCGGACGAGCCGGTCTCGAAACAGGGAGTGGGCCGCCATGGTGGACCAGCGCGCATCAACGGGGATTGGGACGGCCTCCTCTAGTCCCTTCTTTGAGAATCCATCACGCCTATTTCGGCGGGAAATGCTCGCAACGTTGCGCAAGCCGCAGGACTCGGCGCAAGCGCGGGGTTCCTGCGCGCCGAACGGCGTTTTGCGGCGCGCTCGCGCGGAACGGAAGGCCGCGGCGCATCCCATGTCACGGGATGCGCCGCGGTAACCACGCCCGAGGCGCGGGCTAGCGGTCTTGGAGCATCAAGTCCCGGATCCGCCGTTCCAGTTCGTCGTTGCGCTTGCGCAACTCTTCGAGCGCGTGGCCGGTGTCGACCTTTGCTTCGATCAGCTCGGATTCGGCCTCGAGCAGGCGCATGCGCCGCGCTTCTTCGACCAGCAAGGCCAGCTCGCCTTCGGGCGGCAACGCGGCGATCGCGCGCGCGCTCTTGTGGATGAGTTCGGCGAGTTCGCGCACGGTCGCGTCTCCCGGCCGCTCGCGCCTCAGGCGGTCGGCTTGTTCTTCCAGCGCGCGGTAGGAATCGCCCCGCGCCCAGAAGCTGCGCCGCAGGACTTCGGAGAACTGCGCCGCCACGGCGGAGACCCGGAACGCCGCCGGGGAGGCCTCGAACGAGCCCTTGCGTTCGGCGAGGGTCAGCGCCCGCTCCATCTCCACGGCTTCGGTCTCGCCGTCGGGCTTCCAGCGCAAGCGCACGGTCGCCAGCGGCGCCGGCCGGGTATCGGCCTTGGCGAGCCCGCCGATCTCCTCGATCTCGTAGAGGGCCACGACTTCGTGGCCGGCGCCGACTTCGCCCGCATCGACGGCGTCGTTGCGGAAGTCGGCGTGCTCGAGCGAGCGGTTCTCGTAGCCGAGCAGGCGCCAGCGCAGCACGGTCGACGGATCGAACTCCACCTGGATCTTCACGTCGCGGGCGACGGTCTGCAGCGTTCCGGTGAAGCGGTCCACGAAAACCCGCTTGGCTTCGTCGAAATCGTCGACGTAATGGCAGGAGCCGTTGCCCTTGTCGGCGATCTGCTCCAGGAAGACGTCGTTGTGGTTGCCCATGCCGACGCCGATGGCGGTGAGGTCGACCTGCCGTTCGCTGAACGCCCGGACGCGCTCCAGGATGAGCTGCTGGTCGGTCTCGCCGGTGTTGGCGACCCCGTCCGAGCACAACACGATGCGGTTGACCCCGCCCTCCACGAAGCCGCGCTCGATCAAGTCGTAGCCGAGCACCAGGCCGGCTTCGGCGTTGGTCGAACCGCCGTGGGTCAGGCTGCGCACGGCCTCGCGGATCACCCAGCGCTCGCGGCCGGGAGTCGGCTCGAGCACCAGCTTGGCGTCGCCGGCGAAAGTGACGATGCCGACGTGGTCGTCGTCGCGCAGCTGGTCGACCAGCAGCTCGAGCGAACGCTTGACCAATTCGAGACGGTTCTGCTTGCCCATCGAGCCGCTGGAATCGATCACGAACACCAGGTTGAGCGGCTTGCGGGACTCGCGGTCGACTTCGCGGGCCTTGAGCCCGACCTTGAGCAGGCCGACGTTGCCGCCGTGGCCGAAGCCGCTGGGCGCGTATTCGAGCTGGATGGCGAAGTCGCCATCGTCGGGAGCCTTCAGCCCGCTGTCGAAGTAGTTCACGAACTCCTCGGTGCGGACCGCCGCCTTGGGCGGCAGGAAGCCCTGCTGCAAGTAGTTGCGCACCAGCGGGTAGGACGCCGTGTCCACGTCGGCGGCGAAGGTGCTCATGGCGTCGCTGCGCGAGTTCACGAACGCGTTGTCGCCGTAGTAGCGGAAGAACATGTCCCGCGGCGTTTCCGCAGGCCGGCGGTGCAGGTAGTCGTGGATCACGCGCTCGCCGCGGTGCCGGCGGCCGTAACCGTCGACCACGATCCAGCCGGGTTCCGACCCGCCCCCGCCGATCGTCAGATCGTCGTCGCCGAGGCCACCGAAGAATCCAAAGCGGCCCGCGTCCAGATCGAGCGACTCCATGCCCCAGACACCGGTGTCGGTCCGCGTCGTCGCATCGGGTTGTTCGAAGTTCAGGGTCACGCCGAGCACCGCTTCGCCATCGCCGGACCGCGTGACATCGCGAGAGCGGAGCTGCTGTTGCAGGTCGGCTACGCCCTTCGGCGCGGCCGACGCGGGAGCCGCGGCGGGAGCCGCAGGCACGAAGCCGGCGCGCCGTTCTTGCTCCGCGAGGTGCGGAAAGCCCCGCGTGATTTCCGCGGGTGAACCCGTGGCCCCCGCAGCAGCGGAGTCGCCCGGCGTGCCGGGCAAGCTGCGCCGCGTCGGTTCCTGCCCCGCCGGAGCGACGTGCAGGACGCTCAGGTTCTCGGCTTCGGACCGCGAGGGGAGCACCGACAGCGTGTCCAATGCGCGCGCGGGCAGCAACTTGTCCATGGGGATCGCGTTGCCCGCGACGTCCTGCCCCAACTTGTATTCCAGAACGGTTCCACCGAGAGCGATCGCGGCGTCCATGCTCGCATCCTTCAAGGTGACTCCGAACTCCGCGAAGGGCTCGCCGGCGGCGAAAGCCTCGCGGTCGAGACCGCCCGCGCCCGCGGGGCTCTGCGGCCGCGCGTTGGTTTCTTCGCTCACTTCGGGCCCGAGCTGGTCGTGCAGGCCGAGCCGGTCGGAGCCGAAGTAGTCGACGGCGAGCAGCAGCGCCGCGGCGATTCCGGCGAGCGTGGTCGCTCGGCCCCAGATCCGCGACCTTGCCGGCGGCGTTGCCAACAGCGTGTCGCGCGGCACCTGCGCTCCAGCGGCCGGGCTCGCGGCAGCCGCGGCGGCGGCTTGGCGCAGGGCCGAGCGCCGGTCGGCGCCGAGCGCGCCACCGGGCAGCGCCGCCTCGCGGAACACGGCGAGGGTCGCGCGCAGCTCTTCGCAGCGTGCGCGCAAGCCGGCGTCATCGGCGAGCGCGGCCTCGATCTCGGCGCAGCCGGCCGGGTCGAGCTCGTCGAGCAGGTAATCGGTGAGGCGCTCGTCGATCGAGCGCGGGCGGGTTTCGTCGTAGTTTTCCATTTCCAGGCTTCCCTTCAGGCCAGCAGGCCGGCGGCGCGGAGTCGGTCGGTGAGCGCGTTCATGCCCGTGTGCACGAGCCAGCCGATGTAGCCGGACTTGAGCCCGGTCACTTCGGCGATCTGGGCGTAACTCAAACCCTCCTGGACCTTGAGTCGCAGGACCTCCCGCTGTTTGGCGGGAAGCCGTTCGAGCTCGCGGCCCACGAGGGCGTGCATCTCCCGCGTCTCCGCGGGGTGTTCCGCCGTTATGTCGATCTCGTCGCGAGAGACTTTCTCCCGACGCTGCCGTTCGCGCTGTTCCGATTTCATGTTGTCGTAGGCTAGGTTGCGGCACACCCGGAACAGCCAGGCGCCGATGGCGCCGTTGCCGGCCGGATCCGGGGGTGACTTCGCGAGACGGAGCAGGGTTTCCTGGACGGCGTCTTCCGCGGCCGCGGCGTTGCGAAGGGTCGCCCGCGCAAAACGCAGCAACGCTCCTTCGTAACGTTCGACCAGCGACTCGAAGGCGGCCAGGTCCCCGCCACGGAAGCGGGTGACCAGGTCGCCGTCGGGAGGCTCTGAAGTCCCTTCCATCCGGCTCACTGCAGACAAACGACGGGCCTCCTGGGCTCTTTGGGAATTCCTGTTGCGACCCGCGGCCGGGCCGCCGGGCGTCTATGCGACGCCGTGGCGACGCAGCACGGCGTCGCGGTAGTCCAGGATACGCCGCACGAACGCGCGCTTTTCCAGGTAGCTGCCCGGAAAGAACGAGCGCTTGAAGCCGTAGAGGATCAGATCGCCGACCTGCTTGGCGTCCAGACGGAAGGTCTGGGTCGCCAGCTCCAGTTCGCGCGTGGCCGTGGTGCGCGAGACCAGGCGGTTGTCGGTGCAGATCGCGGTCGAGAGCTTCTCGCGGAGCATGCGCCGGAACGGGTGCCGTTCGAGCGTGCCCAGCTCGGGAAGGGTCTGCAAGTTGGAGCTCAAGCAGACCTCGAGCGTGATCCGGCGGTCGCCGATGTAGCGGACGAGCTCGGCGACGTAACGACGGCGGTTCTTGATGCGGCGGTCGCGGATCCGCCCGGCGCTGAACAGCCAGGTGCCGTGGCCGATACGCTCGGCGTGGCAGTCGGTGATCGCCTGGAAGATCGACTCGGGGCCGTAGTCCTCGCCCGCGTGCACGGTCTTGCCGAGGAAGGCCTGGTGGGCGAGCCGGTACGCGCGGGAGTGGTCGGCCGCCGGGTAGCCGTGCTCCATGCCGGCAAGGTCGACGCCCACCACGGGTACCCCGGCTTGGTCGCGCGCCCGCACGCTGGCGTGCACGAGCGTCTCGCTGGCGATTCCGAACACCTGTTCGCGCGGCAGGTCGGCGAGCGCGTGGGAGAGGTCGCCATAGGTGCGAGAGAACACCGGTTCGAAGAAGCGCAGCGCGCACACCAGGATGCCGGCTCGAAACGGCGGTTCCGTACCGTCTTGGACGGCCTTGCGGCGGTTGAAGGCGCTCTCGGCGCGTTCGATGCCGCGCCCGACCGCCTTCAGCACCGCATCGATGCCGAAGCCTGGCCGCGAGTGCAGTTGCGGCGCGAAACGGATCTCCATGTAGCGCACGCCTTCGGCCTGCGCGTCGCGGCACAGCTCCCAGGTGGTGCGCTCGAGCGCTTCATGGTCCTGAAGCACCGCGCAAGTGTAGGCGAAACCCTTGAGATACTCGCCGAGGCTCCGGTAGCGGCGTTTGAAGACCGTGCGGTGCAAGCCCTCGACCGTGTTTGCCGGCAAGCGCACGCGCCGTGTATGCGCCAACTCGATCAAGGTCTCGGGGCGCAGCGAGCCGTCCAAATGGACGTGCAGGTCGCTCTTGGGCAAGTCCGCGAGCAGTTCGGGCGCGAGGAAAGGACGGCGCGCGGCGGGCACGGGGCTACTTTAGTGCGGCGCGCACGGCGAGACTAAGTGCATGGAACCGGCCAGCTCCGCGGACGTGCTGCAGCTTGGCTGGCAGCTGCCATTCGAGCTGCTCGACCTCGCGCCGCAGCGCGGCACGGTGCAGCTTGCCGCGGTGACGGCAGAAGGCGCCGTGTACGCGCCGGCGGCCGATCCGAGCCCCGCCGAGAGCGAGGCCGACTCGGCCACTTTCGACGCCGACTTGCACGGCGCTGCCTATGCCGTGGCCGCTCGCCTCCCGGATGGAAGCACGAAGGTCGCGGCCAGCGACGCGGCGTCGGCCAGCCTGGCCGCGAGCTGGCTGGCGGCGCGGCCCGGGCCCGCGGCGTGGCTCTTGAAGGTCGAAGCCGGCGCGGTCGAAGTCCTGCGCGGTCCGGAACCGGTGGTCCCACGGGCTGCCCGCGGGGGCCCGGTGGCTCTGCTGGTGGACCTGGGCATGGTCCTCGTCGGCTTCGACCGCGGCGCCCTGGCCCGGCACTTCCGGCTCGCGTTCGGCCGGCCCGCGCCGCTGGCCGGCATCGCTCGCGTCGAAGCAATGCGCGCCGACCTCGAGGCCGGCCGTTTGCTGGCCGACGACTTCCTCGACGCCGCCCGCGAGCCGCTCCAGCTCGCTCGCGCCGAACAAGCGGCGTTCGCGCGCGTCTGGGGTTCGATCCTCGCGGCGCGGCCCGACTCGGTCGCGCTGGTGCGGAGCGCGGCGGCGCTGCCCGAGGTGGCCGTGGCGGTGGTGAGCAACACCGATCCGATCCGCTTGCGCTGGTGCCGCGAGGAATTGGCGCTCGGCGATCTGCTCGAATGGGTCGCGGCGAGCTGTCAGGACGGAGTGAATCCCAAGGGCGTCGACGCCTCGATGTGGGAGCGCGGCCGCGAGCTCGCCGCGGCGCAGCTCGGCGTCCGACCCGCCGTGGTGATCGGAGTCGACGACGTGCGCGGTCATCTCGCGCGCGCGGTCGCGGCCGGAGTCGTGACGCGGCCGGTGCACTACCGGCACTTCGCGCAGTTCCGCTACGCGCTGGGAGCCGCGGGGCTCTACCTGCCCCAAGCGCGCTAGCCGGCGCCCGAGGCGTAGAGCAGCGAGTGCACGGCCTGCAGCAGGAAGCGCACGGGCAGCGCCACGAACACGCCGAGCACGTAGCCGCCGATCGCCAGCAGCACGCCGACGGGCGCCAGGGCCGGATGGAAAGCGCTCGCGACGATCGGCGCGGACGCCCCCCCGCCGATGTTGGCCTGCGAGCCGACCGCCAGGAAGAAGATCGGCGCGCGCAGGATCCGGCGCAGCATCAGCAGGATGCCGATGTGGATCAGCATCCAGGTCGCGCCGATCACCAGCACGCCGGTGTTGTCAGGATCCAGGATCTCGGCGAACACGGCCTTGGCGCCGATCGTGGCGACGAGCAGGTACAGGAACACCGAACCGACGGCGCTCGCGCCAGCGCCTTCGAGCCTGCGCAGCCTGGTGAAGGAAAGGCCGAGCGCCGCGGCGGTGGCCAGCACCACCACCCAGGTGAAGCGGCCGATGTCGTCCACGAAGGGCATGTGCTGCGCCAGCGCCTGGCTGAGCGCAGTGGCGCCGAACGCGAGCCCCGCCATGAGCAGGAGGTCGGGCAAGTTGGTGGGCCGTGCCACCGAAGCCTGGAATTCGGCGACGGTGTCGCGCACCCGGTCGATGCTGCTGCGGTCCGCGCCCATCTTCTCGTCCATGGCCTTCTCGCGGCCGGCGAAGAACAGCAGCACGGCCATCCAGATGTTCGCCACCGCGACGTCGACCACCACCATCAACGCCAGGATCGAAGAGCCGGCGCCGGCGCCCTCGCCCATGGCGACGAAATTGGCGCCGCCACCAATCCACGAGCCCGCGAGCGCCGCGAGGCCGCGCCAGGCTTGATCGTGCAGCTCGACCGGGAGCATCCAGCCGAATGCGGCGTAGGCCAGCGGTCCGCCGATCACGATCGACACCGTGGCGCCGAGGAACATGACCAGCGCGAGGAAGCCGAGCCCGAGGATGGCCTTGACGTCGACGGCCAGGACCAGCAGGAACAGGCTCGCCGGAAGCAGCCACTCCTTGATGAACACGTACAGCGCGAACTTCTCGTCCGTCGGGATCAGTCCCGCGTTGCTCATGGCCGTGGGCACGAAATAGGCGAAGACCAGCAGCGGCACCACCTTGAAGACGCGCCCCCACTTCCGATGGGAATTGGCAACGAACAGCAGCGCCAGGGTTCCCAGCAGCAAGGCCAGGACGGCCATCGGCTCTTGGATCACGGCGTCCATCGCGGGCTAGGCGTGGTGCGACGGGCCGAAATCGGGCGGCGGCGGCATGCCGGGTCCGCCGCCCGGCGCCTGGAAGCCGCCCGGAGCCGCTTGCAACTCGACGTGGTCGATCTGGTGCACGGGATAGTCGATCGGCTGGCCGTCGATCTTGAGCCGGAACACGTAGCGGCCGAATTCTTCGAACGGCATGCTCGCCAGGCGGATGACCGCGCGCGCCTTGGCGCGCCGCTCCTGCAAAGCGATGGCCGGCAGCTGGAGGTCGAGGACCTTGCCGCTCGGCGCGACGATCTGCAAGCCGATGTCGTACTGCCCCGCGCCGTCGGTGAGGCCGATCGCCGCGCAGATCATGGGCAGCCGCCCGGGGAGGCGCACCGAATGCAGCGCGTCGAACATCCCGATCAGGCACAGCTTGCCGTGTTCGTCGCGAAACGCGTAGTCGCAGATGTGGAGCCACTCGAGCGTCGGCAGGGGCTTGCCCATCACCCGCCCACAGTAGCGGCGCCGCCTACCAACCGTAGTTGCCCTTCCAGGGCGGCGGGTACTCGAGCTCGACCTTGGGACGCGGCACGGCGGCGACGGCCCAGCACTCGGCCGCGCGCATCTCGACGCCGTATTCGCTACCGAGCGAGCCGACGTCCTTGCGCATTCCGCCGGGACACACCAAGGGACTCCACAAGCGCACCTGCCGGACTCCGGGAGCGGCGATCGCGCGCAGACAATCGCTCCAATCCGCATCCGCGAGCCGCAGTGCCCCCGGATCCGCTTCGGCGGCGTCGAGGAGCCACATTTCCGCGCGCTCTTCGCGTTCGGGCCCCAAGGCCTCGCGCACCAGGGCGCCGAATTGGCGGTGCGGGAGACGGCGCCCGGTGCGGGCAGCCACGTGGACCTGGACGACTCCGCCGGGGCGCATCTCGACCTGCAGTTCCAGGCGTCCATGGCCGAGCCGGTCGAGCCGCCGGCCCCAGGACCGCCGCACCGCTTCGAGGGGCCGGTCCAGGTATAGCGCTCCAAGCCGAATCACCATGATTCGGAGCATAGCCGTGCCGGTCGGAACAAGAAGCGGAGAGCGGAGGCCAGGGCCGACCTCCACTCCCCTGGTTTCGATATGCAATTCGCGGTCGTTATTCCGGCTCGGGCATACCTTCCTGCCGAAGCAGGCCCCCTGGAACAGGGCTGCGATGGAAACCCTTGGCAAAGCCTCAATAAGCCAAGAAGAGGGAAACCCGCCGACATCGAACGACCTTTTCCGGAAATTCGTCCCGCTTACCGAAATTCCGGCGAGATGCGGGTCCAGGCCTCCCAGAAAGCCTCGTCCGCTCGCGGCGAGCCGCTCAGGATTCGCGGCGGTGGATGCGCGTCGGGCTCGCCTGGTCGCTCGGCAGGAGCAGGAGCTCCGCGGCGTTGACGTGCGCCGGCCGCGAGGCGGTCCAGACGACCCCTGCGGCAACGTCCGCCCCGCTTAGCGGCGTCATTCCCCGGTAGGTCCCCTCCGCCCGCTCCTGGTCGCCGTGGAATCGCACCGTGCTGAACTCGGTGTTCACCAGGCCGGGATCGACGGTGCTCACGCGCACGCCCGTGCCGCACAGATCGAGGCGCAGCGCGCGGGTCAGGCCGAGCACCGCGTACTTGCTCGCGCAGTAGACGTTGCCGCCGGGATAGACCTCGTGGCCGGCGATCGAGCCGATCTGGATGACGTGGCCGCTGCCGCGTTCGACCATTCCGGGCACCACGGCGCGAGTCACGTAGAGCAGGCCCTTGACGTTGGTGTCGATCATCTCGTCCCAGTCGGCGATCGAGCCTTGGTGCAGCGGCTCCATGCCACGCGAAAGACCGGCGTTGTTGACCAGCACGTCGATGCCGCGCAACGCCGCGGGGACCGCTGCGATCGCAGTGGCGACCGCGGCCTGATCGCGCACATCGAGCACGAACGCGTGGACGCGCGTGCCGTGCGCGGCTTCGAGTCGCTCCGCAAGCGCCCGCAGCCGCCCTTCGCGGCGACCGCAGACCAGCAGCTGGCAGCCTTCGGCCGCGAAGGCCTCGGCGCACGCTGCGCCGATTCCGCTGGTCGCTCCAGTGACCAGGACAATGCGTCCGTGCAATTCCGTCATGCCGTCAGTAGTCGAGCGCCTTGGAGTCGCGCTTGTCGCGCAACAAGGTCAGGAATTCCTCGATCGTGAGGCTCTGCTGCTCCTTGACTCCGTGCACGCGCAGGTTGACGCGGCCTTCTTCGACCTCGCGGCCGCCGAGAACGGCCATGTAGGGGATCTTTTCGACTTCGGATTCGCGCACGCGCTTGCGCAGCGGACCGTCGGTCTTGAGCTCGCAGCGGAAGCCCCCGCGACGGATCCTTTCGGCGAACTCGGCGGCGGCCGGCTCCTGTTCCGCGCTGATCGGCAGGACGGATACCGGGCTGGGATGCAGCCACACCGGCCACCAGCCCGCGAAGTGTTCGATCAGTCCGCCGACGAAACGCTCGAAACTGCCGAAGATCGCGCGGTGCACCATCACCGGCCGCTTGAGCTCGTTGCCGGTGTCGTTGTACTTGATGTCGAAGCGCTCGGGCAGGTTGAAATCGACCTGCACCGTAGGACCCTGCCACTCGCGGCCCAGGGCGTCCTTCATCTTGAAGTCGATCTTCGGGCCGTAGAAGACGCCCCCGCCCGGATCGTCCTCGAGCACGAGTTCGCGCTGCGCCGCCGCGGCCTTGAGCGCGTCCATGGCGTGTCCCCAGACTTCGTCGGTGCCGAGCGACTTCTCGGGACGGGTTGCGAGGTACGCGGTGTAGTCGTAGCCGAAGGTTTTGAGGATGGTGTGCACCAATTCGAGCACGCCGACGATCTCGTCCTCGAGCTGGCCCGGTGTGCAGAAAATGTGCGCGTCGTCCTGGGTGAAGCCGCGCACCCGCAGCATGCCGTGCAGCGTGCCGCTGGGTTCGTAGCGGTACACCGTGCCCAATTCGGCGAAGCGGCGCGGCAAGTCGCGAAAGCTGTGCCGCTTGGAGTTGAAGATGGTCACGTGACCCGGGCAATTCATCGGCTTGACCCGGTGCGGATGCTCGTCGACCTGCATCGGCGCCCAAATCATGTCGGCGTAGTTCTCGAGGTGCCCTGAGCGCTCGAAAACGGCCTCCCCAGCGACGTGGGGCGTGAAGACCGGCCAGTAGCCGGCCTCTTCGTGCAGCTCCCACCACCAGGTTTCGAGGCGCCGGCGCACATGGCCGAGCTTGGGATGCCAGAACACCAGTCCCGCGCCGAATTCGGGGTGCAGGCTGAAGAGGTCGAGTTCGCGGCCCAGGCGCCGGTGATCGCGCGCCTGCACCTGCTCGAGGTACTCGAGGTACTTCTTGAGGTCCTTGCGGTTCCACCACGCGGTGCCGTAGATCCGCTGCAGCATCGGCCGCTTGGAATCGCCGCGCCAGTACGCGCCGGCGACGTGCGTGAGCTTGAAGCCGTCTTTCGGGATCTGCTGCGCGGTTTCGACGTGGCCGCCGGCGCCCGCGCACAAGTCCTCCCAGGTGCCGTGGCTGTAGAAGCTGACCTCGGCGGCATCCGGCAGGTCGTTCACCATTTCGACCTTGTAGGGCTGGCCGAGGGCTTCGAGTTCGGCGATGGCCGCTTGCCGCGGCGCGACCCGCTTGGTGAACTCGCCGGCCTCGGCGAGCACCTTGCGCATCTCTTCCTCGATGCGCGGCAGGTCTTCGTCGGTCAGCGGCGCCGGCAGATCGAAGTCGTAGTAGAAGCCGTTGTCGATCGCCGGACCGATGGCGACCTTGGCTTCGGGAATGATCCGCAACACGGCGTCGGCCATGATGTGGCTGAGGCTGTGCCGCAAGGCGGAGAGGGCCACGGGGCCCTGCTGGGGTTCGAAGGGAAGGCTCATTGCGCCCCGGAAGCTGCTCGAAGGCCGTTCTGGGAGGCGGATTCTAGCCCTGGCCGCCCCGCAGCTCGCCGGGTCGGATCCAGGAGAATTCCAAGATTTCGACTACCCAGGTAGTCCGACCGTGGTAGTAGTGGGACATGCCGAACGGCCGCCGCCACCAGCTCGGAGATCTGCAGCTCGCCATCATGCGCGTGCTCTGGGAGCGCGGCGAAGCCGGCGCCAGCGAGGTCCACCGCGTCCTCCACGACGAACGCGGGCTCGCACCGACCACCATTGCGACCATGCTCCGCAAGATGGAAGACAAGGGCGTGGTCGCGCACCGCGTCGACGGCCGCCAGTTCGTCTACCGCCCCACCGTCGAGGAGAACGCGGTGCGCGAAGGCATGGTCGGCGAATTGGTGCGGCGGCTGTTCGAGGGCGACCCCAATGCCTTGCTGAGCCATCTGGTCGAGGCCGAGCAGCTCGACCCCGACGAGCTCGAGCGCTTGCGCGTGCGCATCGCCGCGCGGCGTGCGGAGGAACGGCGATGAGCGACCCGCACTGGATCGACTTCGTGGTCGCCTGGCTGTTCGCCCACCTTTTGCACGGCGCTGCCTGGACGCTGGCAGTGACCGCCGTCCTGCAATTGCGGCCCGGCGCGAGCGCGGCGTTTCGCGAAGGCTTGTGGAAGACCGCGCTTCTCGCCAGTCTGCTCGGCCCGACCTTGGCGCTCGCTCTCGACGCGCAGCCGCTCACCGGGCGGCTGATCTTGCCGATGAGCGCCGCAGGCCCCGTCGCAGCGGACGGCTCGCTCGAGACCGCAGCGGCTCCCGCTCAAGCCGGCGACCACGCCGACCGGCTGGCGATTCCGCCCGCCGACGGCGGTCCGACCGCCGGACTCGAAGCCATGGGCGCACTCGATTCGCCGGTCGATCCGGAATCCAGCGCGCAGCTTCGGCGTACGGCCTTGGCCTGCCTCCTTGCCGGTCTCGGCGTCCTCGCCATCGCCGGCCTCGCGCGCACCGGGTTGGGGCAGCGCCGCATGTTGCGCGCCCTGGGCCGCCGCCGCCCTTGGAACGAGGCCCGCGCGCGCGCGCGGCTCGCCGCCATGGCCGGAAACGAGCCGCGCCTGCGCCGGGTACGGCTCACGCTTGGCAGCGCCGTGCCGGTGCCGGTCGCGCTGGGCGTGTGGCGGCCCGAAATCTGCCTGCCCGAGCGCGCGGCGCGGCAACTCGGCGACGAAGAACTCGGTTGCGTGATCGCCCACGAACTCGCGCACTTGCGCCGCCGGGATCCGCACTGGAGACTTGCGCTCGAGGTGCTCGTCGGCACGCTGTGGTTCCAGCCGCTGCACCACCTGGCTCGGCGCGCGCTGCGCGAACTCGCCGAGCTGCGGTGCGACGCGTGGGCGGCCCGCCGCACCGGGAGCCGCACGGCCATGGCCGGTGCGCTCGCCGAGGTGGCCGGCTGGGTGCACGACCGCCCGGCACGGCGGCTGGCCGGAATGGCGAGCATGGCGGGTTCCCCCGCCGCCGTCGGCCGGCGCATCCGCTTGCTGCTCGACGACGAGCCTTGCGAGCGCGACGCGCGGCGCGGATCACCCTTGCTGCTCGCCGGCCTGTTGGCCGCGCCGTTCGTGCTGCCCGGCGTCCGCGCGCAAGCGCCCGGCCCGCCAGCGGCCGTGGTCGCGGTTGCCCCCTCCTCCGAAGCGGCCGCCGGCGCACCCCGGCTCGAGCTGGCCGCCGACGACCGGGACACCTTGCTCGGCGAGACTCTCGCGCTGCTCGACGTCGAACTCGCCGCGCTGATCGCCGAGAGCGACGCCTACTCCGGGCAGCTGCTCACCGATCCGAATCCGATCCGGCTCGAGGAATTCGCCGACTTCCAGGCACGGCTGATCAAGCTCCTCGACCTGCGCCACCAGCTGGACGCCGTACGGCCGACGCCGTCCGCTGGCGCGCGCGCTCCTGCTTCCATCCAGAACCGAATCCAGAGATGAATCGAACCACACTGCTTTCCCTCGGCGCCGGGCTGCTGCTCACAGCTCCGCTCGCGTCGGCCCAGCACCCCGCTCCCCCGCGCCCCGCCCAGGACACGCGGCCCGAGCGGCCGGCCGCCCTTCCGGACGTCCACCAGCATGCCGCCGAACTGGCGGCCAAGGCGGCGCAGCTCGCGCGCGAAGGGCGCTTGGAAGAAGCCGCCGAGCTGGCCTCGAAGGCCGCCGAACTCCTGCGCGCGCCGGCCCCCGCTCCGCGTCGCCACTTGGTCCGCGCGGGCGAAACCCTGCACTCGATCGCGCAGCGCTACTTCGACAGCCCCGAGGCCTGGAAGCTGCTTGCCGATGCGAACGGGATCGAACAGATCGACCGTTTGCGCGTCGGCCAGGAACTCCTGGTGCCGCTCGAGAACGTGGCCAGCGCGCGCGGCCCGGCGCCGCCGGGTCCCGCCCCTGAGGGGAAGGAACTCGCGCGTGTGCGTGCGGCAACGGACGCCCACGCCGCGGCCATCGGCGACCTCCACGAGCACCTTGCCGCGGTGCGCGAACACCTCGGGAACCCGGAATTGCCGGCCGATCGCGCGGTCCTCGCGCAGAAGATCGCCGAATTGAGGGCCAGCCAGGATCGCCTGGCGGCCCAGCGGGCGGAGATCGAAACCATGCGCGCCCATCTCGACGCTCAGCGCGCCCATCTCGACGCTCAGCGCGCACACCTGGACGCCCTGCGCGCGGCCGCGCCGCACGCCGAGGGCGACGATCCTTTCGGCGGAACGATCGGCATCGGCGGTGGATCCGGCGGCGCGTTCGGCGCACCGCGACCGGCTCCTCATCCGTCGCCGCATCCCCTCGCCGCACCGGACGCACCGGACGCACCGGACGCGCCGGAGGCGCCCAAGCCGCCGCACCCGCCGCATCCGCCGCTGGCGCCTTCGGTCCCGCCTGGACCTTCGGCACCGCATCCCCCGCATGCGCCCTTGGCGCCGCCGGCCGGCGGCGGGACGGACGACCTTCGCTCCACGTTCGGACGCGTGCACACTCTGCAGGATGTCTTTGACTCCCGTCGCCTTGAGGATCTGCGCGAACTCGGCTACGGCGCGACGCCCGACAAGGCGGACGCCGACGCCGAACTGCACACTCTGCTGATGGAGATGCGCCGCGAAATCGCCGCCTTGCGCGCCAAACTCGACCGCATGCGCGCCGGTTCCAGCGGCAGCGTCCGCTGAAGCACGCCAGCGGGTGCCGGTGCACGGGCGCCGGCACCCTCTCTCCCCTATGCCGGCGCGGTCGCGCGCTCGCCGCGCAGCAAGTCTTGGAAGTCCCAACCGAGGCTGACGAGCGCGGGCACCAGGAAGAGCGTGAACACCGTGCTCACCACGAGGCCACCCACGACCACCGCGGCCAGTCCCTGGTAGAGCTCGGAACCCGAACCGGTGCCGATCGCCAGCGGCAGCATGGCGAAGACCGAAGTCATCACCGACATCAGGATCGGCCGCAAGCGCGACTGCGCCGATTCGGTGAGAGCCGCACGACGTTCCTGGCCGGCCAAGCGCAAGTTGTTCGACTGGTGGATGATCAGGATCGCGTTGTTGACCACCACGCCGGCGAGGATCACGAAGCCGAGCATGGCGAGCAGGTCGAAGCTCGCGTTGGGGCTGTTGGCGCTCGCCAGGGCGATGCCGAGCAGACCGCCCGAGAGCGCGAGCGGCACCGTCACCAGGATGACCACCGGGCTCAGCCACGAGCGGAACAACGCCACCAGCAGCAAGTAGGTGATCAGGATCGCCAGCCAGAAGCTCCCCATCAGCGCCGAAAGCGTGCTGGAGAACTTGTCGGCGGTGCCGCCCAGCTCGATCCGGTAGTCGGCCGGCAGTTCGCCGAGCAGCGGCCGGACGATCTGCGCATGGACCTCGTTGAGCACTTGCTGCAGCGCGGCGTCGGGCAGAAGGTTCACGGTCAAGGTGATCGCGCGCTCGCGTTCCAAGCGGTTCACGCTCTGCGGGCCCGACGCGCGTTCCACACTCGCGAGCGAACCCAGAGTGGTGAGCGATCCGGCCGGGGTCACGACCGGCATGGCCGCCAGGTCCTCGGCGCTGCTGACGCGCTCGGGCGGCACCACCATCAGCAGGTCGTAGTCGCGGCCGCCTTCGCTGTAGGTGCCGACGCGCGATCCCGCGACCGCCGCTTCGACCACTTGCCCGACTTCTTGCACGGACATGCGCGCTTCCGTGGCGCGGTGGTGGTCGATCTGCACGCGCAGTTCGGGCCGGCCTTCCACGTAGTTGGACTGCACGCGCCCCGGCTGCAGACCGGGGAAGCCCTGCAAACGCTCCTCGAGCGTGCTGGCGACCATCGCGAGCCGGTCGAGGTCGGGCCCGGTGATCTCGAGCGTGAATTGCTTGCCCGAATCGCGGAACAAGCTCATCTGCATCGGGATCAAGTACCGGAAACCCGGCACCGCCATGCAGATCGGCATGAATTCGGCCTGGAACGCCTCGAGGCCCGGGCCATCGGAGTACTCGTCCTCGAGCACCACGCCGCCACCGTTGAAGGACCCGGCCACCACCAGGAAGTAGCGGTTGATCTTGGGATTGCCGAGCACCCACCGTTCCAGGCCGGCGAGGTTCGCTTCGACCGCTTCGGGGCGCATGCCCGGCACCGGCTGGCCGATGTAGAGGATCAAGTTGCGGTTGCCCGTCGGCAGGTAGCCCGCCGCCGGCACGATGCGCAGCGTCCACAGGGCTCCGGCAACGACCAGAAGCAGCAAGCCGAGCTTGCACAGCACCGGACCGCGGCCGCGCGCGGACAGGACTCCCGCCGCGGCGCCGTAGGCACGCACCATCCGGCCCGGCGACTTGGCGACGCGGTCGCCGGATTCGCCGGATTTTCTGCCGCGGCGGAAGAAGATCGCGGCGAGGGTCGGCACGACCGTGAGAGCGACGACCAGGGAGAGCGCCACCGCCGCGGCGATCGCCAGTGCGAGGTCGGCGAAGAGCTGGCCGGCTTCTTCTTCGATAGCCAGGATCGGCACGAAGACCGCGATGGTGGTCAAGGTCGCCGCGAGCACGCCGCCCCAGACCTCGCGCCCGCCGTCGACGGCCGCTTCACGGGCGTTCTTGCCCATCTCGAGGTGGCGGAAGATGTTCTCGAGCACCACGATCGCGTTGTCGACCACCATGCCTGAGGCGAACGCGAGGCCCGCGAGGCTGATGACGTTGAGCGTGCGGCCCATCGCGTTCATCACCAGGAAGACCGCGAGCAGCGAGATCGGGATCGAGAGCCCGACCACCAGCACGCTGCGCACGCTACGCAGGAACAACAGCAGGATCAGGACGGCGAGTCCCGCGCCGAGCAGCAGGTTGCTCTGCACGAATCCGAGCGCTTCGCGCAGATATGTGGTGTCGCGGTAGACCGATACCAGTTCCAGGTCGAGGCCGCGCTCACGGAAGCGCTCGTTCAGGCGTTCCATCTCGGCCGAAACGCCGTCGATCATGGTCACCACGTTCGCGCCGACCTGGCGCCCGACGCCGATCACGACCGAGCTGGCGCCTTCGCTGTGCACGATGCTGTCGATCTCCTTGTGATCGTCCACGACGCGGGCGACGTCGCCGACCCGCGTCACTCCGGCGGCGTCGCGGCGCACCAGGATCTCCTCGATGGACGCCAGATCGGAACTGCGCCCTTCGGTGCGCACCACCAGCTGCTGCACGCCGGTCTCGACGGTTCCGCCACGGCGGTCCTGGTAGCCGCGGCGCAGCGCCGAGGCGAGCTCGGCAAAACCGATGCGGCGCGCGGCCAGGCGCTCGGGATCGACCAGCACGCGCACTTCGCGCTCGGCACCGCCGATGATCATGAGTTCGGCCACGCCCTCGACGCGCTCCAGGCGCGGCTCGATCTCCTCGATCACGAGCTGGCGCACCCGGCTCGGCGAATAGCGCGAGCGGACCAGGATCCACATCGAGTTGCCCTCGCCCTGGGATCCGCTGAGGGACACCACCGGTTCTTCGGCGTCGGGCGGCAGATCGGGGAGCTGCGAGAGCTTGTTGATGACGTCGATCAGCGCGCGGTCCTTGTCGACGCCCCATGCATACTCGAGGGCGACGGTGCTGATGCCGTCCATCGAAGCGCTGCTGAGCTTGTCGAGGCCTTCGGCCCCCTGCAGCAAGTCCTCGAGCTTGCGCGTGATCTGTTCCTCGACTTCGACCGGGCCGGCGCCCGGATAGACCGTGCGCACCTGGATGATCGGCGGATCGACGGTGGGCTTGAGCTGGACCGGAATGCGCCGAAAGGCCAGCACCGAGAACAGCACCACCAGGATCACGCCCACGGCGACCGTGTACGGGCGCGAAACCGCGAAGCGGACCGGATCCATCGACTAGTGCCCGGCGGTCACGGGGTCGGCGTGCGGGGTGGCCGCGAGCGGCGCCCCGGGGAAGAGATTGCCGACGCCGGTCACCACGACCTCGGCGCCGTCTTCGAGCGGTCCCGGCGCAAGCGGCGCCACCGCCGCCCGCCGCCCTTGCCGGGCGAGGACGCGCACCGGCACGAAGGCCGCGTTCGGCGGTGCGCCAGCTTCGGCGGCCGCTTGCGCGACCACCAGCACGGTGCCGCGCGGATTCTCGATGAGCGCGTCGTCGGGCACCACCAACTGGCCCTCGATCCGCACGAGCACGACTTCGGCACGCACGAAGAGGCCCGGCAGCAAGAGCTGCGCCGCGTCGTCCTCGGGGCCCAGGCGCACCAGGCCGGTGAAAGTCCGCGAGCCCGGGTCGGCGGCCGGCACCAAGCCGGCCAGGACGGTGGTGAGCGCGAAGCCGTCGACGTCGTCGGCGCGCAGACGGACCATCGCGCCCGGAGCGATCCGCGTGGCGTAGCGCGCGGGGACTTGCAGGTGGACTTCGCGGCGCGCGAGGTCCACCACGTCGAAGACCGGCGCGCCGGCGAGCGCGTAGCCGCCTTCGACCGCGAGCCGGCGCTCGATGGCGCAATCGAACGGCGCGCGCAATTCTCCGCGGTGCAGCAAGGCCTCGAGGCGCCGCACTTCGGCCGCCTGCCTGGTCGCGCTGCTCTTGGCCACCGCGGCGTCGGTGCGGCGCCGGTCGAGGTCGGCGGGCGAAAGCACGTCGGGGCCCATTTCCTCGCCCCGCCGCGCTTCGCGCGCCGCAAACTCGGCTTGGGCGACGCGGGCCACGGCGTCGGCCTGCGCGGCCTCCAGCTCCTGTTCGAGGACCGCGTCGTCGAACTTGGCGAGCGAGGCCCCGGCGACCACCCGGTCGCCCATTTCGGCATGTACGGACTGGATTCGTCCGGACCGTTCGAACGCGAGCGCGGAGCGGCGCGCCGAGACGACGTCGCCGACCAGCTCGATGCTCTCTTCGACCGCACCGGCGTGGACCGGCGCGGTGGTGACCGAGAAGCGGAAAGCTCCCGGCGGGCCGCCGGCGGGCTCTCCCTGCCCCTGCGGATCCTCCTTGGGAAGCAGGACCGCGGCGGCGAGAGCTACCGCACCGGCTAGGAACAGGAACAGGCCGCCGAGAGAGGTGCGCGTCATGGTCGGGTGCAGAACGCGCACAGAGTAGCCGCCCGCGGACACCTAGAATGCCGCGTCTTGGTTGTCGCAGCCCTCGCTTCCGTCTTGTTCGGCCTGTTCCAGGCACCGCCGGCCCCGCCCGCCGCGCCGGCGCTCGACCATGTGATCATCCTCAGCGTGGACGGCCTGCGCAGCGACGCCCTGCCTGCCGCCGGCGCACAGGACCTGCCGAACTTCCACCAGCTGCTGGGGGGAGCCGCCACGCTCAATGCCCGCTGCGATCCGCAACACAGCGTCACGCTGCCCAACCACACCGGAATGCTCACCGGCCGGCTCACTTCCGGCGTCGCCGGCCACGGCTGGACCGGCAATCTGGATCCGCCGCCCGAGGCGACCCTGCACCAGCACGGCGGCTACCTGGCCGGCGCGTTCGACGTCGCCCACGACCACGGCCTGCGCACGGCCCTGATCGCTTCCAAGACCAAGTTCGTTCTCTACGCGCGCTCCTGGAACGCAGTCCACGGCGCTCCCGACAAGGTGGGCGCGGACGGGGGCCGCGGCAAGCTCGACTCGTACCTGTACGCGGCGACCGCCACGCGCGTGACCGACGCCGCGCTGGCCGACCTGCGCGCCGGCGGCCGCAGCCTGGTGATGCTGCACTACGCCGATCCCGACCTCGCGGGACATGCTGCCGGCTGGGATCTCACCGCCGGTTCGCTCTACCTGCAGTCGGTCGCTCACGTCGACCGCCAGATCGGCCGCCTGCTCACCGCAGTGCGCGAAGACCCTCTGCTCCGGGGGCGGGTCGCGGTGATCGTCACCGCCGACCACGGCGGCGGCGCGCCGCACCGCAGCCATGAGCGGTCCGACATGTGGGTCGACTACGTGATCCCCTTTCTGGTCTGGCGCGGCGACGGCGTCCCCGGCGGCGAGCTCTACGCGCTCAACCCGGAATCTCGCAGCGATCCCGGCTTGCGCCAGGCCGCCGCCGGCCGCGCGGCCTTGCCGCCGATCCGCAACGCCGACGCCGGCAACCTCGCGCTCGGTCTGCTCGGCCTGCCGGCGATTCCCGGTTCGACGGTCAACGCGAAACAGGACTTGCGCGTCGACCGGCCGGACGCGCTGCCGCGCTAGCCGCCGCGGACCGGTTCGCCGGGCTCGGGCAGCACCACAAGTTCGCGCGAGAGCGTCACGCCGAAGCGCGCACGGACCTCGCCTTCGATGCGCTCCAGCAGCCGCCGGACCTGTGCCGCAGTCGCGCCGCCTTCGTTGACCAGGAAGTTCGCGTGGCGCTCGCTGACGAGCACCGTGCCCTCGCGTGCGCCCTTGAGGCCGGCGGCGTCGATCAAGCGGCCCGCGCTGTCGCCGGCCGGGTTCTTGAACGCGCAGCCGGCGGAGGCGAGCGACACCGGCTGGGTGGCGTTCTTGCGGCGCAGCAGTTCTTCCATGCGGGTGCGCACCTTGTCGGGATGCTCGATCTGGAATTCGAGCACCGCCTCGATCACCACGGCGCCGCGCAAGTTGCCGTCGCGGTAGCTCGGCCGGACTTCGGCGGGAGTGCGCACCGCCAGGCCGTCCTCCCAGCTGGCCGCACCGGGCGTCCAGAGCACGACTTCGCGTACCTGGTCCCAGAGGCCCCAGCCGGCGCCGCCGGCGTTCATCGCCAGCCCGCCGCCGAGATTGCCCGGCACGCCGATCAACGCTTCGAGCCCGACGAAACCCTTGGCCGCGCCGGTGCGCGCCAACGAAGGCAGCGTCGCGCCCGGCCACACGCGGAGCGCCGGACCATCCTCCTGGAACACGCGGCGCATGCGGCCGGTGTGGATCACCGCGCCGGGCACCCCGCCGTCGGGCGCAAGCGTGTTGGCGCCGCCGCCGAGGAGCGTCCACGGCACGCCCTCCGCCGCGAGTTCGTGCAAGAGCTTGCCCAGGGCCTCGGGCGTATCGGGCTCGAAGAAGTACTCCGCCGGCCCGCCGATCTTGAGCGTCGTCCAGTCGCGGAGCGGCTCGGCGCGGCGCAGTGGAAAACGATCAGCCAGCGAGGCGGCGGGCGAGTTCATCGACGCTCCCGGCGCCCATGCAAAGGACCACGTCGCCGGGCCGGACCCACGCGCGCACCCATTCCTCGGCTTCGTCGAAATTGGCCGCCGGATGCACCGGCTGGCCAGGTGCGCTGGCGAGCAGCGGAAGCAACTCGACCACGCTCGGCTGCAGGTCCTCAGGATCGCGGGCGCGGTGGATCTCAAGCAGCAGCAGCGCGTCGACGCCCTGTAAGCTCGCGGCGAAACGGTCGCGGTAGGCGCGGAAGCGCTGCGCCTGGTGCGGCTGGAAAATCGCCAGGATCCGTTGCTGCGGCCAGCGTTCCTGCGCCGCCTGCAGCGTGGCCGCGATCTCGGCGGGATGGTGCGCATAGTCCGAAACCACCCGCGCGCCGCGGCAGTGGCCCAGGACCTCCATCCGCCGTGCGGCTCCGCGGTAGCCCAGCAGGGCGCCACCGACTTGGAGTTCGTCGAGGCCCAGTCCGCGCAAGACGGCGCCGACGAGCGCGGCGTTGCGGCGGTTGTGAGCGCCGTGCAGGCCGACCTGCACGCCCGGCTCGAGCGCCTCGGCGGCCACCCATTCGGCGCGCGTGGAGGCAGCGAAGTCGGGCGCTTCGGGGCTGGCGAACACTTGCCCGCCGCGATCCGCCGGCTGCACGCGGCCCAGGAATTCGCGGAATGCCGCCTGGACTTCGGGCAATCCGCCCGGATACGTGTCGGGATGCTCCGCGTCCACGTTGGTGAGCGCGACCGCCGCCGGGCTCAGATGGAAAAAGCCTCGCTCGTACTCGCAGGATTCGAGGACCAGCGGCGCGGCTGGATCGCCCCACGCAGCGGAACCCCCGAGCTGCGTCACGTTGGCGCCGACCAGATATCCGGCGTCGATGCCGCTCTTGCGCAAGCCATAGGCGATCCAGCCCGTGCACGTGGTCTTGCCGTGCGAACCGGCGACCGCCAGCACCGGCCGCAGCCGGCTGATCTCGCCCAGCACCTCGGCGTATCGGAGCGGCCTGGCGCCGGCGGCGCAAGCGGCGCGCAAGCCCGCCTGGGCGGCAGGCACGGCGGCGGACCGCACGGCCAGCGACACCGGCGGCGGCGGCGCGCCTTCCTCGATCAGGCGCAGTCCTGCCAGCAGCAACGGGTCGCCGAGTCCGGGTGGCTTGCGATCGGCGCCCCAGACCTCCCAATCGTTCTCGAGCAGGAAGGTCGCGAGCCCGCGCATGCCGACGCCGCCGACTCCCGCAAGATAAGCGGTGCGGCCGGCGGGTCCGGCGAGGGCGTCGAGCCGGGGGCGGCTCGGGCGGACGAGCGTCCTCACGGGCGCAAGCCTACGCTTCTGCGCGCGCCAATTCTTGGAGAAAGTCGGCGGCCGCCCGCACGCCGTCTTCCGGCGCGTGCTCCACCAGGTGCCGGGCCATCGCGGCGCGCACCTGCGGCTGCTGCAGACATTCGACGACGCGCTCCCCCGCGACTTCGTCCAAGCGATCGATCAAGAACACGCCCGGCTCGAGAGCCCGGGCATTGTGCTCTTGATGGCGGTCCTTATGGTGCGGGTACGGCACGATCGCCGCCGGCAGCCGGAACAGCCACAACTCGGCCACGGTGGCGGCCCCGCCGCGCGTGAGCGCGAAGTCGGCGGCGCTGTAGGCCAGGCCGACGTCGCCCATGGATTCCTCGACGCGCGCACGCAGTCCGGCTTCCGCGCACGCACGGCGCAAGTTCTCGGCCTTGCCGGCGCCGGCGAGCGCGAGCAGCTGGCATCCCGCAGCGGCGAGCCTGGGGGCGAGCTCCGCGGCGAAATCGTTGAGGTCGCGTGCTCCCTGGCTGCCTCCGGCGACCATCAGCAGCGGCGCGTGCGGGTCGAGGCCGAGCTGCTCGCGCGCCGGTCCGCTCGCGACGCGGCGCAGGGCGCGGCGCCCCACCGGACCGATGCAGCGGCCGCCTCGAAGCACCGCCGCGGTTTCCGGGAAGAGCGTGAGCGTCGCCGCCGACCAGCGTTCGAGGAAGCGCACGCTGCGACCCACCACGCGGTTGCCTTCGAGCAGCACCAGCGGCCGTCCTCGGCGCGCGGCCAGCGCGGCGGCGCCCGTCAGACCGCCGAGCCCCACCACCAGATGGGGCTCGAACTCGCGCGCCCAGCGGCGCGCCCTCGGCAGCGCCGCAGCCAGCGCGGCCGCCCGCGGCAGCCGGCTGCCGTCGACGTGGAGCGACCGGCACGGCCGCTCCGGCCCGAGGAAGGACTCTTCGACCGCTCGGCCGCTGCCCAGGAATAGCGTCCGATGGCCGCGTGCTTCCAGTTCCTCGGCCAGCCCCACCGCCGGGGCGAGGTGTCCGCCGGTCCCGCCGCCCACGAACAGGAAACGCAGGTCGGCGGCGCGCGGCATCGGCAGCGGTCCGGTCAGCCTCCCGCGGGAATCCGCAGCGTCTGGCCGACGCGGATCTTGGACGGATCGCTGATGCCGTTGGCGTCGCGGATGCGCGTCCAGAGGTTCGCGTCGCCATAGACCTTCTTGGCGATCTTGGTCAAGGTGTCGCCCGCGCCGACGCGGTAGGTGCGGACCACGGCGGCCGGGCCCGCACCGCCGTCCGCGTCCCGACGCTGCGCTTCGGCGCCGGCCGGCTGCAGCCCGTCGAGTTCGGGAAGGACCAGGACCTGGCCGACGCGCACGGCTCCGTCCGCACCAAGACCGTTCTCCCGCGCGAGGGCCCGCCAGTGCTTCGGCGTGCCGTAGAAGCGCGCCGCGATTTCGGACAGGCTGTCGCCGCTCGCCACCGTGTAGCGCCGGGCGCCCGGATGCCGCTGCGGCAGTTCGCGAAGCGGCGCGGCTTCCTCGCGGATCCGCGCGCGGTCGGCGCCGGGCGCCGGATCCGGAGTCTCGCCGTCCAGGTAGGGAACGCGCAGGACCTGCCCCACGCGGACAAGCGAGGGGTCCTGGATGCCGTTGACGTCCGCGAGCATCTGCGCGTGCCGCGCAGTGCCGTAGAAGCGCTGCGAGATCCGCCCCATGCTGTCGCCACTCGTGACCGCGTACTTGCGCATCGGCGGCTCCGGCGCGCCCGGCGGCGCCAGTTCGGCGGAAGGCAGGATCGCCGGCGGAGGCACCGCCAGTTCGCCGTAACGGGCATCGCGCGACCGGCCGCTGGCGTCGACCGCGGCGCTGCCGTTTCCAGCACGGGCTGGTTCGACCGGCGCGGCGCCGGTCCAGCGCGTTCCACGGGCGTCTGCCGGCGCGATCACCGCGCCCGACTCGATCGCCGGCGACAAGGAAAGCGGCACGCTCTCGGCCAGACCGGACCGCCGCGCCGCATCCGGCGCGCCGACGTCCCGGTTCCAAGCCGCAGCGGGCAAGGAGGGATCGTCTTTGAACACCGGCCGGCCCCCGACGCCCGTGCGTGGATTGCGGACCGCTTCGCGGCGGAAGTCCTCCGCGCTCAAGAACGACCGGCGCTGCTCGGGAGGAAGGAGATCCGCCACGGGCATCGCATCGGCTTCGGCGGTGGCATGCTCGGCCTCGATCCCCTCGGTGCTCGCTTTGTGCGGACCGACCAGCCAGCCGGCGAAGGCGATGATGGCGAACAGGACGAGGGTCAAGAGGCCAGAACGTTGGACGCGGTCCATTCCACGACTCCGGGTCTGCACTTTCGGGAACGACGCGCCTCCAGCGCGGCCTTGAGGGCAAGGCCGAGCAGGGCGGAGAGCGCCAGGATCGAGGAACCGCCGCGGCTCACGAAGGGCAGCGGCAGGCCTTTTGGTGGTACGGCACCCGTTACGACCGCCATGTTCAATGCGGCCTGCACGGCGATCATCAGGGTGGCGGACGCCATCAAGATGGCGCCGTAACGCGTATCGGCTTGCTGCGCGAGGCGCACGCCGAACACGGTGAGGGCGACGAACAGCCCCCAGAGCAGCACGGTGCCGCCGAGACCCCACTCTTCGGCGACGAGCGCGAGGATGAAATCGGTCTCGCCTTCCGGGACGTAGCCGTGCTTGAGCAGGCCTTCGCCCGGACCGCGACCGCCGAGCCCGCCGGCGGCGAAGGCCTCTTCGGCGCGCTCGATCTGGTAGGAACTGCCGTGGAGGAACTCCTTGAGCCGCGAATCGACGTGGTCGAACAGGAAGATCGCGATCAGCAGCGCCGCGACCGACACCGGCACCAGCAAGCGCAAGAAGCGCAACGGCGCGCCGGCGAAGAACAAGGTCATTCCGCTCACCCCCAGCAGGATCAGCACCGAACCGAGGTCGGGCTGCAGCAGAACCGGCACCATCAGCACCGCAAAACCGAACATCATCCGCCAGAGTTCGCGCGGCTGGCGCAAGCGCAGCGGATCGCGCGCGGCCCACGAGGAGAGCACGACCGGCCACAGGCACTGCAGCATCACCGACGGCTGGAAGCGAAAACCGCCGATCGACAGCCAGCGCTCGGCACCCTTGCTACGCTCGCCGATGCTGTCCGTCACGAGCATGCCGACCAGCAGGATCACGGTGAGCACGATCAAGCCGGGAATGGCCTTGCGTACCGCGTCGACCGGCAGCGAGAAGCAAGCCAGGAACGCCGCCAGGCCCATGCCGAGGTGCAGGCAGTGCAGCGACAGTTTGGACCAGGCCTCGCCCGGGGCGGCGGTGGAGACGCCGGCGATCAGGCCCATGACCGCCAGGCACATCACGCAGGCGAGCAGCCAGCCGGCGGTCCGCCGCGCCGCCGGGAGCGAATGGCCGCGCGCCGGAGCCGACCGGGCGGTGTCTGCCGTGTTCGTGGTCAACGGACCTTGATGAGCAGCAGGCCGACGCAAGCGGACACGGCGCCGAAGATCCAGAAACGGGCCACGATCTTCTGTTCCGCCATGCCGGCGAGCTGGAACTTGTGGTGGATGGGGGCGATGGAGAACAGCCGCTTGCCGCCGCTGGCCTTGAACCAGAGGATCTGCAGCAGGCTGCTCGAGACTTCGAGCACGAACACGCCGGCCAGGAACGGCAGCACCAGTTCCTGCTTGGCGACCAGCGCCATGTAGCCGATCAGCGCGCCGAGCGGCAGCGATCCGGAATCGCCGAGGAAGATCTCGGCGGGGTGGCAATTGAACCACAGGAAGCCGAGCGTGGCGCCGAGCGCCGCCCCGCCGAGGACGGCGACCTCCCCCGCGCCAGGTATGTGCGGCAAGTGCAGGTAGCCCGCGACCGAGGCGTTGCCGACCGCGTAGACGGCCAGGCTCAAGGCTGCGATGGAGATCAAGCCGGCGCCGCCGGCGAGACCGTCGAGGCCGTCGGTCACGTTGACCGCGTGGCTGGTCGCCAGGATCACGAAACTCGTGAAAGCGACGAACAGCAACAAGCCCCACGCACCGAGGATCTCCGGCTGCGCGTACAGGCCCTTGAGCACCGGGAAGTAGATGTTGCTGATCTCGGGCCGGCCGGTGCGTTCGCCGAGCATCCAGAGAACGACCGCCACGTAGGTCGAGAGCGCGATCGTGGCGAGCAGTTTCGAGGTGCGCGACAGGCCATTGCGGCCCTTGTCGCGCTGCCATTTGACCCAGTCGTCGAGAAAGCCGAGCAGGCCCATCCCCACCAGCAAGACCGCGCCGAGCAGCACCAGCGGCTCGTCGGGGCGCGCGAACAGCAAAGTGGACGCGAGGATCGAAGCGGTCCAGAAGACTCCGCCCATGGTGGGCGTGCGGTTCTTGCCGGCCTTGACGGCGATCGCTCCGACCGCGGCGCTGTCGCACGCGCCGGCGTTCTCGTGCACGCCGACTTCGCGCAGGCGGTCGATCACGCGCCGGCCGAGCCACAAGGCGAGCAAGAACGCGAACGCGCCGGCGAGCACGGCGCGCACGGTGATGTAGTGCAGGACCTGGAGCGGCTGCCAGAAGTCACTGAGCAACTCGACGACCCAAGCGATCATGCGCGCGCTCTCCCCAGGTCCTGGGAGACGAACGCCGCGGCTGCGCCCGCCGCCACGCTCAGCGGCTCAAGGGCGGCGGCGCTGGCCGCCGCGAGGTGCCGCGCGGCGCGCTCCAACGGGGCGCACAGGCGGTCCAGTCCTTCCGCCCGCGAGGCCTTCAGAAGGACGACTCCGCCGGCCTCCACGCACCCGGCCAGCCACTCGGCGGCCTCCGGGGCGTCGGCGACCGGAATCACTTCGAGCGCCCGGCCGGCCCGCCCGGCGGCCGTGCGGGCGGCGTCGGCGATCCAGGCGCCGCCTCGGCCGACCGCGACCAGCCGGTCGATCTCGCTGGCAGCGACCTGCTCCCCCACCTGGCGGTGCAGGCGCTCGGCGGCCGCACCAAGCTCGTGCATGGTGCCGAGGACCGCGGTGCGCCGACCGGCGCCGGGCCAGGCAGCCAGGACGCCGAGAGCTCCGAGCATGGCGCCGGGACTCGCGTTGTACGAGTCGTCGAGCACGGTGAGCGGACCGTAGTCCAGGCGCGTGAGCCGTCCCGGCGGCCGTTGCAGCAGGCCGAGCCGCTCGCGCAGCACGTCGCCCGGCACGCCCAGTTCCTGCGCGATGCCGAGCGCGCCGAGCGCGAGTTCGACTTCGTGCCGCGCGATCACGGGCAGCAGTGCATCGCCGATGCCGGGTATGCGGACGCGCCAGGCGCCGGGTCGGTTCGAAAGGATCTGCGCCGCGCCGGCGCCGCCGTCGAGCGTGTAGCTGCCGACTCTTCCGCACCACGCGGCGCGTTCGCCGGCGACGAGCGCTTCGACCGATTGCGGCAGCCAGATGCACCCGCTTTCGGGAACGCGCCGCGCAAGCTGCGACTTCTCGCGCACGATGGTGGCGAGATCGCTCATGCCCTCGAGGTGGACTTCGGTCAGCGCGGTGATCCAAGCATGCCGAGGCGGCGCGATCTGGAGCAGGCGATCCATTTCGCCCGGCGCATTGACGCCGTACTCGAGCACCAGGATGCGCGTGTCCGTGCCGGCTCCCAGCACCGCGAGCGGTAAGCCGCATTCGCTGTTGTAGGACGCCGGCGCCGCGTGCACGTTGGAATTGCGGCCGCCGAGCAGCGTGGTGACGAACTCCTTGCCGGTGGTCTTGCCGACGGTGCCGGTGATGCCGACCACAGGAGCCCGCAAACGCTGCAAGTGCCAGCGCGCGAGGTCGCCGAGCGCGCGCAAGGGATCGCGCACCACCACGGTCGCAAGGCCTTCGGGGCGCGCGCCGCGGTCGGCGAGCACGAAGGCCGCCGCCGCGCCGGACTCGTGCACCTGCCGCAAGTAGCGGTGGCCGTCGGTGCGCGCCCCGTTGAGCGCGACGAACAAGTCGCCTGGCCGCACGAGGCGGCTGTCGGTCGTCACTCCGGCGATGGGCTGCGCGCCTTCGCCCTGGAAGTGCCCGCCCACCGCGCGGCTGACCTCGCCGACCGTCATGCCAAGCATGTCACGGCCTCCTCGAGCTCGAGCCTGTCGTCGAAGGAATGCCGCACGCCGTCCACCTCCTGATAGTCCTCGTGGCCTTTGCCGGCGATCAACAGGACGTCGCCTGGCGCCAGCCGTTCGACGGCGGCGCGGATCGCCGCGCGCCGATCCAATTCGATTTCGGCGGCGCCGCGTTCGGCCCGGACTCCCGCCGCGACGGCGGCTGCGATCGCGGCCGGCGCCTCGGTGCGCGGATTGTCGGTCGTGACGACGCACCAGTCGGCGCCGCGCGCCGCAGCCGCGCCCATCGGCGCGCGCTTGTCGCGGTCGCGGTCGCCGCCGGCCCCGAAGACCACGCCGATCCGCGCCTGCGGCCACTCCTCGCGCAACGCGGCGAGCGCGCGCTCGAGCGCGGCCGGTGTGTGCGCGTAGTCGACGTACAAGCGCCAGGGCGAACTCGCGGCGATGCGTTCGAGCCGGCCGCGCGGCGCGACGACCGCGGACAACCCCGCGGCGGCTTCGTCGACGCCGAGTCCGGCGCTGCGAGCGAGCCCGAAAGCGAGCAGCAGGTTCTCGGCGTTGTGCCGACCGGGGACGCGCAGCGGGATCTCCGCGCTCCCCCACGCACCGGCAACGCTCAGCACCGCCGGGGCACCGGCGCGCACGCTGCCGCGCAGTTCGGCGTTGGGAACGTCGAGGCCCCAGCGCACGAGCCGCGCCCGGGTGCCGCGGCACGCCGCAGCCACCCGCGCATCGCCGGCCGGCACGAACGCCGGCGCGTCGGCGGGCAGCCCGTGCACCAGCTGCGCCTTGGCGCGCGCGTAGGCGTCGAGGTCGCCGTGGTAGTCGAGGTGGTCGTGGCTCAAATTCGTCCACGCCGCGGCATCGATCGACAAGCCTTCGAGGCGGCCTTGCGCGAGCCCGTGCGAGGACGCCTCGAGCACGAGCCCGCGTGCCCCGCGCGCCAGCACCTCGGCCAGCCATCCTTGCAGCACGTCGGCGGGCGGCGTGGTCAGATGCACGTCGAGCCGTTCGCCGCCGAACTCCAGTCCGAGAGTGCCGACGGCCGCGGTCGGAATCGTGCAGGACTGCAGAGCTTGCCGGACCCAGTGCACCACCGTGGTCTTGCCATTGGTGCCGGTGACCGCAGCAACCCAGAGTTCGCGCGACGGATGACCGGCGAGCGCGCACGCCGCACGGGCGGCGAGCCGGGCGGCGCCCGGGGCCGCGCACTCGAGGACCGCGAGCGCGCCCCGGCGCTGCGCCTCGGCGACGAAACTGCGGCCGTCGGTGCGCAGTCCCGGCAGCGGGCAGAACAGGTCGCCGCTCTGCACGCGGCGCGAATCGAAGCAAGCCCGGCGCAACTGAGGGTCGTCGCCGCCGCTCGCAGCCAGCGCAGCCAAGGGACGCACGACTCCGCTCAAGGAATCCTGCCCTCCCAAACTCCGCGCCAGCTCGGACAAGCGCATGCTCACCTGGGAAGAACGATAGCTTGCGGAGAGGCGCGATCCAAGCGTCCCGCCGGCTCCAGCATTCCGCGCAGCTCCAGCGCGCGCCGAAGGATGCGTCCCGCGGCGGGTCCGGCGACCTGGCTTCCGTAATGTTGCTTGCCCGCCGGGTTCTCCGCCGCCACGACGATCACCACCGCCGGGTCCTCGATCGGACCAAAAGCGACGAAGAGCGACGTGTAGCCGTCTTCGTGCATCTTTGCGACCGTGCCGCTCTTGCCGCCCCAGCGCAGATCGTCCCATGCGGGCAGCCAGCGGCGGGAAGCCACCACTTCTTCGAGAGCCACCACCACTTCGGCGGCGACCTCCGGCGTCACCAGGGCCGGAAGCATCTCGGGCACCGATTCCAGGAGGATGTGGGGCGCCGGAATGGGCCCGCCGCGCACCAGCCGCACGTACGCGTGCGCCAGGCGCAGCGGCGTCACGGTGAATTGATGGCCGAAAGACACCGACGGCACCGTGAAATTGCGGCCTTTTGACGCCCGCCACTGCTCGTCGGGCGGCACCACGCCGGCCCTCTCGTGCGGCAACAGACCGGTCGGAGCGGCAAACTGCAGCTGATCGAGCAATTCGCGCACGCCTTCCACGCCGAGCGCGCGGCCGATCTTGGCCGCGCCGATGTTGGAGGACTGCACCAGGACTTCGTCCCAGGCGAGCGGCCGGTTCTCGACGCCCAAGGCGTTGCTGATCACGCGGCCCGGCAGCCGCCAGTGGCCGCCGTGCTGCTCGAAGCGCTCTTCGCGCCCGATCGCGCCTTGCGAGAGAGCGCGCGCGACCACGAAAGGCTTCATGACGCTCCCGGGCTCGAACGGCTGGGTTGACCAGTCGGTCATGCCGGCGAGTTCGCGGCGCAGCTTGCCGTCCGGGCCCAAGGACTCGACCACGTCGAACGCGGCGCCGGGATTGGGGTCGAAGTCCGGCAGCGAACAGGTTGCGAGCAGGCCGCCGGTGCGCGCGTCGATCGCCACGGCGACGACCCACTTCGGCTTGTGTTCCGCCACCAGGCCTTCGAGCTCCGCACGGACGGCGGACCCGAGCGCGAGATCGAGCGTGGTGCGGACCGGCGCCGCCTCGGCGACGTCTTCGGCTTCGAGCAGTGGATTCACGCCGTGGCCGGCCCCGACCCGCATGTTGCGGCGCACGCCGGCGGCGCCGACCAGCCGCTCGTCGAGCGCGAGTTCGAGTCCGAAGCGTCCGCGCCGCACGGGGACGCCTTCGGCGTCGTCCGCGAAGCCCGTCAGTCCCAGCACGTGGGACAGCGCGCGGCCTTGCGGGTAGTGGCGCTCCCAGTAGGTCTCCACGCGGAGCCCGGCATCGGGCATGGGGCGGAGAATGGACTGGATCCGGCGGGAAGTCCCGGGGGACAACCCGCCGGCCAGCACTTTGTAATTCTTGTCTGGATCAAGAAGGGGGTCGAGGAGCTCGTCCAAGCCGAGGCCTGCTGCCTGGGCGAGAGGGGCGAGTTCCGCGGCCGCCTCGGCGGGCGTGTAGCGCCCCGCGCGATGGCGGCGGAATCGGTACGGCTGGTCGAGCACCAGCCGCCCGCGCGGCAGGTCGAGCGCGAGCGGCCGGCCGAGGCGGTCGAGCAGCATGGCGCGGGGTGCGTCGACCACGTGTTCGGACTGCATCCGCTCGAGGGCGTGCACGGCGCGCTCGGGCGGCGCGAGCACCTGCAACTGGACGAGCCGCGTCAAGGACGCGGCGAACAGCAGTCCCAGCGGCAGCAGCAGCCAGAGCGGCCGCAGCGGAGTCCAGTCGCGGGTCATAGCTCCGGCTGGAGTTCGGCGTCGCGACGGCGCTGCTCGAGCCGCCACGCGACGGCTTGCGGCGAGCAGATGTCGGCCAGCAGGACCTGCACCACGCGCAGTTCCTGGCGGGAATCTTCGCGGAGCCGGAACTGCGCCTCCGCGCGCCCGCGCGCGCACAAGGCTTCGTTGCGCAACCCCACCCCAGCCAGCACTTCGACGACCGCAAGAGCGAGCAGCCCCCCGGCGCGGCCCGTCACGCGTCCGCCCCCTTGCGGCGCAGCACGCGCAGCCTGGCGCTGCGGGCCCGCGGGTTGCGGCGGACTTCGGCCGCCGACGGTTCCTGGCCGCCGCGGACGAGTTCCTCGAATTGTCCCGACCGCACTTCGTTGCGCATCGCCTGCTTGGCGCGCCGTTCTTCCAGAGAGTGGAAACTGAGCGTCGCCAGCCGGCCGTCGGCCGCGAGCAGGCGCGGAGCCTGGCGGAGGAAGGCTTCGATCTCGTCGAGCTCCCGATTCACGACGATGCGCAGCGCCTGGAAGGTGCGCGTTGCGGGGTGGATGCTGTGCCGGCCGCGCGGCACGCCGCGTGCCACGAGCTCGGCGAGCTGCGAAGTCCGCAGCAGCGGCCCGTGGCGGCGCGCCTCGACCAGCATGTGGGCGATGCGGCGCGCGAAGCGCTCTTCTCCGTATTCCCTCAGCCAGCCTTCCAGTTCGTCCTCGCTGGCCCGCGCGAGCAGCACCGCCGCGCTGGTCTTCTGCGTGCGCGAATCCATGCGCATGTCGAGCGGCCCGTCGTTCAAGAACGAGAAACCGCGGTCGTAGTCCTCGAGCTGGTCGGACGACACTCCGAAGTCGGCGATGATCCCGCTGACATTGCCGCGCCACGCCTCGGGCACGAAGTTGTCGAGCGAAGAGAACGGCGCGTGCACGAATTCCACCCGGTCGGCATGCGCGGCCAGCCGGTCGCGCGCGCGCTCAAGTGCGTCGGCGTCGCGGTCGACCGCGAGCAGGCGCACCTGCGGACTCGCCTCGAGCAAGCGCAAGGAGTGGCCGCCCCCGCCGACCGTCGCGTCGACGAAGCAGCCGCCCCGCTCGGGTTGGAGCGACTGGAGGATTTCCTCGACCATCACGGGCTCGTGGCGCGAAGGCCCGAGCGGTCCGGTCGAACGACACAGATCTCGACTCACTAGAATCACGACTCCACTCCTTGAGGGTTCGTTCCGTTCGAAAAGTAGCCATCGGCCTTGTCGAGGTAGGTGCTGTGCGAAGCACCCGCCTCATTCCCGCTCCACGCCGCCGCGTCCCAGATCTCGACGTGGTCGACCGCACCCAGGACCACGACGTCGGTGTCGAGAGACGCGCGCTTGCGCAGCTCTTCGGGCAGGTGGATCCGGCCTTGCGAATCCGGACACAGTTCGACCGACAGCGTGCCCATGCCGCGCATCACGCGGCGGTACTCTTGCGGCCCGTGCGGCGACTGGCGCAGGTGCTGCACGTGTTCCACGAAACCGCGCCGCGTGAACAGATACAGGCATTCGTCCAGTCCCATGGTCAGGACGAATTGCTGGCGCTCCTCGCCGTCCTTGATCGCTTCGACCAGTTTCTTGGGCAGGAACAGCCGACCCTTGGGGTCGATCTTGTGTTCGTAGGTCCCGAGAAACAGGTTGATCATGACGGGGGGTGGCGCGGCGCGCCTGTTGGCGGCAGATGGCTCCCCCTGGCTCCACCTTCCTCCATTACCCTCCCGTTATAGCCACGTTTCCGGCACTTGTCAGCCGGAAATATCCACCACCCCCAAACTGCTGAATGGTGGTTCAACTCCTTTCCGGAAAGAGACTTCCATCGCTCCCACCCAACCGGTCGGGGTTTCGCGCTAGGGCTGGTCCCCGCCGGACGGCCGGCCGGCGTGTCCTCCCCAGCGCTCCACCCGGCACCCGCCGGGGAACGCCGCCGGCTCTACTCGACGCCGCTCTCGCTGCTCTCGACTGCCGCGGCCAATTCGGCGGCTTCGGCGACGCCGGCGTCCAGGAGCGCCCCCAGATCGGCCTCCCGCGTGGGATCGAGCAATTCGGAAAGGATCGCGGTGAGGCGCACGCGACGCGCGGCGTCGAGCTGCCGTACTTCGACTGCGAAGAGGTTCTGGGTGCGGACTTTGCGCAGGACCAGGAATTCGCGCCCACGCCGTCTTTGGACGCCGGTCAAACGCAGTTTCCGGTGGCGCACCAGCAGCAGCGCGACCAGGAAGCGGAAGTCGCGGCAGGCCTCGCGCTTGTCGTTCGCCAGCGATTCCAGGGCCGCGAGCAGCATGGGAAAGTCGACGCGGACCTTCTCGCGGGACTCGCGATGCGCCGTGCGCCAGTAGAAGACGTCGGCGGCCGGATCGCGGGCGTCGAAACAAGTGGCGCAAAGGTCGCCGCGCTCCAAGGCGTCTTCGA
Organism: Planctomycetota bacterium; assembly: GCA_036396955.1. Lineage (GTDB taxonomy): Bacteria > Planctomycetota > UBA1135 > UBA1135 > UBA1135 > DASWJW01. The sequence goes on from DASWJW010000235.1 coordinate 43,295, forward strand.
CCGTCCGCAGCAACGAGAACAGCGTCTGGCCTTCCACGAAAGCGTTCTCGCAGGCGCTGCAGTGCCCCTGGCGGCGGCGGAAACGGAGGACGGCGGCCACGGCAACCATCCTAACCGTGCGCGGGGAGCGCCATCTCCCCGCCAGGGCTCCCTGCGGCACGAACTTGACGCGGCCACGACCCGGTCCGGACACTCCGCCCATGCCGGTTCAGCTCGAGACCGTCCGGGGCCGCCGGGGCCGGCGTCGATTCGTCGCCCTCGCGCGCAAGTTCCGCGGCGCGTCGCCCCACTTCGTGGCCCCGCTGACCGGCGAGATCGCCAAACAGCTGGACCCGGCACGCAATCCCGCGCTGCGCACCATGGCCCAACGGCTGTGGATCGCGCGCGACCGCGGCGGCAACGCGCGCGGGCGCATCGCCGCCAGTTTCGAGCCGGCCCATGCCGAGTGCCTGGGTGAGGCCGCCGGCTGGTTCGGCTTCTTCGACGCCGACGAGCCGAAAGTCGCCGCATTGCTGCTCGCCAGGGCGGTGGAGTGGCTGCGCGACCAAGGCGCCGTCGCGATGCTCGGCCCCGCCGACCCGGACACCAACCACGAGTGCGGCTGCCTGATCGAAGGCCACGACGAGATGCCGTACATGATGATGCCGCACCACCCGCGGCACTACGCGGACTGGTTCGAGGCCGCCGGCATGTGCAAGGCCAAGGACCTGCTTGCCTACGAGGCTCACGCCAGCCGGTTCCCGATGGACCGCCTGCGCGCGGTCGTCGACCGCGCGCTGTCGCGCGGGCGTTTCGAGATCGTGCCGATCACGCGCCGCCAGCTGCCGTGGCTACTCGACGTCGCCGTCGAGGTCTACAACTCGGCATGGCGCGAGAACTGGGGTTTCCTGCCGATGAGCCGCGAAGAGTTCGCGTTCGAAGCGCGCTCGATGAAACCGCTGCTCGACCCCGGCCTCGCCAAGGTCGCGACCCACGACGGGCGCCCGGCCGGATTCGTGCTCGGCCTTCCGGACGTCAACCAGGCGCTGCACGCGATCGACAGCAAGCTGTTCCCGTTCGGCATCCTGCGTCTGCCGCGGCTGCTCAAGAAGATCGACCGCATGCGCGTGCTCGCACTCGGCGTGGTCCCCGAATTCCGCAACAAGGGCCTCGAGGCCGCACTGGTCTACCAGATCAGCAAGTATTCGATCGACCACGGCATGCCGACCAGCGAGATGTCGTGGCTGCTCGAAGACAACAAGGCGATGATCAGTCTCGCCGAGACCCTGGGCGGCCGGTTGAGCCGCCGCTTCCGGATCTACCGTCTGCCTCTCGTGCCGGCGGCGGGATCGCCGAGCTGAGCCAGGATCTGGTAGAGCACGGTCTGCGCGCGTTCCAGGTCGTAGCCCTTCTCTTCCCACTCCGCGGCGACCGGATCGAGCGTGCGGTGTTTTTCGACGTTGACGTCGACTTCGACGCGCACGCGCACCTCCCAGCCGCCGGGGCGTTCGAGCGGCTCGTACTCGACGACCGCGCGCGACCGCCGGCCGCGATTGGTGTAGGGCGCGAGCTCGACGTCCCAGCCCGAGCTCACGGAGCCTTCGTGGTCGTTGGTCTCGCCCGGCGGGAAGTCGCCGCGCACCAGGCCCCACTGGGCGGCGCGGACGAGGTCGCGGCGCGGCGGCCCGTCTTCGATCCGCCGGCTGACCCAGCCGCCGTCGGGGTCGCGGCCGCCCCCTAGCGCGGAACACGCGCCCAGCAGCAGCAAGGCCGCGCCGGACAGCGCCGGGAGGAACGGGCGGGCGGAGCGAGAAAGTCGCATCGCCACGATTCTAGTTCTTCTTGGACGGGCTTCGTTCCCGCTCGCGCAGCACCAGCCGCACCGGGACCCGCTGGTAGCCGACCTTCGCCCGCACCTTGTTGGCGATCGCGCGCAGCACTTCCTTCTCGAACAGCGGTGCGCGGTTGACGAACAAGAGGAAAGTCGGCGGCGCGACCCGCAGCTGGGTCGCGTAGTAGACGCGCGGCTTTTCGCCCCGGCCGCGGAAGCTCTGCGCCGAGAAGATCTCGACCATCGCGCGGTTGAGCTCGCCCGTGCCGACCCGCCGGCCCGATTCCGCATGCAGTTCGAGCGCGGTGCGCATCACCTTGGCGAGACCATCGCCGGTCAGGTTCGAGGCCCGCACCACCGGAGCGCCGTGCAGGTGCGGCAGCTTGTGTTCGACGACGTCGCGGAACTCGGCGAGAGTGGCGTCGTCGAGGTCGGACTTGGTGCCCACCACGACCACCGGCTTGTGCCGGTCGTGGATGCGGCGCGCGAGTTCCTGGTCCTGGCGCGCCGCCCGGTCGGTCAAGTCGAGGAACAGCAAGGCCACGTCGCAGCGGCGGATCGCCTGGTCGCTGCGCGTGAGCGAGAAATACTCGATCGCGTTGGCGACCTTGCTGCGCCGGTGGACGCCCGCCGTGTCGACCAGGGTGATCGGCTGGCCTTCCCACTCGAAGCGCACTTCGATCGCGTCGCGGGTCGTGCCGGGGATCTCGCTCACGATCACGCGCTGCTCGCCGAGCAGCGCGTTCACGAACGACGACTTGCCGGTGTTGCGGCGGCCGAGCACGGTGATGCGCACCGAGCCGTCGGGGACCGGCGGCACCTGGTCGGCGGGCGGCAGGTGCCGTGCCATGGCCTCGCGCAGTTCGGCCGCGCCGATGCCTTCCTTGGCGCTGATGCGGAGCGGATCGCCCAGGCCCAGCTTGCCGAACTCGGCCGCCGAAATCTGCGCGGCGCCCGATTCGCACTTGTTCGCGATCAGCAGCAGCGGACGGCCCGCGCGGCGCAGCAGCCTGGTGGCGGCTTCGTCGAGGACCGTGCAGCCGTCGATGGCGTCGACCACGAACAGCACCAGGTCCGCGTCTTCGACCCCGGTCATCACCTGGTATTCGACGGCTTCGGCGAGGTCGACGCGGTCGACGATGCCGATGCCGCCGGTGTCCATCAAGTCGAAGTCGAGATCGGGCGACTCGATCCGCACCGGCACCAGCATGCGGTCGCGGGTCACGCCGGCGGTCGGCTCGACGATCGCCAGGCGCGATCCGACGAGACGGTTGAAGAGCGTCGACTTGCCGACGTTCGGGCGGCCGACGATTGCCACGCGCGGCCGGCGGGCGGGAATTTCGGCGTCGTTCATCGCGCCCCCATCAAGGGATGCACCTGCGGCAGGACCCGCAAGTCGAGCTGCCGGCGGCGCGAAGCGAGGCTCCAAGCGAGCAGCCGTCCGGCCGACGGCGCGCGCGGCCCCCCCGCCACCGGCGTGGCCGGCTGCAGGAAGCAGCGGATTCCCGGCGCGGCGGCGGCCAGCGCGTCGAGCGCGCCCGCCAGCTCGGCCTCGTCGACGTCGTCGCCGACCACGATCTTCACCCAGCCTTCGCTGCCGGCGGCGTGCAGCAAGCGCGCGCACTCCGCCGCGGCGGCCAATTCGCCGCCGGCGCGGAGGGCGCCGGCGAGTTTCCAGTCGAGCGAGACCTGTGCGCAGTACGGCAGCAGGCGCGCGAGCCGCTCCGGCCAGATTCCCGCGGTCTCGAGCATCACGGGCGCCGGCCAGCCGGGCAGCCACCCGGCGAGGAAGTCGACTTGCTCGAGCGGTTCGCCGCCGGTCAGCGCCATGGGGATCTCGCGGGCGTCCACGCCGTGGCTCGCGGCGACGCGCGCCAGTTCGGCTTCGAGCCGGGCCGCGTCGAGCGGGTTGCGACCACGCGTCGTCGCGTCGCGGTCGTGGCGTTCGTAATGCTCGCCGCGCTGCCAGGAACGCGGCGTGTCGCAGTAGTCGCAGCGCAACGGACATCCGCCGAGCCGCAAGAAGATCTGCGAGCGGCCGACTTCTCCCGCTTCGCCTTGCAGCGAAAGAAAGATCTCATCGAGCCAGACGTCGGCGGTCGGCATGTCGGCTCGCTGCACTCTCGAAACCAGCCCGGCGCGGCTGAGGCCTGAAAGCCTCCGCCGTGCGCCGCGACTAGGAAGCGGCCTTGGCTCCGGCGGCCTTGGCTCCGGGGACCGCTTCCGCGACTTCGCCTTCGGCGGTCTTGGCCTTCTTCTGTTTGCGCGACAGGACCTTGAACTTGGTCCGGACCTTGGGCAGACCGAAGACGGACTCGCTGCTCTTGGACCAGCGGCCCTCCTTCTGGAGAAGCTGCAAGCGTTCGCGACGGGTCAGTACGGAGCGCTCCTGATCAAGGGCGCCCCCGACGAGCAAGGACTTGTGGATCGACATGGCGGAATCGGGGCGGACGGTCGGTGCGGGCAGGTGACCCGCAGGCTCGGATGGAAACGCGGCTCTTCCCGGTCACTCGGTTGCCTGTTCGCGCGGCTTTTCCTTGATGTAGGCCGTAGCGAAAGGCGGATCCGAGTCCCTGGGCTGCGTTGGCAGGTCGAGAGCCTTGATCCGGCCGAGTAGTGTAACGAGTTCCGGGTCGTCCTTGCGCTCGCTGTCCCCGACATAGAGTTCGAGCCAGGCGGTCGGCGCCGTGGCGGCCGGGACCGCCGGATCCGGATCGCCCCACACCCGCAGCAGCTTGACATCCGCAAACCCTTCGCGGAGCAGCCGCATGCCGGTCTGCCTGGCCAGATCCGCTTTCCGATCCGGATAGGTGATCGCCAGCACGCCGAAGTGGCCGGAGCCGCGGCGCCCGGGAACCACCGCGCCCGCCCGCTCGACGGCTTCGAGGCCCCCTTCTCCCTTCGCCGTGCCGAATTGGCCCGCCAGCCAGAACACGAACGGCAGGGCGAGCAGCAGGACCAGGCCGATGGGAAGCCAGGACACCCCGGCGGGACCGCGGCCGGCGACGGCCGCGCGCGTCTTCGCGCCGAACCGGCGGGTGCGGGCCAAGCCGGCGCGGCCACGGGCGGCGAGGCTCTCGCGCAGGCGCTGGATGGCTCCACCCGCTGCACCGGACTCGCCCTGTTCGTCGTCCCGGACCGGACGCCGGTGGCGTACGGGTTTCACGGCGGCTCCCACCGGATCCTCGACAGGAAAGCGGCGCAGGATCTGGACGACGGGTTCGGCCGGGGAGTCGCTCCCAGCGGCCGATTCCAGAGCATCCGGGTCGCTCGGTCGGATGGGCTCAGCCGCCGGCTCCGGACCGTGGGGCGACGTCCGTTGCATGCCCTCCTGCCGGCGGAGGAGATCGAGCAGTTCTCCTTTACGACGCGTCATCTGCGCTTCCGGCATCAGGGTACGAGGGAGGAGTGGCGAAAACAATTCGGAGCGCATGAGCGCGCGTCCAGAATGGCGTCATGCCCGAGAACAAGGGGAGACCGCAGGTCGCAGCGGCCGCCGCGCGGCTCCTCGAAGAGCTCCAGCAGCTCGGCGTCGAGACGCTCGCGATGCCGCGCACCGCCGCGAAGACCGCGGTTCCCGCGCCACCGCCCCGGTCCGCGCGGCCGCCGGTGCCTGCGGCCGGGCCGGCCGGCGCCGCCGCGCTGGCCGACGTCGCCGCGCGGGTCGCCGCCTGCACCTTGTGCGAACTCTGCGAGACCCGCACCACCACGGTGCCCGGCGAAGGTCCCGTGCCCGCGCGCTTGTTGTTCGTCGGCGAAGCCCCCGGCGCGGACGAGGACGCGAGCGGCCGGCCGTTCGTCGGCGCCGCGGGACAGCTTCTCACCCGCATCGTCGAGCAAGGCATGGGGCTGGCGCGCGAGCAGGTGTTCATCGCCAACGTGCTCAAGTGCCGCCCGCCGCGCAACCGCGATCCGCGGCCCGAAGAGAAGGCCGCCTGCACGCCCTACCTCGAAGAGCAGATCGCGATCCTTGCGCCCGACCTGATCCTCGCTCTCGGCCGTCACGCCGCCAACCACCTGCTCGGGACCAACGCCTCCCTGGGCAGCCTGCGAGGCCGCTTGCACTCGCGTCCCGGCGGCGGACCGCCCGTTCTGGTTACCTTCCACCCCGCGTACCTATTGCGGGATCCAGCGGCCAAGGGCGACTGCTGGCAGGACATCCAGATCGCCATGCAGCACCTCGGCATTCCGGTTCCCGCGCGCAGCGCGAGCGGTCGCGGGAAATGAGCCGCGCGCTCGGTCTGCACCGCGTCGGCGACCAGGTCGACTATGCCCTGGTCGACGCCGCGCCCGGGCGGCCGCCGGAAGTGCTGGCCGCCGGCCGCACGCGGCTCGACGAAGTGGTCGCGATGCACGCGCGCTTGTCCGGCGAGCGGCCGCTGATCTGGGGAATCGCGGAAGAACGCGAAGACCAGCCGATCCCGACCTTGCGAGCCGACTGGCCGTTGCAGCGCCCCCAGACGCGCGCCGCCATGCATCCGGCGGTCGCGGCGGCACTCTGGGAATGGGAACTCGGCCGCATCCAGGACGAGGATCTTTTCGTCTGGCTGCGGCCCGAGCGCCTGCTCTGGTCGAGCGGCGAGCCGGGCAGCGGCAATGCTGGCAGCGTGCCGCGGCGCGGCCCTTTGCGCCAAGCCGTGAAGGCCCTGCGCAAGGACGCGCAACGCGCTGCGGCACCGGTCGCGCTCGCCACCGACGGCGATGCGCCGGGCGCCGCCGTGGTGGACGAAGTGTTTTCCGCCGAAGGTTTCGCCACGCGGCGCGTGCGCGGCAGTCCCGGTGAGCGCGGCGTCGACCGCGCCGCGGCGGGCGCCGCGCTCGGCGCGCTGGACCCGACGCGGCCCGGGGTGTTCTCACCGCGCCGCGAGCGCAAGCGCGAGCCGCTGCACTGGAAGGCTTCGGTGATCGCCGCGACCGCGGTGGGCGCGGCCGCATGGCTCGACCACACCCAGGCCGCGCAGCTCGAAGCGCTGCGCCGCGTCAGCCAGACCGGGCCCCCGCAAGCCGAACGCGCGGTGCTCGCGCCGCAGGTTCCCGGCAACCTGCGGCGCGTCCTCGACCGCCAGGCCGCGTTGCGCCACGGACTCGCCGCAGTGCTCGCCGCGGTCCCGCCCGGGCGGCTCGAGGAACTCGAACTCCTGACCGGTCCGGGAAGTTCGCGGGTGCAAGCGCGCCTGCGCCTGCTGCCGGGCGGGACCTTGGAAGACGATTCCCGGTGGCTCCGCGACAGCGGCGCCCAAGAACTCGACTTGCGCGGCTTCGCCGACGGTTCGGTGGTGGCTCGCGCCGAGTTCGAACCCGCCGCTTCCGGGTCCGGCAACGCCGGCGACGTGGAGCCGCGATGAGGTTCCTGCTCCCGCTTCTGCTCCTGGCGGCCAGCGGCCTGCTCGGCCAGCGCTGGCTCGACCGGCGACATGAGTGGCGTGCGCTGCAGAATGCCGCGACGGTCGCTGCGGCGCCCGGTGCAGTGGTGGCGGCGGCACCGGCCTGGCTCAGCGAGGAGTTCGGGCGCCTGCCCGCGGCTCCCGATCTGGAAGCCCTCCGCACTTCGCTCCAGGGCTGGGGTCCTCCGGACGCCTTGGAAGGATGGGAACATCTCGCCGGCACCGGCGGCGCGGCCGCCGCGCTGGAGTTGGCGCGCTGGCTCGAATTGCAGCCGAGCGCGGGGCGGGCCGAGGCCTTGGCGATCCGCCCGGGCGTGGCAGACGGCGCTACCGACTTGCGGGTCGACGTGGCCGGACCGGCGCGCGCCATCCTGCCGTGGGTCGCCCACTTGATCGGCGGCGGACCGACGGCCGGTTACTGGACCGACCCGCGACGCGTGCACCTGTCCTGGGACGGCAGCGCCGGTCTGCGGGCCGTGGTCGTACTGCGGGTCGAGGCGCTGGAGAACCTGGTGCCAGCGGTCGCGCCCGCGCCGGATGCCGGCGCGCCGGGAGGCGGGTCTTGAGCCGTGCGTGGATGGCCTTGGCCGTCGCGGCGGCAGCCACTGCGCTGGGGCTCGAACTCTTCCTTCCCGTGCCGCCACGCCCCGAGGCCCCGGCGGCCGTCGCCGCGGCCGACGAAGCCGGGTCTCCGCTCGACCCTTCCGCAGCCCCCGGAGCCGGGCGGTCCGAGTTCCGCGCGGCGCGGGAAGCCGCGTTCCAGCGCCTCGCGCTCGGCGACGCCGCCAGCGCCGCGTTTCCCGCGGCTGCGCCGCCGGCGGAAGCGGACGCGGACAGCACCAGCCTTCTGCCGGAACTCCGCGCTCCCCGTACCTTGCGCGCCGGGATCCAAGAAGGCGGCATCCGCTTGTCCTGGCAGCCGAGCACCGACAACCCCGTCGAAGGCCTCCGGTACTCGATCACCCGCTGGGCCGGAGCGGGAGAGGCCGAGGAAGTCGCCGTGGTCGACGGCCTCGAACACCTGGACCGGGTCGAGTGCGAAGGACTCACCTACTACTACCGGGTCCGCGCGCTGCTCGAACGCGAGGTGCGCGGAGGCCGGCTGGCCCGGCGCGAGTCGCCGTCGGTCGCCGCGAGCGCGGAATTGCCGCGTCGCGCCGTCTGGACGCTGGCCCGGCAGCGCCCGGACGGCAGCCTCGACCTGTTCCTGGAGCGCCCGGGGCGCCCCACCCTCGGGCCGCTGCGCGCCGTGGCGGGCCTGGAGATCGGCTCCACCGGCTGGTATCTGGAGGCCGCCACCGTGGGGCCGACCTCGGTCCGGGCCGAGACCCGGATTCCTCGCTTTGACGCCTTGGGGCGCAGGGTCATAATCGACGGCCGCCCTGCGGACCGGATCCGCGTGGGCACCGTCAAGCGACTGCTCGCAACCCTTCGACTGTCCGATCCGTGCGGGACCTCTTGGAACTTGGAGCTGCTCCTTCCAGAAGGCTCGGAAACCACGGCCGGCGACTGACCTAGACCCCCCCCTGCCCGCAAGCTACGGGCAGTCCCCCAGTTCTCTTCGGCGCCTCCTGGCACTTTCTTGTGTTCCAGGAGTCTCGGAGCGTCCCGGCCTCAAGGGCCCGACGATCGAACCGGGAGCCGTTTGTCCCACGAACCGACGCCGATGCGCACTCCCAGGAAGAGCCACTTCCTTCTGCTCCCCTTGCTGCTGACTGCTGGCTGCGCCAGCGGGAGCAGATCGTCCAATGATGGCGGCGGAGAATTCGATCCCATGCCGGATGCGGCCGGTGGACTGCAGGATCCGCAGACGCCGCAGGACGTACGGGAGAAACTGGACGTCAACCAGCAGAAGCGCACGCTCGTCGCGCAGAGCTTCCTCGACCAGGCCGACGCGGCCTTCGAACGCGGAGACTACCCGCGTTCGCGGATGCTCTACGCCGATGCGTTCCAGCTCGACCCCGACAGCCGCGCCGCGCGCGACGGCTTGCGGCGCGCCGACGCCGCGATGGGCGGAACCGGCTACGACTACGCCTCGTCCGAAGACCTGATCGGCCAGGAACAGCTCCGCTGGGCGGCCAACCGCGTCCGCGTCGAAGGGCTCGTCAACGAAGGCGACCGCAATCTCTCGAGCGGCGACTACGGAGGGGCCGTGGACGCGTACCGCGCCGCCGAGCTCGCTCTCGAGTACTCGCCGAACCTCGAAGGCGGCTCGCTCGACCTGTCGCTCGTGCGTTCAAAGCGCGAGCAGGCGGAGGGCGCGCGCCTGGACAGCGAATTGGGCACGCGGGAGGCCGAGCGCCTGGCCGCCGAAGCCGACGCCGCCGACGCCGTCGCGGCCCGGAACCAGTATTTCGAGAACCAGGTCCGCACCTTGCTGGGCGAGGCCAACAACCAGTTCCAGAGCGGCAACTACGACCAGGCTGTGGCCACGCTCGACCGCGTGCTGGACCTCGATCCGCGCAACGCGGCCGCGCGCGACCTGCGCGGGGTCGCCAACGAAGCGTGGCACCAGCGCCGGCAGCGCACCACGCAGGCCGAATTCCGCCGGCAGTGGCGGACGACCTTCGACGAACTCCACCAGCTCCCCGTTCCGCCCAAGAGCCCGCTCGAGTTCGACGTCGACCACTGGCGCAACGACGTCCTGAACCGCAAGCCGCTCGACGAAGTCAGCGAGGCCAGCGTCGAGGATCCCGCCGACACCGCGATCCTCCGCGAGCTCGAGAACACCCGCATCGAGCCGCGTTTCGACGGCATGCTGATCGAAGAGATCGTCGACAACCTGTCGGCGTACACCCGCGTCAGCTTCGTGGTCTCCCGCGCGGTGCGCGAGGACGTCGACGAAGACGTCAAGACGATCAACCTGGCGATCCAGAAGCCGTTGCCCGTCTCCCAGATCCTCAGCATCCTCGAGGACCAGATGAACAACGAGGTGCACTTCGTGCCGCGCAACGGCGTGGTCAACGTGGTCACCACCGAGGAAGCCAGCGGCGGCCAGGCGCTGCGCCAGTACGAGGTCCGCGACATCGTCCGCAAGGTGCAGGACTTCGTCGGCTCCGACATCAACCTGTCCCCGTCCGGCGGCATCGACGAGATCGAAGAGGAGCTTCCCGAGAAGGAAGCCACGATCCTCACCGAGGACGAGCTGCTCGAGGCGATCCAGGAGAACATCGCGCCCGACGCGTGGGACGACACCGCCTTCATCTCGGTGGAGAACGGCACTTTGATTGTCTACGCGGTTCCGACCATCCAGGCGCAGGTGCGCTCGCTGCTCGAGGACCTGCGCAAGGCCTCGAACATCATGGTCGAGATCCGGGTGCGCTTCCTCAAGGTTGAGGACACCTTCCTGCAGGACGTCGGCGTCGATTTCCGCGGCCTCGGCGACGACACCACCGCCGGCGTGGCCGGCAAGGGCGACGACTTCGTCTTCGACGACTTCGGCTCCGATCCCGGCTCCCCGGGAGCGCCGGGCACCATCGGTTCGGGCAACGATTCGGGCGTGTACTTCCGCGAGGCCGACGACAACGTCAACATCCTCGCGCGCACCGAGAACCTCTACGACGCGGGCCTTGGCAACGAGAACACCATCGGCTCCGGCGGCCTGACGCTGCAGTACACCTGGCTCGACGACACCCAGGTCGAGATGATCCTGCGCGCGGTCGAGAAGTCGCAGCGCAGCGAGGTGGTCACCGAGTCCAAGCTCATGGTGTTCAACACCTCGCGGGCCAACTTGACCGTCGCCAACCAGGTCAGCTACGTCGGCGACTTCGACGTCGAAATCGCCCAGGCGGCCGCGATCGCCGATCCGATCGTCCGGGTCGCCAAGGACGGGGTGTTCCTGGACGTTCGCCCGGTGGTTACCGCCGACCGTCGCTTCACCTATATCGACGTACGGCCGACCGTGGCGACCCTGCGCCGCCCGATCCCGACCTTCCAGACCTCGCTCGGCACCGGCTCGCCGGTCACCCTGCAGCTCCCGGAGCTCGAGATCCAGAAGATCCGGACGCGCGTCCTGGTTCCCGACGGCGGCACGCTCCTGCTGGGCGGGCTCAACGTGGTCGACCAGCAGAATCTCGAATCCGGAATTCCGTTCCTGAACCGCATTCCGGTCCTTTCCTTCTTCTTTTCGCGCAAGGGCACCTTCGAGTCGTACCAGAAGCTGATCATCCTGCTCACCGCGCGGGTGATCATTCCTTCCGAATTCGAGCCTTCGGCGCGCCCCGGGGGCGTCTCTCGCTGATTCCGACGCCGTCCGCTGCGGGCGGCGGCCCGCCCCGGC
>DASWJW010000236.1:0-5578 GCA_036396955.1 Planctomycetota bacterium
GCGACCTTGCCGGCGGCGTCCTTCTCGAAGCGCACGGCCGAGGTGTCGCCGAGTCGGAAGGCCCACGCGCCGTCCTTGCGGGGCGGGTACAACTCGAAAATCGCCCGGCCCGGCCAGTCGATCGCCAGACGGTTGTTCTGCACGAAGACGCGCAGGTCGGCGCCGGTCTTCTCGGACCGGAAGGTCCCGAAGTAGGGCTGCAATTCCTCGAGCGGAACTTCGGCTGGGATCACCACGCCCGCGCGAATCAACTCGAAGGCGAGCCCGCCCTGGTGCAGTTTCATGCCCATGACCGCGCCGAAGTCGTCGTAGTCGAAACGGATGGCGACCTGGTCGCTGAGCACGAAGGCGCGCCGGCCGGCCGCGTCCGGATCCTGGAGCTGGAAGAGTCCCTGGCCCGGAATCTCGAGGGCAAGGCGGCCTTCTTGCACGCGCACCCGCACGGTTTCTTTCTTGATGGTGACGAGGTACTCGCCGACCAGCGGCCGGAACTCCGGCGGCAGATCGGTCGGCGCACCGCCGAATTCCTTGCGCAGTCCGCGCACGGCGGCAAGGGCGCGGGTCACGCACGAGGCGCTGAACGCGTCCAGGATCGTCGCCGCCGCCTGGGCATCGCCATGCTCGAGCGCGGCACGCACGATCGGGTTGCGCGCGGCGTAGTCGACGCGGACCTCGTCGCACAGCGCGCGGAATTGCCACCAGTAGCTCGACTCGGCCAAGGAATCGGGGCCGACGGCGCGCGGCGCGGCGATGCTCCGCCCGACCGCGCCCGCGCTCGACACGACCTCCGGCAGGACCGAGCCGTGCACGAAAAACGGCACGTAGCAACCGTTGCTCGGCGTGGCGGGCGTCCACCAGAACACCGGCAGCGCGCCGGCGTCCGCCGGCAGGACCGCCACGGACGAACTGGCGGTCTGGTCGAGGTCGAGGCTCGGCTCGCTGGAACGGTCGCGCGCGATGCGCATCATCCAGGCGGCATCGAAGTCGCGGCCGATGCTGCGGGTGTTGGAGATCGAACCGGAGCCGCCGGTCACGCGCCGCGCGGCCCAGTGCCGGCCCATGGTCTCGAGGACCCAGGCCTCTTTCGGATCGGCGATCAGGAAGCTGTTCTCGTACGCGCCTTGCGCCACGTCGATCGCGGGCATGCCGGAACCGAATTGCCCGTACTTTTCGAGCAGGCCGGTGATCACGCCGAGCGCCTCGCGGGCGGTGCGGCCCCGCTCCAGACCAAAGCGCAAGAGGTCCATGCCGGTCGGGCCGGGTTCCGGTCCGTCGCCGGCGGCGTGCGCCGCAAGGTCCGCGACGAGCGCCTTGCTCCAGATCCCTTCGTTGCCGATCGCGACGCCAAATTCGTTCACGCCTTCCTCGAAGCCCCAGCACCAGTACGGGCTCGACCCGAGCGTCGCATAGGTGTGGCCGACTTGCGGTACCGACACGCGGCCGAGTTCCACGCGCGCACCATCGGGCCAGTCTTGCGCCGGATGCACCAGCAAGGGCTGGCTGTCGTACAGCGGCCGGTCGCTGTTCTTGGCGAAGACCGTCGTGCCATCCCGCGTCGCGGCCGGCAGCGCCACCCAGGTATCGCACGGGGTCAGGCTCTCCGGCGTCCAGAGCTCCGGGCCGCCGAAGGCCGGCGCTTGTTGCGCGGCCACGAGCGCGCGCGGAACGAGCGGAAGGATGACCAGGATGAAGACGAGTCGGGCGGCGAATTGCATGGAGTCGGTCCCCTACGGGCCAGCGCGGTCTGCATTCTCGGAATAGATCCTCGACTCGATCGCACCATGAGGACCGCGCACCACTCCGCCCGACGCCGGCTGCGGGATCCGGCGGCAATTGGGGCCTTTGCTAGGATCCTCGTTTCCCCTTTCGTGTGCCAAGACCCCGCTCCATGCACCCCTTCTCCGCTTCCCGCTCCCGCGTCCACGCGCTTTCCGTCCTCCTCCTCGCGCTCCTCGCCGCTCCGCTCGTCGCCCAGGATTCCGGCGCCGGCGACAAGCCCAAGAAGAACGGCGACAAGGACGAGACCGCGCTCACCCTCGAGAACCTGTTTCCCGACAAGGGGCTGTTCGGGCCCTCGGCGCAAGGGGCGGCGTTCTCGCACGACGGCAAGTACGCGGCCTGGCTGTACCGGCCATACGCCGAGCGGCGCCACGGCAGCGATCTGTACCTGCACGACTTCGCGACCGGCGAGACGCGGCGGGTGACCTCGGTGTCGGTGCTGGAACCGTTCCAGGCCGACGCGCGCAAGGTCGCCGAAGACCGCATCGAGAAAGCCAAGAAAGCGGCCGCCAAGAAGAAGAAGGCCGACACGACCGACAAGGGCGAAGCGGACGCAAAGTCGGACGACGACAAGGCCGGCGCGGCCGAGAAGACCGACGAGAAGCAGGACGCGGAAAAGGACTCCGACAAGACGCTCTCCGATCTGGTCGACGAGGACGACGCCGAAGACGAAAAGGCCCCCCGCTACGGCGGCGTCAGTTCCTTCGAATGGGCGCCGCACGCCGACGAGATGCTGTTCCTCTCGGACGGCGACATCTACCGGCTGGTGGTCGGGACCGAAGGTTTCGTGCGCCTCACCAAGACCCGCGAGCGCGAACGCGACGTCCAGTACCTGCCCGGCGGCGAGGGCTACACCTACCTGCGCGACGGCGCGCTGCTGCGCGTGAACTTCGGCAGCCACTACGTCGACCAGCTCGACCCCGAGCTGCCGCGCGGCCAGACGATGTCGAGCTACCGGTTGAGCCGCGACGCCCAGAAGGTGGTGTTTTTGGCGAGCGACGGCGAAGGCCAGGGCGGCGGCGACCGCACGGTGAACATCGCCACCTATCGCGATCGCTTCATGTCGGTCCGCGAAGTGCCGCGGACGGTCTCCGACGACGTGGTGCCCAAGATCACGACGAGCATCTACTTGTACCGCTTGCCCGATCCGCAATTCGAGAACGGCGAGCTGGTCAAGGTGTTCTCGCACCTGCGCAGCGGCCCGCGCGACATCCTGCGAGTCCCGGACTGGGCGCCGGACTCCAGCAAGGCCGCGTTCGCGGTCTACGAGCAGGAAACCGGACACGTCAACGTGCTCGAAGCGAGCTTCCCGCCCGCGGAGGACGCAGAAGACGGGAAGTTGGCCGCGGACGAGAAGGAGGAGGACTCCGGCGACGCCGAGCAAGGCGAACAGGGCGAAAAGGAGAAGGACTCCGCCAAGAAGAAGCCAAAAGACGGCGTGATCGACCACCCCGCCAAGGTGATCTACCGTTTCTTGCACAACGGCGGCCCCACCACGCCGCGCATGATCGAGCCGCAGTACCTGGCCGACAGCCGGCGGCTGGTGTTCCTGACCGAGTTGTCGGGCTTCCGCCACCTGCACGTGCTCGACCCGGTCTACGAGAGCTTGACCCAGCTCACCCACGGCCTGTTCGAGGTCTACCCCTTCGACATGCCGGAGCACCGGAAGTTCCTGTTCGCCACCGCGACTAAGGAGCACTCCTCGCGGCTCGACGTCTACAAGATCGACCTCGAAGACGGCGCCATGACCAGGCTGACGCCCGCCGAGGGCAGCTACTCCGGTCCCGCGGTGAGCGCCGACGGCGCGCACGTGCTCGCAGGATTCGTCGCATACGGATCCCTGCGCGAACTGGTCCTGATCGACACCGCGACCGGCACCCAGACCGCGCTCACCGACTCGCATCCCGACAAGGCGCGCAACTTCACCAAGGCGGTTCCCGAGCGCTTCGAGTTCGAGAACCGGCACGGGCAGCACATCCACGGCCATCTCTTCAAGCCGCCGGGCTGGACGAAGGAAGGCAAGTACCCGCTGCTGATCTACGTCTACGGCGGCCCGCTCGGAACCAGCAAGCAGGTGACCGCGGGCAACTACGGCTCCGACGCCTACTTCTTCTCCCAGTACATGGCCGAGAAGCACGGCGTGGTGGCCGCCACCATCGATCCGCGCGGCATGTCGGGGTACGGCGCGCTGTTCGAGAAGGCCAACTACGAGCAGGTCGGCCTGCCGCAAGTCGAGGACCTCGCCGACGGCGTCGGCCACCTGGTGAAGGAATTCGGCGTGGACGCGCAGCGCGTCGGCATCCACGGCTGGAGCTTCGGCGGCTTCCAGACCCAGATGTGCCTGTACACCGAGCCGGACGTGTTCCAGGTCGGCATCGCCGGCGCGGGCCCGACCGAATGGGAGAACTACAACTCCTGGTACTCGACCGGAACCATCGGTCCGAGCCGCGAGGGCAAGACCGACCTCGACAAGTACTCGCTGCTGCCGCTCGCCAAGAACCTCAAGGGCAAGCTGCTGCTCGTGCACGGCATGGAGGACAGCAACGTGCTCTACCAGGACACGGTGCGGGTCTACGCCGAGCTGCTCGACGCCAAGAAGGAGACGCAGGTCGAGCTGTTCCTCGACCCCACCGGCGGCCACGGCCTGGGCGGGCACGTCAAGCGGCTCGCCCGCTACCGGAAATTCGAGGAATTCCTGCTCCGCACGCTGCTCGGGCCGGAGCCGCTCGTGAAGGCGGACGAAGCCGCCGAGGCGGCAAAACCAGGCGAGTGATGATTTCGTGATCAAGTCGGGGTGGGCTGGGAGGATGCCGCGACCTCGCTCTGCCCTCGCGGCCCCGCCCCACCACGCCCCGGCCGACGTGCAACGCCGCATCCTCCTGGTCGAAGACGATCGCGAACTCGCGGAGCTCGCGCGGGTGCACTTGCAGGAAGCCGGCTACGGCGTCGAGGCGGTGCACGACGGCGCGACGGGAAACGCGCGGGCCCGCGACGGCGCCTTCGATCTGGTGATCCTCGACTTGATGCTGCCCGGCCTCGACGGCCTGGAGATCTGCCGGCGGATCCGCGCGCGCGCGAGCTACACGCCGACCTTGATCCTCACGGCGCGTTCGGCGGAAGTCGACCGCGTGCTCGGCCTGGAAGTCGGCGCCGACGACTACTTGACCAAGCCGGTGAGCCTGCGCGAGCTGGTTGCGCGCGTGAAGGCGATCTTCCGGAGGGTCGACGCGCTCGCCAACGGCAACGGCGGCGGCGCGGCCGGCAGCGAGAGCGTGGTGCTCGATTTCGGCGCCCTGCAGATCGATCCACCGCGCCACCAGGTCGTCTTGCGTGGCCGCAAGGTCGAGCTGACGGCGCGCGAGTTCGACCTGCTGCTGCACTTCGCGACCCACCCCGGCCGCGTGTTCTCGCGCCGCGAGCTGCTCGACGGCGTGTGGGGCTACGCCTACGAAGGCTACGAGCACACGGTCAACTCGCACATCAACCGGCTGCGCTCCAAGATCGAGGCCGACCCCGGCGACCCCGAGTGGATCCACACCGTGTGGGGCGTCGGCTACCGCTTCCGCGAGGACGCCACGGAATGAGGCTCGCCTCGAGCCTTTACTGGAAGCTCGCCAGCGTGCTGCTGGTGCTGCTGGTCGCGCTCGGTGCGCTGTCGCTCTGGCTGACGGCGCACACGTCCAAGCTCTACTTCCAGGAAGTCCTGCAGCAGCTCGACCGCGACGCGGCCGGACACATCGCCAAGAATCTGCACGCTTTCGACGGCGAGGCGGTCAACCAGACCGCCTTGAAGATGGTG
>DASWJW010000237.1:0-17475 GCA_036396955.1 Planctomycetota bacterium
CCAGCAGCGAGAGGAGGAGGAAGGCCGGGAGGACCGACCAGACAGTGGGAGAAGGCTTGCGCATGGGAGTCGTGCTCGGTGCGATCGGGAGAGGGGATCGCGCTAAGGTCGGGCGCCGCTGGGGCACGGGAACAGGCCGGAGATCCGGCTCCCCTGCCTCGCTTCGAATCGCGTGAATACGACCGTTTTCTGGGCCGGGACTCGAAGCCTACCCCAGGAAATCGCTTTTCTTTCGAAATCCAAACTTGTAGCTAAAGTCCCAGCTACCGAGCCCACAACCGGACCTCAACAATGACTGCAAAGCATTATTTTGAAACACTTTGCGTCCACGGACCCGGGCCGGTGGATGGATTTCCAACGGCCGCTGCCCTGGTGCCGGGCATCGAGCGATCCGCCATGTTCCGGCGCCAGTTCGGGATCGCCGGCGCGCCGGCCCACTCCCGCCAGGCGCTCGCGTACGGCCGCTACAGCAACCCGACCGTCTGGGAAGTCGAGCGCCGCCTGGCGGCTCTGGAAGGTGCCGACAGCGCTTTGCTCTTGGCCAGCGGGATGGCGGCCATCGCCACGGCGCTCGAAGCGGCAACGGCGCCCGGCGAAGGGATCGTGGCGAGCGCCGCGGCCTACGGCACCACCTTGCAGCTGCTCCGGCGCCTCGAGTGCGACGGCGTGCGCGAAGTCCGCATCGCCCCCAGCGCCGAAGTCGCCGACGTGCTCGCGGCGCTCACCGAGCGCACCCGCGTGGTGTTCGTCGAGTCCTTGTCCAATCCGCTCAATGCCGTGGCCGACCTGCCCGCGCTGGCCGCGGCGCTGCGCGAGCGAGGCGTGCGCTTGTACGTCGACGCGACTTTCGCCTCCCCCGCCTTGCAGCGGCCCCTGGAACTGGGCGCCGACCTGGTGCTCCACAGCGCCAGCAAGTACTTGAACGGCCACGGCGACGTGATCGCCGGCGTGGTCGCCGGCCCGCAAGAGACCGTCGACGGAGTCTGGGAACGCGCGCGGCTCCAAGGCCCCTGCGCCGACCCGCAGGCGGCATGGCTGCTGATGCGCGGACTGCGCACGCTGCACCTGCGGATGGAACGCATCGTCGCCAATGCGCGCCAGGTGGCCGCCCGCCTCGCGAAGCACCCCGCCGTGGCCGCCGTGCACTGGCCGGAACTCGCCGGGCACCCGCACCGCGAACGCGCCGCGCAGTTGCTGCCGGGGGGCTGCGGAGGGATCGTGAGCCTGGTGCTCGCCGGCGCGAATCCCGAGGCTGGCGCCATTGCATTCGCCAGCGCGCTGCGGCTGTTCCAGCAAGCGACCTCGCTCGGTGGCGTCGAAAGCCTGGTCTCGCTGCCCGGTGCGACTTCCCACGCCGCCCTGGATGCGGAGCAGCGTTCGGCGGCCGGCATCCAGCCCGGCACGGTGCGCCTGGCCGTGGGTGTGGAGGCCGCCGCCGACCTGATCGCGGACCTCGAAGCCGCGCTGTCGGCAGCCGGCGCTACGGTGTGAGCGCCATGCAGCGTGCCGCACTCGCCGGAATCGTCCTCCTGCTCGGTTTCGCGACGGCTTGCGCCGGACCGCGCCAGAGCGACCTCTCCAGCCAAGGGCTCAACCGCGGCCCCTTGCTGCCCCCGACTCCCGTGGAAGGCTGGGAGTTTCTGGCGACGGCCGCCGACGCAGGCAACGGCGTCTGGGTCGCCGGTCAGCCATCCGCCGCGGACTTGCGCCGCTTTGCGGCCGATGGCGGCAGCCTGGTCGTCTGCCTCCGCACTCCTGAAGAAATGGACGATCGCGCACGCGTGCCATTCGACGAGGCGGCGCTCGTCGGCGAACTCGGCATGGAATACCTCCATCTGCCGCTCGGCGGCGACGACTACCCCTACACGCCCGATGCGGTCGAGGCGCTGGCCGAGGCGCTCGCGCTGCACGACGGCCGCGCGCTGCTGCACTGCACGGTGGCGTGGCGGGCAAGCCACTTGTGGACCGCGTACCTGGTGCGATACCAGGGCATGCCCTTGTCCGACGCCTGGGAATGGGGCCTGGCCATCAACCTCGGGGAGCTTCCGGTCGAAGGCTTGCTCGGCGGCCGCCTGTCGCCCAGGATCGTTCCGGTTGCGGCCGAACCGCTTGGGACCGATACACCGTAGAATGCGCCGCCCAGGAGGCGGCTCCCCGCCTCGTCGTCCGAGCAAGATGGGATCCTCACGCCACCCGCAAGAAGAAGGCGCCGAAGAAATGCGTGCGCGGCCGTCCGCGGCCGGCGAGTTCGGCGTGCCGTCCAAGGTCACCGTGCCCGGCCTGCGCGCCCGCAAGGGCAGCGGCATGCCGATCCTGGCGCTGACCGCGTACGACTACCCGACGGCGCGCCTCGTCGACGAGGCCGGATTCGAGCTCATCCTGGTCGGCGACAGCATGGCGAACGTGGTGCTCGGGCACGCGTCCACCCTCAAGATTTCGCTCGACCAGCTGATCAGCGCCACGCGCGCGGTCAAACGCGCGGTCGACCGGCCGCTGGTGGTGAGCGACATGCCCTTCGGCACCTACCACGTCAGCACCTCGGAAACGATCCGCAACGCGCTGCGCCTGGTGCGCGAGGGCGGGGCGCAAGCCGTCAAGATCGAAGGCGGCCGCGGCCGCGCGCGCCAGCTGCGCGCTCTGGTCGACGCCGACATTCCGGCGATGGGCCACGTCGGCCTGCTGCCGCAGTCGATCCACACCCAGGGCGGCTACCGCATCCAGGGCCGCACGCTCGAGAGCGCACAAGCCCTGCTCGACGACGCGTTGTCGCTCGAAGACGCCGGCGCGTTCGCGGTCGTCCTGGAAGGCGTGCCCGAAGAAGTCGCCGCTCGCGTCACCGCGCGCTTGAGCGTGCCCACCATCGGCATCGGCGCGGGAGCGGGCTGCGACGGCCAGATCCTGGTGCTGCACGACGTGATCGGTCTCGCGACCGCGCCGCCGCCCAAGTTCGCGCGCCGCTACGCCGACGTCGGCCAGGTGATCCGCGAGGCGTTGAAGGCTTTCGCCACCGACATCCGCAGCGGCGCTTTCCCGGCGCCGGCGGAGACCTACGCCGCCGGCGAGGCGCTCCCCGACGACTGGGACCGCCAGGTGCTGGCGGACCGGCTCGGACGGGACGAGGCCGCGCGGGGCCGCGACCGCTAGGCCCGCGCGCCGCCGCTCGGCGCGAGCTGCAGCAGGCATTCCGGCAGCGCGCGGACGTGCTCGAGCAGCGCGTCGAGATGGTGCGGCGCGGCACCCACCGCGGCTTCGACCCACGCCGGCGTGGCGGGATTGCGCCGCAGCAGGATCGCGCGGGGCGCGGCCGGATTGCCGGCCGCGCGCATGGCGAGCGGAGTCGCGAGGTCGAGCGAAAGGACGTCGCCGATCACCGCATCCGGGCGTTCCTGCTCGAGCAGCGCCTGGTACTGCGGCCGGTCGGTGAAGACGCGGCGGCCGGCGAACTCGAGGTGCGTGGGTTCCGGTCCGAGCCACTGCTTGCCGGCGCGGCCGAACACGCGCAGCGGCGCCCGGGGGTCCTTGGCGGCGTCGGTCACTTCGAGGTCCTGCGCGCCGAACCAGTCCACCACCTTTTCCGCCGGGGCGTTCGTCGCAAACGTGACGCGCACGCCGGCGGCGAGCAGCTCGCGCAGTACGCTCGCGGCGCCCGCGGTCAGATCGTGCGCGACGGCGAGCCGGTAACGCGTGCAGGTGGAGTGGTAGCAGTGGTTGAGGAAGGTAGTCATGTCGCCGTGGGTGCGCGCCACGGCCGCCCGCACGCGCGCGCCCAGCTCGTCGCCGGCGGCTTCGATCGAATGCCCCACCGACGCGGGGACGCCGAAGTGGTCTTCGTCCACGTAAGAAGTGATCCGGCCCTCGACGCGCCAGCCGTGGTCTTGAGGCTCGGCGAAGACCCCGCCGAGGTGGGTTTCGAAGACCTCCTCGAACAGCGCTTCGGTCTCGCCGACCAGGCCGGCGAGTTCGGCGACCACGGCGCGCCGCACCTCGACGAGCTCGCGGGCGGGCTCGGTCCAGACGCCGTCGAAGTCGGAAAGGAGGTGGAGCTGCGCCACGAGCCCGCCATTGCACCAGCCCGCGACGGTCGACGGAAGGCGGTTGCACCACGTGCCGCCGACACCGACAATGCCGAGCACCATCGAGACGGGTGGGTGGTTCCATTTTGAACGAAACCCCGACCCCGCCCGCGACTGCGTCGCCCCCGCCGGACCGCGTGCCCTTCCTCGAGCGGCTCGCCCGCGACGTGCTGGTGCTCGACGGCGCGACCGGGACCGAGCTGTACCGGCGCGGCTTGTCGTTCCAGGACTGTTTCGACGCCGCCAATCTCGACCAGGCCGAATGGGTTCTCGAGATCCACCGCAGTTATCTCGAAGCTGGCTCCGACGCGATCCAGACCAACACCTTCGGCGCCAACCGCTACCGCCTCGCCAAATTCCGGCGCGAGGCCGACCTGCAAGCGATCCTCGAAGCCGGCGGCGCGCTGGCGCGCCAGGCGGCCGGCGAGTCGCGTTACGTCGTCGGCTCGCTCGGCCCCCTCGGGGTCGAGATCGAACCGCTCGGCCGGCTGGAGCGCGCCGAAGCCTTGGCGGCCTTCCGGGAAGCCGCCGCGGTGCTCGCGCCCTTCGTCGACGCGTTCGCGCTGGAGACCTTCAGCAACCCCGAAGAAGCCGTCGCCGCACTGCGCGGCGTGCGCGAGGCGAGCGACAAGCCGGTGATCGCGAACTTCACGGTCGACGCGAACGGCAAGACCCTCCACGGCACGCTCGCCGAGATCTTCGCGCGCCGCCTGGAAGACGCCGGCGCCGACGTGATCGGCCTCAATTGCTCGACCGGCCCCAAGGCGATCCTCGAGACCATCTTGCGGATCTCCGGCGGCATCGACCGGCCGCTCGCGGCGAGCCCGAACGCCGGAATGCCCACCGAAGTCGACGGCCGGGTCATCTACGAGAGCAGTCCCGACTACTTCGCGCGCTTCGCGCGCCGCTTCCTGCAGGCCGGCGGCCGGATCCTCGGCGGTTGCTGCGGCACCACGCCCGAGCACGTGCGCGCCATGGTGCGCGCCGCGCGGATGGTCGGCAGCCAGGTGCGCCGCGAAGGCCGCGAGCGCGATTCCCGCCCGTTCGCGCGGATCGATGCCGGCCGGCCACTGGCTCCCAAGCCGCTCGCCGAGCGTTCGGCGCTGGGCCGCGCGCTCGCCGCCGGCGCTGGGCCGACGAGCATCGAACTGCTGCCGCCGCGGACTCCCGACATGACCCGGCTCTGCGCCGCCGCCGAGCGGATCCGCGATGCGGGAGCGAC
This sequence comes from Planctomycetota bacterium, assembly GCA_036396955.1. GTDB lineage: Bacteria > Planctomycetota > UBA1135 > UBA1135 > UBA1135 > DASWJW01. The sequence continues at coordinate 5,296 of DASWJW010000237.1, forward strand.
GGTGATCAACATCCCCGACGGGCCGCGCGCGAGCGCGCGGATCAGCAACCTCGCGGCCGCGCTGATCCTGCGCGAGAAGGTCGGCGTCGAGATCCTCCTGCACTTCTGCTGCCGCGACCGCAACCTGCTCGGCATGCAGTCCGACTTGATGGGCATGGCCGCGCTCGGCTTGCACAACGTGTTGGTGATCACCGGCGACCCGCCCTACGTCGGCAACTACCCCGACGTGACGGCGGTGTTCGACGTCGACGCGATCGGGCTGTGCCACATCGTCGACAACCTGAACCACGGCCTGGACCTGGGCGGCAACGAAGTCGGCGCCAAGACCGATTTCTGCCTGGGCGCGGCGCTCAACCCGACGTCTCTCGACCTCGACCGCGAACTCGACCGTTTCGACTGGAAATCCAAGGCCGGCATCGATTTCGCGATCACCCAGCCGATCTTCGACGTCGCGGGCTTCCGCCAGGTGCTGGAGCGGCTGCCGGCCGGCGCGCCGCCGGTCCTGGCGGGAGTGTGGCCGCTGCGCAGCAAGCGCAACGCGGAGTTCCTGGCCTCGGAAGTGCCGGGAGTGGTGGTGCCCAAGTCCGTTCTGGAGCGCATGCGCGCGGCCGACCGCGTCGGCCGCGCGGCGGAGGAAGGCGTGCACCTGGCGATCGAGACCGTGCAGGCGCTCGCCGGGGTCGTGGCGGGCTTCCAGATCGCCGCGCCCTTCAACAAGCCCGGCCCGGCGCTCGAAGTGCTCGCAGCCGTGCCGGCTCCGCGCACCTCGAGCTGACCGCGGAGCGGCCTAGAGCGGGCTGCGTACCAGCCGGCCGACGCCGGCGCCGAGCGTGGTGTCGACCCCGGGGCCGCCCATCAGCCCGCCGGCGTCGTCGACCAGGATCACGCGGAAAGTGGTGCTCTCGCCGTTGGTCGCCTGGATCGTGACGTTGCGCAGGATGCCGAGCGCGGAGTCGTCGAAGGCGAAGATCCCGTGGTTGGTGCCGCCCGCCTCCCACTGGTGGGCTCCGATGTCGCCGCTCAACACGGAGCCGTCGGCGTCGATCTCGGCGCGGATCCCGCGCCAGCGGTCGTGGCGGTTGTAGCCGGAGCCTTCCCACTTGCCGGCCAGGTGGGTCGCGACCGAGAAATGGCCCGGCCCGCTCGACAACCACAGGCCGAAGCGGCCCGAGCTGCGGATCGTGCCATGTTCGAAAAGGCGGTAGCTGCCGGTCACGCGGGTGCGCGCACGGTCGAAACTGCCGTCCAATTCGAGCACGACTTGTTCTCCCGCGGGCTGGAGCAGTTGCAGGAACACCAGCCCCTTGGGACTGACGGCGGCCGTGCCGAGGTCTTGGCCGGGGATCCACTCGTGACCGAGCGCGGTCACACCCATGAGGGGCAGCCCGGCCGGATCGACGCGGACGCAGAAGTTGAGGGTCTCCTTGAGCGGGTTGGTGGGCGCCAGGATACCGGTCCAGTCGCCGGCGAGGTCGAGGGGTGAGAAGCTCGCTGCAGCGGACGCCGAACCGGAAGCGGTGGACGCATTGCCGCCGTGGCAGGCCGCCAAAAGGAGGATCAAAAAGGCGCTTGCGGAACGAAGCATGGAGTTGGGGTGGAAAGGGATCCGATTCGGACGCAAGCGGCGAGTCCCGTGTTCCTGGAATATTGCCGGTCCAGGATGCGAACGATGTTCCGTTTCCGCTGCCGCGGCGGCCGCTACAGGCCCCCTGGCGCCGTCCAGCCCCCACCCCGGACGCCCACCCTCCGTCCGTCCCGAAACCCCCTCCGCGTCTCTCGCGCGGCGATGCCATGTTGCGACTCCGGACTTCCGTCCTGCTCGCCCTCGTCTTCTCCCCCACGCTCTTTGCCGCGCAGGATCCCGCCCAGGACCCTTTCGATGCGGTCGCCGTCGCCCACGCCGCCTGGCGGGCTGAGCACGGCGCCAACTGGCGGCTGCGCCCGCGACCGGCCACCGGCGCGGGCGAGCACCTCTGGGGCGGTTCCATGGCCGCCGATTTCCGGCCCCGGTCCGAGGTGGAATGGTTCGAACTCGCGCGGATCGCCCTCGACCGCGCCGCGGGCATGTTCCGGATCGACGAGGCCAGCCTGGTGCCGCAGCAGGTGCGCACGCTGAACCTCGCCCAGATCGGCAGCACCGACAAGACCGTGGTGAGCTTCGACCAGGTCGTGCAGGGAGTGCCCGTGGTCGGCGGCACCGTCAACTTGATCTTCGGTCCCGAGGCCGAGCTCCTCTCCATCGACACCACCGGCCTGCCGGACCTAGGCGCGCTGACCGTCACCCCGGCGTCGAGCGCGATGGCCGCGGTTTCCGCGGCTCACGCCGAGTACCGCGATCTGGAAGGCCGCGCCGCCGACCTCTTCGAGGCGCCGGAACTGGTGGTCTACCCGCACGCGCTCGGCAAGGCCACCGCCGCGCGGCTCGCCTGGGCGGTGGAAATGCGCACCGAAGGCGGCGCCGGCCACCCGTCCGGCCGCCGCGTCTACGTCGCGGCCGACAGCGGCCGCTCCGAGGTTCTCGGCGCCGACCAGCTCGTCCACGACCAGGACGTGATCGGCCACGTCGATTCCATGGCGACTCCGGGCGTGAAGCCCGACACCGGCTCCAATCCGGAAACGGTCCAGGCGATGCGTTTCATGACCGTGACCAGCCCGGCGGGCAACGCCACCACCGACGCCAACGGCGACTTCGTGATCGCCAACGCCGGAGCGGGCAGCGTCAACGTGACCGCGAGCTACATCGGCCCGTGGGCGCGCGTGCTCAACAGCGCCGGCAGCGAGCACAGCGGCACCGCGGCGTTCACTCCCGGCACGCCCGGCACCATGCTGCTCAACCCGAACAGCGGCGCGCAAGTCACCGCGCAGGCGAACGCCTTCGACGGGATCATCGACTTCCGCCAGTACATCAAGGGCATCGACCCGAGCGACACGCGGATGGACTTCCGCGTCACGGCGAACGTGAACATCGCGTCGAGCTGCAACGCGTACTACAACGGCAGTTCGATCAACTTCTACCTGACCGGCGGCGGCTGCGTGAACACCGCCTACAGCACGGTGGTCGCCCACGAGGAAGGCCATTGGGCCAACGACCGCTACGGCAGCGGCAACGGCGGCGACGGCTTCGGCGAAGGCAACGCCGACGTGTTCGCCATGTACGTCTACGACGCCGCGATCGTCGGCCGCGACTTCTGCGGCACCGGCTGCCACATCCGCGTCGGCTACAACACCCGCCAGTTCTGCGGTGACAACAACCGCGGCTGCTACGGCGAGGTCCACGCCGACGGCGAAGTGCTGATGGGCGCGCTCTGGAAAGTGCGCCGCAATCTGAACACGACGCTCGGCAACGCCGCCGGCGACCTGGTCGCCGACACCTTGTTCGTCAACTGGATGAACGGCTACAACGACGGCCAGATCCGCACGATCATCGAAGAGCACTGGCTGGTGCTCGACGACGACAACGGCAACCTCGACGACGGCACCCCCAACTTCGCCGACATCGACGGCGGCTTCCGCGAGCAGGGCTTTCCCGGAATCGATCTCGACCTGATCCAGATCGACCACGCGGCGCTCGGCGACACCACCAACGAGGCCGGCCCCTACCAGGTCGACGCGACCATCGCGCACCTGACCGGCGGCACGGTCACCGGCGCCGAAGTCCACTACCAGGTGGACGGCGGCACCGAAATCGTGGTGCCGATGGGGAACACCGCCGGCAACGACTGGAGCGCGAACATCCCCGGCCAGGTCTCGCCGGCCTTCGTCGACTACTGGCTGACCGCCAACGACGCGCAGGGCAACCCCGGCCGCGACCCCGCGAGCGGCAGCCATGTCTTCATCGTGGGCGCCGTGACCCAGTACTACTTCAACGACTTCGAAGGCGCGACCGACGAGGGCTGGTTCCACGCCTGGACGGCGGTGATCGACGACTGGGAGCGCGCGACGCCGGCCGGCAAGTCGACCGACCCCGGTGCGGCGTTCTCGGGCACCAAGGCCTGGGGCAACGACCTCACGAGCAACGGCAGCTACGTCTCGCAATCCAAGAACTACCTGGAGTCGCCCGCGATCGACCTCTCCGGCGCCACCGGCGCGCGGCTGCGGTTCAAGCGCGGACTGGGCATCGAGAAGCAGAATGGCGGCGACAAGGCTCGCATCCTGGTCAACGGCGCCCTTGCCTGGCAGAACCCGGCCAACGCGAACTTGATCGACGAGGGCTGGGTGCAGTTCGACCTGGACATCTCCACCTGGGCCGACAACAACCCGAGCGTGAAGGTCCGTTTCGAGCTGGACGCCGACGGCGGCGTGCAGAAAGGCGGCTGGACGATCGACGACTTCGAGATCCTCTCGGTCGGCCCGGTGCAGAACAACGACACCATTGCGCTCACCGGCCCGGCCGTGGCGAATCCGGGCGACACGCTCACCTACGTCTACGCCGGAGCGCCGGCGGCGGCGCAGGTCTGGCTGGCGCGTTCGTTCAGTTTGAACGGTGCGAGTTTCTTCGGCCACAGCTTCGAACTGGGGCTGCCGATCGCGCTGGTGGCGAGCGGCACGGCGGACGCCGCCGGGGCCGGCTCGTGGATCCTGGGCCCCGTGCCCTCGAGCGCCAGCGGCCTCACTATCCACTTGGAGGTGGCCGCGAAGAAGGGCGCCGAAGTCGCCGACTCGAATCCGCTCACGCTGACGATCAACTAGGCGCCGCGCCTTCGCGCCCGGCCCCGTGGCCTCTTGCCCCGCCACGGCGGCGCAAGGGGCCGATCCGTCCCCCGCCCGGTCCGCAGGGTTCCGCGAATTCTGCGGACTTCCTCCGCGCGCGAGCGGCCGCAGGCGTCCCTTCTTGCGCTTCTGGTGGGCTATGCTGGCCAAACGGGCCACCCCCCGATCCTTGCCCGCTCCGGACGCCCTGGCTTCCGGCAACCGTTCTCCTTCCAGGGCCGACGCGTCTGCAGGCGCCGGCGCACCTCGCAACCCGAACCAAGACGCGGCGGTTCCATGCTCCGATCCCTCACACCCGCTCTGCTCCCGCTGTTCCTCGTCGGCGCGCTCGGCGCGCAGGAACCGGCCAGCACCAATCCCTTCGATTCCGTCGCCGCCGCCCATCAAGAGTGGCAGGGCGAGTTCGGGAGCAGCTGGCGCTTGAACACCGACTCGGCGACCGGCGCCGCGCAGCACCTGTGGGGCGGATCCGCGCCCGCCGAATTCCAGCCGGAGTCCGACGTCGAGTGGTTCGAACTCGCGCGCATGGCGGTCGACCGCGCGGCCGGCATGTTCCGCATCGACGAGAACACGCTGGTGCCGCTCGAAGTGCACGCGCTGACCCTCGCGCAGATCGGCACGACCGCCAAGACCGCGGTCCTGTTCGAGCAGCGCGTGCAAGGCGTGCGCGTCGCCGGCGGCAGCGTCAGCCTGATCTTCGGCCCGAACGCCGAATTGCTGTCGATCGACACCACCGGCCTGCCCGGGCTGGGCGGGATGACCGTCACGCCGGCGTCGAGTTCGATGGCGGCGGTCGCCGCGGCGCACCGGGAATTCGTCGCGCTGGAAGGCCGCGAAGCCAACCGCATCGAGCAGCCCGAACTGGTCGTCTACCAGCACCGCGTCGGCAAGTCGGTCGCCGGCCGCCTCGCCTGGTCGATCGCGCTGCACACCGACGTGCTCGACGGCGTTCCGTCCGGCCGGCGCGTCTTCGTCGCCGCCGACAGCGGCCGCACCGAGATCCTCGGCGCCGACCAGCTCGTCCACCACCAGGACGTCATCGGCCACGTCGACTCCAACGTGTCGCCGAGCCCGCGGCCCAACCACGCCGGCAACCCGCCGGTCCTCAAGCCGATGCGGTTCCTGAACGTCACCAGCCCCGCTGGCAACGCCACCACCGACGTCAACGGCGACTTCGTGATCCCGGGCGCGGGCGGCGGCGCCGTGAACGTGACCGCGCGCTACACCGGTCCGTACGCCAACGTCGTCAACACCAACGGCAGCAACTACAGCTTGACGAATTCGTTCACCGGCGGCGTTCCCGGCTCCATGGCGATGAACGCTCCGCCGAGCGCCCAGGTCACGGCGCAGTCCAACGCCTTCGACGGCGTCATCGACTTCCGCGAGTACCTCAAGTCGATCGACCCGGCCGAGAACTCGATGGACTTCTCGGTGCTCGCGAACGTCAACATCAATTCGTCCTGCAACGCCTACTACAACGGCAGTTCGATCAATTTCTACATCGCCGCCGGCGGCTGCGTGAACACCGCCTACAACACCGTGGTCGCGCACGAAGAGGGCCACTGGGCCAACGACCGCGAGGGCAGCGGCAACGGCGGCGACGGTTTCGGCGAAGGCAACGCGGACGTGTACGGGATGTATATCTACGACTCGCCGATCGTCGGCCAGGACTTCTTCGGCCAGGGCGGCGGCAACATCCGCACCGGCCTGAACACGCGCCAGTTCTGCGGCGACAGCAACGGCGGCTGCTACGGCGAAGTCCACGCCGACGGCGAGGTCCTGATGGGCGCCCTGTGGAAAGTGCGCCGCAACTTGAACAACACGCTGGGCAACGCCGCGGGCGACCTGGTGGCCGACACGCTGTTCGTCAACTGGATGAACGCCTACAACGACGGCCAGATCCGCACGATCATCGAAGAGCACTGGCTGGTGCTCGACGACGACAACGGCAACATCGACGACGGCACGCCCAACTACGCCGACATCGACGCGGGCTTCCAAGAGCAGGGCTTCCCGGGCTACGACCTGCAGTTCATGTCGATCGACCACGTGGCGCTCGGCAACACGACCAGCGAAGCCGGCCCGTACGTCGTCGACGCAACCGTCGCCTCGCTGCTCGGCGCCAACATCACCGGCGCCGAGGTCCACTACCAGGTCGACGGCGGCCCGGACAACGTGCTCGCGATGGGCAACGTGGGCGGCAACGACTGGAGCACCGGAATCCCGGGCCAGGTCTCGCCGGCATTCGTCACCTACTGGATCGAGGCCGACGACGACCAGGGCAACACCGGCCGCAACCCGCGCGACGGCGAATACGAATTCATCGTCGGCATGGTCGTGCAGCACTACTTCAACGACTTCGAAGGCGCGACCGACGAAGGCTGGGTGCACGCCCAGGTCGCCACGCAGGACGACTGGCAGCGCGACACGCCCCAAGGCCTGTCCACCGACCCCAGCGGCGCCTATTCGGGCACCAAGGTCTGGGCCAACGACGTCGGGCGGCCGGGCTGGAACGGTGAATACGCCGCCAACGTCAACAACTACCTGCTGTCGCCGGCGATCGACTTGAGCGCGGCCACCGGCACGCGGCTGCGCTTCCGGCGCTGGCTCGGCGTGGAGAAGCGCAACGCGGTCAACAACCTGTACGACCAGGCGCGGATCAAGGTGAACGGCGTGGTGCGGTGGGAGAACCCGCTGGCCAGCGACCTCCTCGACAACGGCTGGCAGCTCTTCGACTTGGACATCTCGCAGTGGGCCGACGGCAACGCCGCCGTCAGTTTCCGCTTCGAGCTGATCAGCGACGCCGGGCTCCAGTACGGCGGTTGGAACATCGACGATTTCGAGATCATCGGCGTCGAGCCGGTCGGCAACACCGATGTGATCGTCCTCACCGGCCCGAGTTCGGCCAACGTCGGCCAGTCGCTGACCTACAGCTACACCGGAGCTCCGGCTTCGGCGCAGGTCTGGCTGGCGCGTTCGTTCAACTTGAACGGCTCGAGCTTCTTCGGCCACGCTTTCGACCTCGGCACGCCTCTCGCCGTGGTGGCGAGCGGCACGGCGAGCGCGACCGGTGCGGGCAGCTGGACCGTCGGCCCGGTCCCGGCCGGCGCCAGCGGCCTGACCGTCCATCTCGAAGTGGCGGCGAAGAAGGCGGCGGAAGTCGCCGACTCCAACGTGATCACCTTGACCGTGAATTGATCGAGCAGCCGCAAACCGCTGGATCTTTCCGCCCCTCGTGCCGTCCAAAACGGTGCGAGGGGTGTTCCCGCCCCTTTCCGACCCACGCCATGAACCACCCGCTTTTCTCCTCCGCCTGCCTCGTCCTCGCGCTCGCCGCTCCGGCCGCGGCCCAAGGCGACGGCGCCACGCTGCTCTCGCGCGTGGACCAGTACTCCGAATACAACGACTGCTGGGGCTACACCGCCCCGGACGGCCGCGAGTACGCCATCATCGGCACCAACAACGGCACGGCGTTCTACAACGTCGTCAACCCGGCCGCGCCCTATCTCACCGGCTTCATTTCGGGCCCTGGTTCGACCTGGCGCGACATGAAGACCTACGGCCTGTATTGCTACATCGTCACCGAAGGCGGATCGGGCGTGCAGATCGTCAACCTGACCAATCCTGAGAGCCCGTCGCTGGTCACGACCGCGCTCACCAACCGCTGGAGCAATTGCCACAACATCCAGATCGACCTGGGAACCGGAATCGGCTACGCCGCGGGCACCAACAACGGCGTGGTGATATTCGACATCGGGGCGAACCCGACCAATCCGATTTTCATCACCAACTACACGACCGCGTACGTGCACGACCTGCACGTGCAGAACGGCCAGGCGCACAACGCCGAGATCTACAACGGCGACTACCGGATCCTCAACGTCAGCAACCTGCCGAACACGCCCACCAAGGACACCATCGGCACGCCGGCGGCGTTCACGCACACCGCGTGGGCCAACGAGATCGACACGGTGGCGGTCACCACGGACGAAGTCTCGGGCGCGCGCATCGCGTTCTACGACATCTCCAATCCGAACAACATCGTGCAGCTCTCGACGTTCACGCCGACGCCCGATTCGATCCCGCACAACGCGTTCATCAAGGGCGACCTGAACTTCAACTCGTGGTACACCGAGGGCATGGTGGTGGTCGACATCACCGACCCGGCCAACCCCATCAAGTACGCGAGCTACGACACGAGTCCGTTCTCCGGCGCGAGCTTCGAAGGCGCCTGGGGCTGCTACCCGTACGCGCCCTCGGGCCTGGTCTACATCTCCGACCGCAGCGAAGGCCTGCACGTGATCCGCATCGACGGTCCGGCGATGACCATCAGCCACACCCCGCTGGGCGACACGCAGAACGAGACCGGTCCCTACGTCGCCGACGCCGAGATCACTTCGGCCAACGGCAGCGTCTCCTCGGCGACGCTCCGCTACGCCGTCGACGGCGGCGCGCAGCAGACCGTGGCGATGAGCCCGGCCGGCGGCGACCACTGGGCGGGCAACATCCCCGGCCAGAACTCCCCCGCGCAGGTCGCCTACCACATCGAAGGCCAGGACACGCTCGGCAACACGATCCGCACTCCGGATTCGGGCGAATACACTTTCATCGTCGGCTTGATCACCGAGATCGTCGCCTACGACTTCGAGGCCGCCGGCGACGAAGGCTGGACCCACACGCAGATCGCCACCCAGGACGACTGGCAGCGCGACACGCCCCAGGGCCTCTCGACCGACCCCAACGGCGCGTACTCGGGTAACAACGCGTGGGCCAACGACGTCGGCCGCACCGGCTGGAACGGCGAATACGCCGCCAACGTCCACAATCAACTGATCTCCCCCGTCTTCGACCTGACCGGGGAGACCGGGGTCAAGATCCGCTACCAGCGCTGGCTGGGCGTCGAGGAGCGCAACTTCGACACGGCGCGCATCCAGGCGCAGAACGCCGGCGGCACCTGGGTCACGGTGTGGCAGAACGCGCTGGTCGGCAACCACGTGGACGGTGCTTGGACCGAACACGTGATCGACGTCTCGGCGCAGGCCGACGGCAACGCGGCCTTCCGCGTCCGCTACGAACTGCTCTCCGATGCCGGCCTGCAGCTCGGCGGCTGGAACATCGACGACTTCGCGCTGATCTCGATCGGTGCGGCCGACGTCGATACCATCAGCCTCACCGGCACCACGAACACCAACACCGGCCAGATGCTGAATTACAGCTACACCGCGGCGCCGGCCAACAGCCCCACCTGGCTGGCGTGGTCCAGGAGCAACGCCGGGCAGACCTTCCAAGGCCACGACTTCGATCTCGGCGGCGCCGCCAAGATCGCGGCCACGGGCACCAGCAACGGCAGCGGCGCTGGCGCGTGGACCGTGGGGCCGGTGCCGGCCGGCGCGAGCGGCCTGACCGTCTACTTCGAGGTCGCGGCGCGGAACGGCGGCCAATGGTTCGACTCGAACCTGCTGACCCTGGTGATCAACTAGGTTCTCGCAAGTGCGGGCGGCGTCCGATCCAGGGCGCCGCCGCGGCGGCCCCTCTCGCCCCGTCCGGGACGCGGGGCCGCTCCGCTATCATCGGACGCTCCCCGGCACGGCCCGTCACACCATGCGCAACCCCCTACTCGCAGCAGCTTTCGTCTTGTTCGCAGCCGCCCCGCTCGCAGCCCAGGGCAACGGCGTCGAACTCCTCGCCAAAGTCGACGCTTTCGGCGGCTACAACGACTGCTGGGGCTACACCGCCCCCGACGGGCGCGAGTACGCCATCATCGGCACGTCCACCGGGACCGCGTTCTACAACGCGGTCGACCCCACGGCTCCCTACTTGACCGGTTACATCCCCGGCCCGAATTCGGTCTGGCGGGACATGAAGACCTGGGACGAATTCTGCTACGTGGTCACCGAAGGCGGCGGCGGCATGCAGATCGTCGACTTGCGCGACCCCGAGAAGCCGGTCTTGCTGGCGGTCTGGGGCGACAACCGCTGGGGCAACGCGCACAACATCGCGATCGACGTCGGCACGGGCACGGCCTACGTTTGCGGCACCAACAACGGCACGGTGATCATCGACTTGACGGTCCCCACCAGCCCGGTGCACGTCACCAACTACACCAGCCAGTACGTGCACGACCTGCACGTGCAGCACGGCCTGGCGCACAACGCCGAGATCAACGCCGGCGACTACCGGATACTCGACGTCTCCAACCTGCCCAGCAAGCCGTCCATCGGCGCGATCCAGACGCCCGGCAGCTTCACGCACAGCACCTGGGCGAACGCCGGCGACTCGCTCTGCGTGACCACCGACGAATCCGGCGGCGGCCACTTGGCGCTCTACGACATCTCGACGCCGGGCAGCATCCGCCTGCTCGACCAGTGGACCATCAACCCCGCTGCGACGGTGCACAACGCGTACATCCGCGGCGACCGCGTCTACGCCTCGTGGTACACCGAAGGCTTCGCCTGCGTCGACATCAGCGATCCGGCCAACATGCGCTTCGTCGGCAGCTACGACACCAACGCCGCAAGCGGCGGCGGCTACGACGGCGCCTGGGGCTGCTACCCCTTCGCGCCGTCCGGCGTGGTCTACATCAGCGACCGCGACGAAGGCCTGCACATCCTGCGCGTGGTCGGCCAGGCGGTCGCGTTCGACCACGTGCCGGCCGCCAACACGCTCGACGAGAACGGGCCCTACCCGCTGACCGCCAGCGTGCAGGCGCTCAACGCCGGCGCCGCCATCGCCAGCGTCGATGCGTGGTACCGCGTCGGCGGCGGATCGTGGCAGAGCACCGCGCTCGCGCCCACCGGCAATCCCGACGAATGGGCCGGCGACCTGCCCGGACAGATTTCTCCGACGATCGTCGACTACTACTTGCTCTCCGCGGACGACCAGGGCCGGGAAGGCTGGTTTCCGAGCACCACCTGGCAGGGCGGCGACACTTTTTCCTTCGTCGTCGGCCGGATCGTGCCGATCTACGAGAACGATTTCGAAGGCGGCACCGACGAAGGCTGGACGCACAGCGCCATCGTCGGCGCGGACATCTGGGAGCGCGGCGCCCCGCAGGGCAAGTCGGGGACCGGCACCCGCCACGAGTCGGCCGCCTGGGCGGACCCTGCGGCCGCGACGAGCGGCAGCAACGTCTGGGGCACCGACCTGGGCCTCGGCGGCGCCGACGGCGCCTACGACGCCGACTCGCAAGTCTGGCTCGAGTCGCCGCCCATCGACTGCAGCACCGCGACCCGCACCACGCTGCTCTACAAGCGCTGGCTCACCGTGGAGCAGAATCCCGAGGACTCCGCGCGCATCCTGGTCAACGGCCAGACCGCGTGGGAGAACCCGGCCGGCTTCGTGGGCGAACTGCACCTGGTGGACACCGCCTGGCGCCAGCACGCGCTCGACATCAGCCAGTTCGCCGACGGCGAAGCAGCGGTCCGGGTGCGTTTCCGGCTCAAGACCGACGAGGAATTCCAGATGGGCGGC